>DCGW01000009.1:816-92405 GCA_002315335.1 Firmicutes bacterium UBA1768 | reverse complement strand
TTAATATCCTCCACGAGCTTTGGCGGCAGCTTCCTCTTCTGACCAAACTCGCCAATCTTTGTAATAATGCCGAGAAAATCATACTTTGCAGAGGAAATATTAACCTCAAGCATTTTCTTTCTTCTTAGGAAGCTTTTTGTTTTTTCCTTCTTTGGGTTATGGAAAATCTGCTCCGGGCTTCCGTCCTCGTAGATTATTCCCTCGTCCATATAGAAAACTCTTGAGCTTATCTCCTCCGCAAAAGTCATTTCGTGGGTGACAATAATCATGGTTTTTCCGCTGCCCTTGAGCTGCCTGATTACGCTTTCAACCTCGCCTACCATAGTGGGGTCGAGCGCAGAGGTAGGCTCATCAAAAAGAATGATTTCAGGATCCATCGCAAGAGTTCTGGCAATGGCTATCCTCTGCTTCTGACCTCCCGAAAGCTCCGACGGAAAGGCAAAAGTCTTCTCAGACAGGCCTACCTTTTCCAGCAGCCCAACAGCTTTATCATAAGCCTCCTGCTTTGACCTCCCGAGCAAGTCGATCTGAGGCTGCATAATATTCTCTATTACCGTCTGGTGATTAAAAAGATTGAAGGACTGGAATACCATGCCCATCTTTCCTTTGACCTTCGCAAAATTTTCAGGGCTCTCAGTAATAGACACCCCGTCTATCAGAATCTCGCCTGAAGTAGGTGGACTCAAGAGGTTGATACACCTGAGAAGCGTTGATTTTCCTGTCCCTGAAGGTCCTATAATGGATATTACCTCCCCATCCTCAATGACCGTATTTACATCAGTTAGAGGTATCGTATCGGGAAAGACCTTTTTTATATGTCTCAGTTCAATCATTATCTGTTCACTCCTTTCAGGTAGTCCTCTCGACTTCGTCTCATAGGGTCAATTTTTACCTGAACCTGCTTAAATACAGCAGAAATAGCCGCTCCTATTACTATATATATTACAGCCGTCGCAATAAGAGGATAAAACGGCTCGTAGGTTATGCTTCGTACAATATCACTGACCTTTGTCAGGTCCTGAACAGCAATATATCCGACAATCCCTGTCGCCTTCAAATGAAATACAGCTTCTACTCTGTAGGTCCCGATAAAGTGCTGTGCTGCCTGAGGAAGAATTATCTTAAAAAATGTTTGTATGTCTGAATAGCCTACAGTATATGCCGCCTCAGACTGTCCCAAATCTACAGTTTTTACTCCGGCTGCTATCATCTGGAAGACAGCCGCTCCAAACGTAAGGGTAAAGCCTATTACAGCGACCCAAATGCCTCCGATCTGCGATTTTCCAAAAATAATATAGAAAAATACCATCAGCAGCACTACCATAGGTATTCCCTGAATTAACCATATTATGGCATTTGTTATTCCGTTGGCCACCTTATTTCCCTTCCTGCACAAAAGGTAGACCACAAATCCGAGAATTGTTCCTAAAAGCATGGATAAAAATGTTATCAGCAGGGTTCTTCCTATGCCCTTTACAAAGAGCATCCATCTATTGTCCTCAATAAAGGTTCTATAAAAGCCGTCATTTTTATCTCCGGCATTCACCCCATCTGCGGCAGCCTTTGCTGTGTCATCCTTGGCATAAAGCAGCACATATTTTGAGTCGTAAACAACATCGCAGAAATCCATGCCCTTTTGCCTCTCCTCTGTTACGTAAGTGCCGCTCGAGCCAATGTCAAATTTTCCAGTGGCAACTCCAACCATAATGCTGTCAAAGGTCATGTCATAATAATCCAATTTATAACCATACTCCTTTGCAAACAGATGCAGAATATCAGGCTCATAACCAATAATTTCTCCGTTTTCAATATAATTGAAAGGCGGGTAAATTGCAGCGGTGGCCACCTTGATTGTTCCGTTTTCACCAGTCAGTTCATCAAGAGAAGGAATATCGAGGTTGTATTCTTTTCCGTCCAGCCAATAGCCGAGTATCTGATCCAGTCTGCCGTCAGCCTTAATAACCTTAAGAAACTCATTAAATTCAGACAGCACTTTGTTTCCTTTTGTGGTTCTTGCAAAACAGAAGGCTATTTTTAAAAATCCCGGAGCCCCTTCTATCATTTCAAAATCATCGAGCTCACCATTTTTTGTCATAAATCTGTACTGCAAATCGTCTAAAACCATTGCATCGAGCTTATTTGTTTTAATAGCCTCAACCTGGTCTGCAACAACGTTATAGTAATACAGCTGAGGGTCTTTAACAGCCTCAACAATTGCCGTATCGAAAGCAGAGCCTGTAATAATTCCAATTCTCGCGCCATCAAAGTCCTTGAAGGTCTTTGAACCGGTGGAGTCGCCATAGCCGCCGAAAGCAACAACAGGGTTTGAAATACATACAATAATTACTGCCAATATCAGTACAGCAATTTTGCATCTGTTAATCCTGATTTCATGCATTATCGCTTCACTCCCTTTAGATATGCCTCTCTTTTACGTTTAAGAGGGTCAATTTTTACCTGAATTCCCTTTATTGACGCAGATAGTAACGCCCCTAAAATGATGTAGATTACAGCCGTTGCAATAAGTGAAAAAAATGGCTCATAGGTAATGCTTCGTACAACATCGCTGACCTTTGTAATATCTCTTACAGCAATATATCCAACTATTGCAGTCGCTTTCAGATGAAATACTGCCTCTGTCCTAAAGCTCACAATAAAATGCTGTGCCGCCTGAGGAAGTATTATCTTAAAAAATGTCTGTAACTCAGAATATCCGACAGTATATGCCGCCTCTGACTGACCCGTGTCCACAGTTTTGACTCCGCCTTCTATCATCTGGAAAACAGAAGCCGCAAAGGTAATGGTGAAGCCGACTACAGCAACCCAGATTCCTGCAAAGTCAGTATTTCCGAATACAATATAGAAGAGAATCATAATCAGAACCACCATGGGCAGTCCCTGAATAAGCCATATTGCCGACTTTGTGATAATATTAGCAATCTTGTTTCCTCTCCTGCAGGCAAGATAAACAAGAAACCCGATAATCGTTCCAAAAATCAGAGAAAGCACGGTTATCAGAACAGTGCTGCCTACACCATCTGCAAACAGCTTCCACCTGCTGTCTTCGATGAAGGTTCTGTAAAAGCCTTTTTTCAATCCATTGGCATCACTCATATTTGCAGTCGCAAGAGCGCTATCATCAGCATAAACCAAACAATAGCTTGCAGCATACACCACATCAGAATAATTCATGCTCTTGAGCCTTTCCTCCGTTATGACGGAACTGCTGGCTCCAATATCGTATTTACCACTTGCAACCCCCACCAACGTGGCGTCGTAGGTCATATCATAATACTCAAGCTTGTAACCTTTTTCTTTAGCATACAATCGAATAATATCAGCTTCATAGCCCACAATTTCTCCATCTTCCATATAATTAAAAGGCGGATAGGCTGACGATGTTGCAACTGTATAAGTGCCGTTTTCACCGGTAAGCTCATCAGGGTAAGGAATGTCCAGGTCGTATTCCTCTCCATTAATCCAGTGCTTCAAGATTTTATCCAACCTGCCATCCGTTCTGATTTCCTGAATAAAATCATCGATTTCCGCTTTTATTGCTGCTCCTCCCTCGTCCTTCGAGAAGAAGAAAGCATATTTCATAAATCCGGGCGAACCCATAATCATTTCGCAATTTTCCAGCTCGCCATTTTTCTTCATGAAATAATACATAATCTCATCTATTATCATGGCATCGGCTTTTCCTGTTGTGATGGCTTCGAGCTGGTCCGCAATTGTATTGAAGTACATTATTTCAGGAGACTTTATTGACTCATATGCTGCTGTATCAAAGGTGCTGCCTGTGCTTACAGCTATAGTTTTTCCATCAAAGTCCTCAAATGTTTTTGAACCGGTAGAGTCTCCATATGCACCAAAAGCAACAGTTACGCAGGTGGTTGTCAGAAAAATGAGCAAAATGAAGAAATGTAGAATTTTATTTTTCACCTGTTCACCTTCCTTTCGACAATTATTTAACAATGTTTATAGTCATAGTATTTCCCGATGACCGCCCTTACTGAGCTTTTGTCAATTTCGCAATACTATGTCTGTTTCTTCTTCCTTGGAGGAATTAATTTTCCCTCACCAAACCCGATCAGGTCGGTTCTTCCGGTTTTAATCAACGCTTTTTTTACAAGGTCGTAGTTTTCCGGTTTATTAAAATGCAGCAGTGCTCTCTGCATCTTTTTTTCTTCTATGCTGTCCGCAATATATACACTTTCGCCGGTTAAGGGATGTATTCTTGTATAGTACATACAGGTCGCAAGCGTCCCCGGCGTCGGATAAAAGTCCTGAACCTGGTCAGGAACAAAACCCGTGTTTTTAAGATAAACAGCAAGCTCAACCGCATCCTCCAGGGTCGAGCCAGGATGTGAGGAAATGAAGTACGGAATCATGAACTGCTTCATTCCGTTTTTCTCATTTATCTTTCTGTACTTTTCAGCGAACCTTTGGAAAACCTCATTTTCAGGCTTCCTCATCATGCCGAGTACGTTATCAGATACATGCTCCGGAGCCACCTTCAGAGTTCCGCTCACATGGTACTTGCAAAGTCTGTTTATAAATTTATCGCTGCCCTCTGCAAGAGCATAATCAAAGCGAACGCCCGACCTTATGAATACCTTTTTTATTCCCGGAAGAGCTCTCAGCTTGTCCAGAAGCACAATGTATTCAGAGTGGTCTGCGTCCAGATTTTTACAGGGCTTTGGAAAAAGGCAGTCTCTGTGCTTGCAGGTTCCCCGTTCCATCTGTTTTTTGCAGGCAGGGTGGCGAAAATTCGCTGTTGGCCCTCCCACATCATTAATATAGCCCTTAAAATCAGGCTTTTGTGAGAACAGCTTTGCCTCTTCAATTATGCTTTCGTGGCTTCGCGACTGGACAACTCTGCCCTGGTGATAGGTTAATGCACAAAAGGCACAGCCTCCAAAGCACCCTCTTGAAGAGGTTATGCTGAACTTTACTTCCTTAAGAGCAGGCACACCTCCCTCGCTTTCGTACATGGGATGATACTCCCTCATAAAAGGCAGGGCATAAACGTCGTCAAGCTCCGCTCTTGTGAGAGGCGGCTGCGGTATGTTCTGCACCACAAAGAGGTTTTTATCATACTGTTCCGCGAGAGGCCTTCCGTCCTGACTCTCACTGTTCAAGTATTGCAGCCTAAAGCTTTCTGCAAACCTTTTCTTGTCTTCGGTTATTTCCTTATATGATGGCAGAATTATTGTATCGGGGTCGTCTATTTCCTTTTTTCTGACAACAGTTCCTGCAATCCAGGTGATGTCCCTGACATCAATCCCGGAATTGAGCGCATCGGCAATCTCAATTATTGAGTTCTCTCCCATTCCGTAGCTGATAATATCAGCCTTTGAGTCGAGGAGCAGCGACCTTCTGATTTTGTTGTCCCAGTAATCGTAGTGAGCAAAACGCCTGAGGCTGGCCTCAATCCCTCCCAATATAACAGGAACGTCCTTATATGCCTCCTTTGCTTTTGAGGTGTATACAATGCAGGCTCTGTCAGGTCTTTTTCCTGCCACTCCTCCGGGCGTGTAGAAGTCGTTTTTTCGCCTTCGTTTGAAAACCGAATAGTGATTTACCATGGAATCCACATTTCCCGCAGAAACTAAAAAGCCTAGCCTCGGTCTTCCGAGCCTCTTGAAGTCGTCGATATTTTTAACATCAGGCTGGGCTATTATCCCAACCTTATAGCCGAAGCTTTCAAGTCTTCTGCAAATCAAAGCATGCCCAAAGGAAGGGTGGTCAACATATGCATCGCCTGAAATGTACACAAAGTCCAGGCAGTCCCAGCCCCTTCTCTTCATATCCGCTTTTGATACGGGCAAAAAATCCATGTTCTATCCTCTCATCCGTCCTTCTTCTAAAACCCCATTTTTTCGCCGATAAGTACAACAGTTGTAGGTATTCCTCCATGCTGCTTTTCCATAATCAGCGTGGCATTGCAAATTCTTCTCTCGGAAGTACAGTTCATGCACTTATCCGCCTTGCTGCACGGCGTAGGTATATTGAGCCTCTGTGTGTTAAGCGGACAGGCAACGTTCTTTATTCTTATTAAGCTTTCTTCAACGTTTCTTGAAATCTTGTTTATTCCGCAGACGAGAAAAAGCCTTTTGTGCCCGAAAAGCATGCTTGCAAGCCTGTTCCCCGTGCCATCAATGTTTACTATTCTTCCGTCCTCTGTCAGACCGTTTATTCCTGACATATATACATCAGTGAACATGGCCTTATTCATCATATTTATTCTGTCGCTGCCTTCTTCAATATACCAGTGCCATATCACCTCGTTGCCTCTCTCCTTAAGAGCCTGATATATTCCCATTTCGTCAAGCGTCACAGAACCGCCAAAGCCGACCGATTGGTCGGTTTTCACCTCCTTCAGCAGGTATTCCTTTGCTTCTTCAGCAGTATCAAAATACAGCGCTTCAAAGCGATTTTCTCTCAGCGCTTCTATTGTTCTTTCTGTCTTTTTATTCATTTTACACCCCGGCTAATCGTCATTTCTCATAGCTTTGGCAACGACTGCCCCAATAAGCAAACCCAATAATATTATAAAAACAAAGCCTCCCATAATAAACCTCCCGTAGAATTATATCGTTACTATAATTTATATATTTCTTCCCGCCTGTGCTTTAACAGAGGCAGTTCATTTCTGATTTTTTCAAGCTTTTTAAGATCAATATTCCCGAAAATTATACCCTCGCTCTCGTCTGTATGTGCCACAAAGTCACCCCAGGGGTTTACTATCAGCGAATTTCCGTAAGCCTGATAAGGGCCTTCCATATCACGCGCTGGACTCACAGCCGCAAAATAAACCTGATTATCGAGAGCCCTTGCCCTCATGGTTAAGTCCCAGTGAACCGGGCCAGTTGTCATGTTGAAGGCTGCCGGCAGGATAATAAGCTTTGCTCCTCTCAGCGCCATAATTCTCATCATTTCAGGAAATCTTACATCGTAGCATATCGCTACGCCCACCTTGCAGAACTCTGTCTCTACAACGGTAATTTCTTCTCCTGCAGTAAGAGTATCGCTCTCCCTGAAGGAAATTCCGCCCTCAATATCGATATCGAAGAGGTGAACCTTACGGTGCTTCCCTATCAGCTCACCGTTTTTTCCGAAAATAAACGATGTGTTGTAAACCCTGTCTCCGTCGAGTTCGGGAATAGTTCCCCCGACAAGGTAGATTTTTTGTGCCCTTGCGATTGCCGACAGTCTTTTGACGGTTTCTCCGTCTTCGCCTTCCGCATAGTCTCTGAAGCAAGCGTTTGAATACGGGCAGGAAAACATCTCAGGCAAAGCAACAATCTTAGCTCCAGCTGCTGCCGCCATTTTAATCTTATCCTCGGCAGCTTTAAGGTTTTCCTCTTTATCTGCGCTGACCTTCATCTGAATCAGTGCAAGCCTAAGCAAATCATTCTTCACTTTAGTGGTCACCTCCAGGCTCATTGCTTCTGCAAAGCTTAATGAACATATTAACAGCCCTTGCTGTAAGCCCCCAAATATAATGGCCTTCATAATTAAATGCAGTCTGCGGGCCTTTTTCTGTCAACCAGTCTATCGGAACAGTAAAAACCTCATGCACTTCCGCAGGATTAATATTAAGCTTATCCTTGTCAAAGCTTTTGATTTCTCCTGCTACTATATTAACATCTTCATTTAGAAGGGACTTCATGCTGCCCATGCTTCCAATTATTTTTATTCCCGAAACAGCTATTCCGGTTTCCTCGAAGCACTCTCTGGCCGCACACTTAGCAGGGCTTTCACCTGCTTCTATCCTTCCTCCCGGAAAACAGACTTCTCCCGGCTGACGCCTCATGTTCATAGCCCTTGTTTCAAACAGGAGGGAAATTCCTCTCTCAGTCATTACGAAGGGCATCAAAACGGCAAACTCCCCTGTAGGGGCCGAGTGACCGCCCTCCACAATCATACGTCTGATACTTTCAAAACTGTAAGTCATATCACTTTGAACCCACTGTTCTCTCAAACTCCTCGTTAAGGGACTCCCTTTCAATGATTATTGACTTCTTAATGTCATCGGAAAGGGCTTCAAGCTGAAGCTCCATATCATAGGATTTTTTGGAACTGATCGACTCAAATCTTTCACGAAAATCCATGGCAGAATCGAGATTTCCCATCTTTTCGAGGACCCCTATATTTTCCAGTATTTCTGAAATAGTATTTGACTTCTGCATAAAAAGGTTCTGGGCACTGATGATTTCGTCCCTGATTTCCTGCATTTCTTTATCAAGCAGATAGACCTCATGTGCTGTACTCTTAAGCTTCTCGGCAACATTTTTCGGCAGGTCGTCCTTATACTTGTACCTCAGTGAATGCTCTACGGTTGCCCAGAAATTCATTGCCATAGTTCTTATCTGAATTTCCAAAAATACAAACTTCAAACCCTTCACGCTGAAAATCGGATACTTTACTATCATGTGATAACTTCTGTAGCCGCTGTCCTTAACCTCCTTAACGTAGTCCTTTTCCAGTACAATTTCCAGATCCATCCCGTCTCTTGCACGGATAAGGTCAACTATTCTGTATATATCGTCTTCAAACTGGCAGATTATTCTGATTCCGCCAATATCATCCATATTTTCGATTTCATCCTCGGAAAGGCCAAGCTTTCTTGCCTTTTCTACTATCGAGGGAATCTGCTTTACTCTTCCGACAACAAACTCAATCGGCGAGTGTTCATTGTTTTTTACACACTCTTTTCTAATGCTTTTAAATTTATTTTTAAGCTCCTCCACAGCCATTTCATACGGCACGAGGAATTCACTCCATCTTATCATCCATTGCTCCTTTTATTTGAGAATTATTCTCAGAAAATCTGCGGGTACCAGCTCCTCAAAAATATAGTCGGGCTTTTCTGCCTCAAGGTCTTCATAAGAGGCCCAGCCGGTTGCTACCGAAATCACCTTAAAGCCCGTCTTCCTTGCACAATTAATATCATACTTCGTGTCTCCTACCACGAAGATGTTATTGCTATCAAATCTGCATTTTTCGGCTTCCTCGACCTCTTTAACCGCAGCCCTTGCAGCATCCCACTTTTCCCCGGGATAGTCTCCGTAGCCGCCATAGCTAAAGCGTCCGTCAAGCCCCACACTTGCAAGCTTTATTTCGGCACCCACTCTGAAGTTGCTGGTAATAATTCCCATGTAAACGTCGTCCTGCTTCTCCAATTCGGCAAGAATTTCTTCAACTCCCGGCAGAACCCGCTTTGTACTGTTATTATAAACTATTTCGCGTAGAATTTCTGCAAATTCTTCAATTATTGCAGGTTTCTCATCCTTCGGAATGGAAAATTTTTCCATTATACCATCAACAAGCGCAGAATCCATCGCTGTTCCCACTTTTATCTCTCCAAGAACATTGGGATGACCGATTCTTCGCCTGAAGGCTTCGTTCATAGCCTTTGTTCCGTCGCTGTAGCAGGTCATAAGAGTTCCGTCAATATCCCACAGTATCAGCTTTTTTTCCATAATGCCCCCTGTCTGCTTCCTCTTCTGCGCAGCTCTTCTTCTATCATGTCCCTCAGCTTCCACCAGCCTGTACCCCAGTTGCAGAAAATACAGTCCTCATTAGGCACTCTGCTGGCAAGCCTCTGAATTGAAATGTCGGGTCTTAGGTTTTCTATGAAGTCCGCTGCCCTCATTATATATTCTTCCTTGGAACAGATTTCTATCTCTCCCTCTTCATACATGCGGTAAAGCTCCGTCCCCTTTTCTATATATAGTGTATGTGTTTTTACCGTATCTATACCAAGCTCGGAAACCAGTCTCGCTGCAGCGGCTGCATCTTCCCTCTTATCCCACGGAAGGTTAAGAATGAGGTGCGTGCCGATTGTAAATCCGTAGGTTTTTATCCTTTTTACTGCATCAACATATTCAGCCACCGTGTGACCCCTGTTTATTTTTTCAAGAGTAGCGTCATTAATTGACTGCAGCCCCAGCTCAATGCAGACCTGTTTTCCTCCAGCTGCTTCCTTTATGGTTGAGAGAATTTCGTCGCCTACGCAGTCCGGCCTTGTAGCAAAGCACAGCTCCACCACACCATCGACCTCTGCAGCCTGCCTTGTATATTCCGCCATGATTTCCGGAGGAAAATACGTGTTAGTAAAGTTTTGAAAGTAGGCCACAAACAGCTTAGCCTTGTACTTTGGTCCAATGTATTCCATATTGGTTTTCAGCTGCTGACCTACAGTCATAGAAGCCGGAAGGTTTTCAAAGCCCGTGCCCTTCGCACCGCAAAAAATACAACCCTTCGTCCCTTTTACTCCGTCCCTGTTAGGGCAGGTCGCAGGGAGGTTTACCGGCAATTTATATACTTTTTCTCCGTATTTGTTTCGCATCTGCTGCGCAAAAGTTAAATATAAGTCGTTCATTTTTCTTATGTAATATATTCCCGAAAAAAAGGAGCCATAAGGCTCCCTCAATAGTCAACATATGGCAGACCCCCGAACGCCCGCTGGTATCGAAAATTCGGAGCCGAACCAATATCAGTAATAGTACTAATTTAATACTTCATATTTGTTTGCAAGGTCATCAACCTCGTTAGCCTCTGCACTTATGCTTACTACGAAATCAACCTCATGAAGTTTTGAGAGCTTATCAAGCGACTCAACAAAGCCCTGAAGATTATTTATTGAAATATTTGCATGCTTTGTAATGCTGTCGATAAAAATTGTTTCGATATCGTGGTCTGAACTGATAATACCGAGAATAAAGCCTGTGAACTCATCTGCTGTGCCTGCATACTGATAATCCTCTGCGCACACTACTCTCATTCTGTAGCTGAGCTCCTGTGTGAGACTTTTATCATTATTTATGAAAACGATGCTTCCCTTGCTTGTCTGAACTGTATCGTTTGCAAGGTCAATCATCATCTTTGTCTTTCCGCTTCCTTTTCTGCCTAACATTAACTTCACCATGTTAATCAGCCTCCAATCTCATTGTATTTATATAAACATTCGTTATCCGCTTTTAGTCCTTATATTATATCAGGAAAACAGGATAAAAGAAAGTGTTTTTTTACTCTGTTGCCTATGCCTTACCTGCCTGTTTTACGCCTCAATTGACCGCACGCACCGTCAATATCATCCCCTAATTCACGTCTGATTGTAGCCTCTATTCCTCGTGATTTCAGCTCCGTCCTGAAGGCCTCAGCACGTTTTCTGTCTGTTGGAGCATACGACCTCTCATCGACCCCGTTAAAAGGAATGAGGTTTACATGACAGAGCAGGCCGCTAAGCCTTTCCGCAAGCTCCTGCGCCTGTGCCGGGCTATCGTTTACTCCCTTTAAAAGAATATACTCAAAAGTAATTCTCTTGTTAGTGACAGAAATATATTCTCTGCAGGCAGAGAGCAGGTTGTCAAGACCATATTTCCTGTTTACGGGCATTAGCTCCGAACGAAGTGTGTCGTTCGGTGCATGAAGCGAAATCGCCAGTGTAACCTGTGGGTAGTCTTCGGCAAACTGCTTTATCTTCGGAACAAGGCCACAGGTTGAAACGGTAATGCTGCGCCTGCTGAGCCCAAAGCCCCTGCTGTCAGTAATGTTTTCGAGAAAGGCACTGAGGTTTTCATAATTATCGAAGGGCTCTCCCACCCCCATGACAACTATATTATCCACCTTCTGCCCAATGTCAGCCGATACTGCCAGAACCTGGTCGGAAATTTCGCCCGCTGTAAGATTTCTCCCGAGTCCTCCGAGACAGGACGCACAAAAGGAACACGCCATACGGCAGCCCGCCTGAGATGAAATGCAGACCGTATTTCCGTATGAATAACGCATGAGCACGCTTTCTATGCACTGACCGTCGTTCAGCTCAAAGAGGTACTTTCGGGTTCCGTCCTTCCTTGAGGTCTGAACCTTTAAGATCTTAGCCGCTTCAAGGTCTGCTCCCTCCTTCAGCTTTTCCTTCAGTGTTTTGGGAATATTATTCATTTCGTCAAAGCTTCTTACGCCCTTGAACATCCATTCAAAGACCTGCTTTGCCCTGAACTTTGGCTCCCCAAGGGAGACAATATAAGATTCAAGTTCGGCAAAGCTCAAGGATTTGAGCCTCACCGAACCTTCATTTAAAATTACCATATTATAATTTCCAGAATTTTACAGTTTTGAAACTCCGATAAACGCCTCGTGACCGTTAAGGTTAACCTTTTCACCTTCGCCGCCGCTAAGCCTGAGAGCTAAGGTCTCGCTGCAGATATAATCCTTGAAGGCAGCAACCGCTGAGTCTACAGCCTCATCAGACTTGTAGGTGATTTCGATGTTGTCCATCATTTCAAAGCCCGCCTGCTTTCTCATCTGCTGAACCTTAGAGATAAATTCTCTGGCAATACCCTCCTTAGCCAACTCCTCTGTGATATTTGTATCGAGAATTGTAAAGAGGTTATTTTCCATTTCCACAACAAAGCCTTCCTTTGCCGAGATTATTGTATCAACAAGCTCCTTGCCGATAACGACAGCTTCGCCGTTGAGCTCGAGTGTGATTTCGCCCTTTGACTCCAATTCAGCAACCACTGCCTTTGCATCAGCCTTGGCTAATTCTGCGCCAAAGGCCTTGACGTTCTTTCCAAGAACCGGACCGGCAGCCTTAAAGTTTGGCTTGAGGCTGAAGTTCATGTACTTGTCGAGGTCCTTTTCAAATACAACGTTCTTAACATTGAGCTCTTCCTTGATGAGGTCTGTCATATCTGAGATAAGAGCTTCGTACTTGCCGTCTACAAGTATTTCTGACAACGGCTGTCTTACCTTAATTCTTTCCTTTTCTCTTGCTCCTCTGCCAAGTCCGACAAGTCCTCTTACGAGGTCCATTCTTTCTTCAACCTTTTCGTCGATGAGGCTCTCGTCAGCTTCAGGATATGTGTCAACATGAACAGAGTATCCGCCTGTAAGCTTCTTGTAGATTTCGTCAGAAATAAATGGTGCGAACGGTGCAATCAGCTTTGAAATTCCAACTAACACTTCGTAGGTTGTGCAATAAACCGCCTTCTTGTCGTCGCTCATTCCTTCCTGATAGAATCTTCTTCTTGCACGTCTGATATACCAGTTTGAAAGGTCTTCATTTACGAAGTCCTGAATCTTTCTGGTTGTTCTCATGTGGTCATAGTGGTCCATTTCAAAGGTTACTTCTTTTACAAGCTTGTTGTACTTGGAAATAATCCACCTGTCAAGCTCTGCTCTTTCTGCGATAGGAATGAAGCAGTCTTCTATCTTTATGTCGTCTGTGTTCGAGTAAAGAACAAAGAAGTTGTATACATTTTTGAGGGTTCCGAAGAACTTGCTCTGTGTTTCGATAAGGCCGTCTTCGTCGAACTTTGTCGGGCTCCATGCAGGAGAAACCTGGAGGAGGTACCATCTTGTTGCATCTGCGCCGTACTTGTCAAAGAGTTCAAATGGACTTACTGTGTTGCCTCTTGACTTTGACATTTTTTTGCCTTCCTTATCGAGGATAAGGTCGTTAACCAGAACATTCTTATAAGGTGCCTTGCCCTTTACGAATGAGGAAATTGCAAGCAGCGAGTAGAACCAGCCTCTTGTCTGGTCTATGCCCTCGCAGATGAAGTCTGCCGGGAAGAGCTCTTCATCGAACTTGTCGGCATTTTCAAACGGATAGTGCTGCTGTGCGAAAGGCATTGCGCCGGAGTCGAACCAGCAGTCGATTACGTCAGGCACTCTCTTCATAGGCTTTCCGCAGTGCGGACACCTGAGGTGGATGTCGTCAACATAAGGCCTATGGAGCTCAACATCTTCGCCGATTTCTTCTATTGCTTTTTCTGCCAGCTCAGCTCTTGAGCCTACGCTCTCGAGGTGACCGCATTCGCAGCGCCATATATTGAGCGGTGTTCCCCAGTATCGGCTTCTCGAAATTGCCCAGTCGTTGAGGTTTTCAAGCCAGTTTCCAAAACGCTTTTCGCCTACAAAGTCAGGGAACCAGTTTACTCCGTTGTTGCCCTTTATGAGAGTTTCTTTGATTTTTGTGATTTCGATGTACCAGCTTGGCTTTGCATAGTAAAGGAGCGGTGTCTGGCATCTCCAGCAATGAGGATAGTTATGAGCCATCTTTTCCTTTGAGAAGATTTTGTCTTCTGCTGCAAGCCACTTGATAATATCAACATCACAGTCCATTACGAACTTGCCTTCCCATGGTGTTGTCAGATATTTTCCGTCTTCACCTACAGGGTTGAGAACAGGCAGTCCGTAGCGCTTTCCTGTGTTATAGTCATCTTCACCGAAGGCAGGCGCTGTATGTACAATGCCTGTACCGTCTTCTGTTGTTACATAGTCTGCATGAGTTACGAAAAAGGCTTTTTTGTCGGCCTTTACGAATGGCATTAACTGCTCGTATTCCATGAATTCAAGGTCTATGCCCTTCATCTCCTCGAGGACCTCATATTCGCCCTTGAGGACAGCCTCCGCTCTTGCCTTTGCAACATAGTAGATGTTGCCGTCTTCGTACTTAACCTTGATGTAGTCGATGTCCTTGCCTACTGTGAGTGCCACATTGGAAGCCAGGGTCCAAGGTGTTGTTGTCCATGCGAGGAAGTATTCGTTTTCTGCGTCCTTTTTCCTGAACTTCGCGATTACTGTGTTTGACTTGATTTCTTTGTAACCAAGAGCAACCTCGTGAGAAGCGAGTCCTGTTCCGCAGCGTGGGCAGTATGGAAGGATTTTGTAGCCTTCATAAATGAAGCCTTCCTTGAAGAACTTGTTGAGTATCCACCACACCGACTCAATGTAATTGTTGTCAAGAGTAATGTACGGCTTTTCAAGGTCTATCATGTAGCCCATTCTTTCTGTCATTTCTCTCCACTGTTTTTCGTATGTGAATACTGACTCTCTGCACTTTTCGTTGAATTCTGCGATGCCGTAGTCTTCTATTTCCGGCTTGCTTGAGAGTCCAAGCTGCTTTTCAACTTCAATTTCTACCGGCAGGCCATGTGTGTCCCAGCCAGCCTTTCTCTTTACCTCAAAGCCCTTCATTGTCTTGTATCTGCAGACTGAGTCTTTGAGTGTTCTTGCCATAACATGGTGTATTCCCGGGCGTCCGTTTGCTGTTGGTGGGCCTTCATAGAAAATAAATGAAGGTGCTCCCTTTCTGCTTTCTACGCATTTTTCGAGCAGGTTGTCCTTTTTCCAGCTTTCCGCCTGTTCATTCTGGTATTCAGCTATCGGTTTTGCTGATAAGTTTTCAAACATATATATCTCTCCTTAAAAATAGTATACAAATTAAACAATTTATTATACCACCATTATGTTAATAATGACAGATATTTTTTAAAAAACCGACGCTTATTTCTTGTTTTTTGAAAGACAGGTGCCCGGGCCTTTGGGCGGGCTCACTATCAGACGAAACAACTATCCCCTGAATTTATGTATTTAAATTGACACAGCTTTTTATCTGAAACAGCAAAATTCTGTGTCTTTTCTGAAAACCGACGGTTGGTTAAACACGTCACATGTGCTATATTATAGGGAGTATTGTTTTGACGCGGTTTTTTCTGCCGCTTGGAGGAGGACAACATTATGAAGAAAAAACTACTGGCTATATTTACAATCCTGTGCCTGATGGTCAGCCTAATGCCGACTATGGCGTTTGGCAGTGATGATATAAAATGGGGCGATACTTGTAATGGAATACTCACCGTTTATACCTTCAATCATGTTAGTCCCTGTGTCGGAGAAGCAGGAAACGCCGAGGCCTACGTCACAATAGGCTCGAGCACCGAAAAGCTCTATTTCCACGACCTTGACAGCGCTATTGAATATGCGAACAACAACAGCTCAAGACACGGTGCGGAAAATGAAGTAATAGCAACGGTTCATGTTAACAAGAGCGGTATCACTATAAACCGCAACCACGACGGTCTTATCACAGGCCACTCAACAGGCAGCACAACAAGCAACAGTCTTAGCCCGATAACAGGAACCGTTGTATTGGATCTGAATGGCAAGGTTGTCTACAGCATCAGCAGCGATTTAACTTATGCTCAAAATGCAGGCAAATTATATGTCAGCGGAGGCAGCCTCACAATAAAGGACGGCAGCAGCTCCATAGGTTATTTTGAAAACTACAACAGCATTGTTGTAAAAAACGGCGGCGAGCTTAATTTTGATTATTCAATTATTGTAGAAGATCTCGGGGAAATTAATCTCTATGACAATTCAAAGCTGAAATTAGATTCTTTAACAATTTGTGGATATTTTAATAACTATAACACTTCGAAACCGCTGATAACAGCAAATGGGAGTTCTACAGCTGAAATTTCCGGCTATGTATTAAATCTTAACAGAACAGCCCTTAAGCTGGAGGGTCAGTCAACTGCAAAGGTGAGCGGCTATATTTATCAGGAGTCAGACGCCCTTATGCCCAATGCCGGATTGGCGGCTGTTGCTGCTATTGATGAAGCTCAGTTTGACCTTGACGAAGGAATAATAGAAACTTTATGTGCACCGATTTCAACAGCAAATAATGCTAAGGCAAGGCTCAACGGACTTCTTTATGCAGTCGGAGGGAGTGTACAGCCTTGCGATTGATCTGAGGTTATTATCGGCAGCAATGGTCTTGTTGAGACAGTTTATGCAGACGGCGCAAAGCCCTCTGGTCAGTCAATCTTAACTGTTGAAAAGGGCGGCATGCTCGCTTCTCTTGATAGACCTGCGGTTGATCTTGATACTTACACCAATGTGGTGGTAAACAACTACGGTCAGATTGCAACCTTTGACTCAAGCAAAATTGAATCACTCGATTATGCCTGTGCTACAGTATTTAATAAATCAGAAAAGCTTGCAATTAATACAACGCTATCCAAATTTGAAGGAAACCTCGAGCTTGCGCAGTTTAAAGCATCCGGGGCAGCAACCAAAAGTCTGCTTTGTGACGACAAAGCATCAGGAATTACGTATAGGACGAAAAATGGAATTACAGCCTCTAATGCGACAATTTCAGATTTTACTACCTCAATAGGTAAGAAAATTGAAGCCTTTGCCCATTTTTCATCTACAGCTCTGCCATCTGCATCAGAATACGACGGGCAGCCAACGATACCAACAATATTTGCCCGGGAATTCGACAATGATCCTTCTTACACTATAAACATAGGCAGTCCTGACCCGGATAAGGTTCTCAACAGAATGAGCCTCATCGACAAGTACTACTCCTCTGATGAGTCAGACCTTTCTGCAATCATGGAAGACACCTATGGTTATATATATAACGACAACGGTGCAGCTATATATTCAGGCAATCCAAACGGCACGATTAATGTCTATGAGGGTATGATTTCCGGAAAAGCAGGCATAGTCGTAAAAAACGGATTGCTCAACATAGATTCCTCTGATAAAAACAAGGAAATAATTATTCTCGGCGATGGGATTGAAAAGGATTTCAGAGTTTTCACATATACCAATGACTTTGAAACAGGCGACGCAATCATTTTAGATAAGCGATATCCCAACAACCCTAAGGCCAATATCTCCGGCAATTCCTCCAACCTCCTTGTGGGGCTAAGCTATGGCGTAAAAGGAAAGGCCAGCGAAAAAGCTAATGCTGTTTCTGTATATCCGACAACATCAGAAACCATGCCGAAGTTCATCTCGGCAGGAACCTATGCTACAGATGTTAAGGACTTCCTCATGCCAGGCTTTACAACAGCAGCTAAGACAGACACTACTATAAATAAGATTACCGAAATAAAACCGATTTATGTGGTAGAGTCACAGCAGGCTCAGCTTTCAGCCATGGACACCTCTCTGGCAAGGCGACTGGTTTCCTACAACGGGGACAAGACAACTAAGCCTTTTGTTACTGTAAAGATTGGCGGCAATACTCTCAAGGGAGTTGAGGTTGACAAAAATGGAAATCCAGTTAATAACGGCGAAACCCTTGACGGGAAGGACTACACCTACTGCTACACAAACTGGAACTCGGTTGGCTTTGCAAGGGTTGAAATAAAGGCTGTTCCTCAGAGCAGGTATACCGGTTCTGCAACACTCCACTATTTGGTCTGCGGTATGTTGACAGCTGATAACCTCACAAATGGTGGAACCTCAAGCCTTACCTCAGGCTATACAGTAAATGTGCTGGGCAGCAATTACGTTTACAACACCGGCGAAATCAAGCCACTTATCACGGTAAAGCTGGGTTCTCTCTATGTTAACCCTAAGGACTATACTGTTAAATATGACCATAATATTAATGCCGGAACAGCTACTGTTACGGTTGAAAGTAAGCAGAGGTTGGATGCTGATAACCCTGCTTCCAAGCCAAAGTACAGTGGTCAGACAAGCTTCGTCATCCATAAAAAGGATGTTGCACTTACACCGCTGAGCTATACAGTTGCCCTGGGCGGAGAAAACTTAGTCTTAAAGTCAGCAGCAAACGGCTACTACAAGCCTGATGAAGACGCCGTATTAGGCTGCATCAGCCTCCTCAGATACACAATCAAAGACAGCCTCGGCAGACCAGTTAATGTTGCAGGCGATGTTAAGGATGGTGCATACAAGGGCATTGCTCTAACAGGAGAAAAGGACATCATTATACCAGGAAAATATACTATCGAATTCGCCGAGGTTGATAAGGATTTCAGCGGCATGCAGAACTACAGCTTCATCCTCAGCAACAAAGGCGAGCTCGAGGTATTGGCAAAGGGCAGCGTAATCACTGCACCTGAAAGACCGGACAATCCTGAAAACGTTGCAATAGATGTCAGAAAAGACGTGACAGATGGAGCGACAGATAACTCGGATAATACCAGCGTACTGAGTGCGCTCTTCCAAAGAATAAGCATTTTATTTACCAATATACAAATAGTTGGTCTGTAAACACAATTATAGCGATTAATAATTCCAATCGCTTCAAACCCTTAGAGCCATTTTAACCGGTTCTAAGGGTTTTTACTTGCACTCCTGCGCACAGTTTTTTGGTTTAGACCTTAAAAACTTTTAATAATTGTATAGTTTTTTGGTTCAGACCTTAAAAACTTCTTGAGTATGCTATCCATTTCTGATATAACAATAATGAAGGGAGATGATTCAGATGATTATTAGAGACGATTATATCGAAGCTATTCGACCATTTATTGGTCAGCCAATAGTTAAAATTCTTGCCGGCGTTCGTCGAAGCGGCAAGTCAACTATTTTTGAAATGATAAAAGACGAATTAATTCGCCGAGGAGTTCCTACCGAAAACATAATACATAAAAGATATACTGAAATGGATATTCCCGAATACATTAGTGCCAGGGAAATGTATGATGAACTTTTGTCTTTAATAAGCGGCGAAGGTCGTTACTATCTGCTGCTCGATGAAATCCAGGAGGTTTCCGGTTGGGAAAAGGCAGTTAACAATCTTTTGGAAGGAACGAATGCAGATATATATATTACCGGTTCAAATTCAAAACTCATGTCAAGCGAAATTTCCACCTATTTGACAGGGCGCTATGTTTCTATTCCTGTTTACACACTCTCTTTTCGTGAATATCTTGACTTTAAGGCCGACACCTCCTTAACAAAATCAGAGCTGTTGACGGAGTATATAAAAACCGGAGGTTTTCCACTTATTGCCCTCAGCAGCTTTGACACCAAGGCCACTTATCAGATTACAAATGGGATTTATCATACTGTGATTTCCAGAGATATAGTAAAGCGTCACCAAATCAATAAACCAGAATTATTTGAACGAGTTGTAAAGTTTGTTATTGAAAATATCGGAAACACCTTCTCTGCCAACTCAATTTCTACATTCCTGAAAAGTGAACATAGACAGGTATCGGTAGAAAGTATTTACAACTATCTGACCTGGCTGCAGCAGGCTTTTATCCTATATCCATGTAAAAGATTTGATTTAAAAGGAAAGTCCATTCTGAAAACTCAGGAAAAATACTATCTTTCAGATATATCCTTCAAATACGCTCTTCTTGGATATAACCGAAGTATGTTAGACGGAGCAATAGAAAATATAGTTTTTTTAGAGCTGAAACGCCGTGGCTATGATGTATACATCGGAAAACTCGGCACAAAGGAAATCGACTTTATCGGAATTCTCAGAGATGAAAAAGTTTATGTTCAGGTATGTGTGCAGCTCCCTGTCGGTTCTGATAGAGAGGTTGAAAATCTAATGGAAATTAGTGACAATCATCCGAAATATGTTGTTACGCTTAATGAGTTGGATACAGGAAACGAAAACGGAATAGAAATCATACATCTACATGACTTTCTTCTCAAAAAACAGTGGTAACATAACTGTGAAACAAAACAGGAACTCTTCCCAGACCGACAGTCCGAAAAGAGTTCCCGATTTTTCTATTTAATTGTCTCTATTCAGCTTATGCCTTCCAGAGTGAGTGAAGGTTGCAGTAAGCATATACTGCTTCTACTTCGTCTCCGTCGCAGATTGCGAAGCAAGCCTTTGGTTCTTCGCCCGGCTTTAAAGCCTTACGCTGGTTGCCAAACTTTGTCTTTATAGCAATCCATTCGATATAGTGTTCAGGCTGCATTGGGTGGATAACTGAGCCAACAGTTACAACAACCTTATTTCCATTTACTTCATATACAGGTACATGCTTTTCTACAGCAGCGTCTGTTGAACTTGGAATAATTTCCTTCATTGGCTCTCCACAGCAAATTACTGGAACGCCTGTTTCTTTTACGATAGCAATCATCTGTCCGCAGTGTGCGCAGCGATAAAATTTCATTTCCATAATAGTCCTCCTCGTTTATAATTATTCAATACGGCCAAAGCCGAGGTTATAGCTTTTACTACTCTGATCCCCTCTAATTAATACCTTATCTTAATAAGCAGTATAAACCTATCTCAGGAAAATGCAATACCTTTTTCAATTTTGTTATTGCCATTCTTCAAGCTGCTCATTTAGTCTTTCCGAGATCTCTGTAAGGGTTTCCTCGTCAAAGCCCAAATATGCCAGCTTTGAAAGCGCCTTTCTTGCAGCTTTTACGGAAATTCCGCCCTCTGCACGAATAATAGCATCTGCCTCTGCTTTTGCTCTCTCCCCTTCCGAAATAAGCCCTTCAGCTTCAGCAAGCTCAAAGGCTTCTGCAACAACGTCCGGATCAGCCCCGATTTTTTCTAAATATTCTGTGATTTTCCTGTCAGATTTTCCTTTTTCCGCCATTTCTTCAATAATATTGGCTGAGAAACGAAGCTGTCTTTCCCTTGAAGCAGCTGAAAACTCTGCTTTTATACTTGTCTTTTGCATCTTGCCTCCACATTATTTATACTTTGTTTCCATATTTTTCCAGCATTTTGATGCTCACAGTTTTCCTTCGGCTTCACCTATCCTACTTATGTCTGCCATTTTTTAACACAATTAATTTCGGGAACCTTTCAAGGTTTGTACCTATAATTGCAAGAAGGATTATTTCCGAAAAAACTACCTGCACAAGGGTCAGGCTTTCTCCCAGAATATAGTGACCCGCAATCAGTGTAATTACAGTTCCGGCACAGCCAAAAACGCTCGTTTTCACAGCCTCAAGATATACCATGAGATAAGAGTTCATAAGCGTTGTCAGCATGGTACAGGCAATTCCGAGGTAGGCAGTAGAAATAATGAATGACGGCACAGTCACGAGACCTAATACTTCCATAAGATTGCCTGTCATTATTCCCCTCACTACAACAGCAGTTGTATAAACAGCGAACCCCATTGCACAGCTGGCAAGACTGATTTCCGTCGGCTTATATTCTCCCCTCTTCCATCGGACAAAAACAACATTTCCGGCCATTGACAATGCTGACAGGAAGATGAGAATTACTCCGCGAAGGTCAATATTTCCAATGCCTCCAGAACCCAAAACCGAGATAAAAATCGCCGATAGTATGGCTGCCGCAACGCAGACCCTTTGAAAGCCCGTGGATTTCTCCTTGATTGCAAGCTCAGCAACCACCATTGTTATTGCAGGCTGACACGCCATTATTATCCCCGCCTCAATAGAAGATGCGTAGAGCAGTCCAAAAAACTGAAAGCCGAAAAAACCGCAGGAATACAGCAGTGCAGGTATGAGAATTCCCCATTTTGATTTCTTATTCTTGCTTGGGGTACAGGTGTCAAGGCTGCCCTCTCCCGCCGACTGGCTGGTTTTTTCGCAGCCTTCCTGCTCGGCCTCTATCGTTGAGCCTGCCCATCTCTCAGATGTTTTTTTACGCAGCTTCATTCCTCCGATTATTATCAACGCAAAGGCAAAGCCAATCGCAAATCTGAAAAACAACGCATCTATCGGGTCTCCGCTCCTCAGAGAATATTTTGCAGCAAGAAACGAAAACCCGGTCGTAACCGCAAAAATAACCGCAACCATATATACTTTTATCGCTGTATGTTTATTCATTGTCGCACCAATCGCAAAGCTTCCACTCTATCTCGCCCTCTCCGGCAACCGCAAAATACATAGTTTTGTCATGGGGCAGCAGACCGGACCGCATCTTTACTCCACTAATTTCTTCCGCAAGTCGGATAGTATTTTTTCCGTCAGACTCAAAGTTGATACAGGTCTGAATTTTTCCAAGGCCATAGGAAAGACCTTCCCCCACATACTTTGAAAAAGCTTCCTTCCTGCACCATATTTCAAAAAACGCCTCAGAGCCCTCGGCCGCTGTTAACGCCTCTTCCTCTGAAGTTCCGAACCTCCGCAGAATTCTATCTCCGTCTATACTACGCACGTTCTGAATATCTATTCCGACTTCGGCATCGGAAACCGCACAGGCTACCCACTCTCCAGAATGAGAGGCTGAAACGAACAGTCTGTTCCCGCCAACCCGTGGCTTTCCCTTTTCATCCTTGAAAACGCAGGTTTTTTCCTCTTTCAGGCAAGCACCTTCCAAGTACCTGCTCAGAGCATCCTCAAGAAAAAACAGGCTTCCTTTAGCCTGCCCTTCTCTATCTTTATACAAATATATAACCATATCCACACTCTCACAGCTTAAATATGCTCTGATACCAAGCTAAATAAGCAACGATTTCGGCTCGTCCGCTATTTTTCTTCCTTCATTCTGTCAAGAATAAGTCGGTAGCCGTCCGCTCCGTAAACCAGACACTTGTTTATGCGGCTGATAGTCGCAGTACTGGCTCCGGTCGCTTCCTCTATTTCGTTATATTTTTTATCTGAGTCGAGCAGCTCAGCAACCTCAAAGCGCTGAGACAGGGACTGAATTTCTTTAATTGTGCAGAGGTCCTCAAAGAACCTGTAGCATTCTTCTCTGCTCCTTAATTTGAGGATTGCGTCGAAGAGCATATCCGTATCCTTGGCCTTAAATTTTGACTCGTAAGCCATATCCTTTACCTCTCAGTTTGCCGGTTAGTGCAGTCCATGAAACCGCCCTGCGGCTATATTCTTTAATGCTTTAAAGCACGAATACATTATACAATTTACATCTGCGTTTGGCAACACTTTTTCTCTCATAAATAAATGCAACGGTTATAGGTAATCTCCCATATTTCTTACACTTTTTTCTCCCTAATGATTGATTTACGCAGCACTTTTATATATAATGTAGAATTAATGCGGATGCGAACGCCCAACCCAAAAGGCAGTTATCAGGAAGCTCAACCGGTATCGGCTAAAACTGCTTCTTTTAATTCAGCAAAGCCATACATTTGGCTGGCTTCCACACCTGACTGCATGGTGGGAAATAGCTCCCCGCAAACAATAATAACAACTTACAATTAATAGTATAAATAAGGAGAATGTATTGGTATGAAAAAGTTTAAGCGAATCCTCGTTGCAAACAGAGGAGAAATTGCAATCAGGGTCTTCAGAGCCTGCAAGGAAATGGGCATCCGTTCCGTTGCAATATACTCGGAGGAAGACAAGAACTCGCTGTTCAGAACAGTAGCAGACGAGTCATACCAGATAGGCAAGGGCAAGACACCTGTTGATGCCTACCTGGGAATTACAGAAATAATTGAGCTTGCAAAGTCAAAGGGAGTTGACGCTATTCACCCAGGCTACGGTTTTTTAGCGGAAAATGCTGAATTTGCAAGAAAGTGCGAAGAAGAAGGAATTGTTTTCATCGGGCCAACACACACAATGATGAACGCCTTAGGAGACAAAATCCAGTCCAAGCACGTAGCCAATTCCGTCGGAGTTCCTACAATTCCGGGCGGTTCAGGCGCAGTCAGGTCTGAAGAGGATGCTATCAAGGCAGCAAAGGACTGCGGTTATCCTGTCATGCTCAAGGCAAGTGCCGGCGGCGGCGGCAGAGGAATGAGAGTAGTTTACTCAGAAGATGCTCTTATCGCAGAATACCACAGTGCTCAGAGCGAGTCTCTCAAGGCCTTCGGCAGCGATGAAATCTTCATAGAAAAATATCTGGCAAAGCCAAAGCACATAGAGGTTCAGGTTTTAGGCGACGACTACGGCAATCTTGTTCACCTCTACGAAAGAGACTGCTCCATCCAGAGAAGACACCAGAAGGTTGTTGAGTTTGCTCCTTCCCTCTGTCTTTCAGATGAGAAGAGAAAAGCAATCTGCGAGGACGCACTCAAAATCGCCGGCGCAGTTAACTACAGAAGCGCAGGAACCTGCGAGTTCCTTCTCGATGCGCACGGCAATCACTACTTCATCGAAATGAACCCTCGTATCCAGGTTGAGCATACTGTTACTGAAATGGTAACAGGCATAGACATCGTTCAGTCACAGATTCTTATCGCCCAGGGCTACAGGTTAGACTCACCTGAAATAGGAATTCCAACTCAGGACAGCATTCAGGTAAGCGGCTATGCAATCCAGTGCAGAGTAACAACAGAGGACCCTGCAAACAACTTCGCTCCTGACACAGGAAAGCTTGATGTTTACAGAACAAGCTCCGGCTACGGCATAAGACTCGACGGCGGCAACGGCTTCACAGGTTCAATAATCACACCGTACTACGATAGCCTGCTGGTAAAGGTTACATCACATTCCAGAAACTTCGTAGATGCAATCAATAAGTCAAAAAGAGCCCTCAGAGACACAAAAATTCAGGGTGTTAAGACAAATATAGGCTTCCTGCTCAACGTACTCAACCACGAAAAGTTCATTGCAGGAGAATGCGATACCGGCTTTATTGCCGACTATCCTGAGCTTCTCAACATCAGAGCAAGGGACGACAAAGAGCTTCAGGTATTAAACTATATCGGCAACAAAATCATCAACGAAGCAAAGGGTCCAAAGCCTCAGTTCGACGTGCCGAGAATCAGCTATTCTCAGCCAGAAAAGCAGCTTTACGGAACAAAGCAGTTCCTCGACGAGCACGGCCCTAAGGCTCTTGCCGACTGGGTATTAAAGCAGGACAAGCTCCTTCTCACAGATACAACAATGAGAGATGCTCACCAGTCACTCATGGCAACAAGAATGAGAACTGTCGACATGCTCAAGGTAGCTCCAGCAGTTTCAGTATACGGAAAGGATCTCTTCTCACTCGAAATGTGGGGCGGTGCAACCTTCGATGTAGCATATCGTTTCCTCCACGAAAGTCCATGGGAAAGATTAAAGCTCATCAGAGAAGCAGTGCCAAACGTGCTTCTTCAGATGCTCGTAAGAGGTGCAAATGCTGTTGGCTACAAGAACTATCCTGACAATGTAATCAGAGAGTTCATCAAGCAATCAGCCGACTATGGCATTGATGTATTCAGAATCTTTGACTCACTCAACTGGATCAGAGGCATGGAAGTTGCCATGGACGAGGTTCTCACTCAGAACAAGGTCTGCGAAGCCTGTCTCTGCTACACAGGCGACATCTTAGACTCAAAGAGAGATAAATATACATTAAACTACTACGTGAAGATGGCCAAGGAGCTCGAAAAAGCCGGCGCTCACATCCTTGGAATCAAGGATATGTCCGGTCTCTTAAAGCCTATGGCTGCCGAGAAGCTCATCAGAGCTCTCAAGGAAGAAATTTCAATTCCTGTTCACCTTCACACACACGATACAACAGGTAACGGAGTTGCAACAGTTCTTATGGCTGCAAGCGCAGGCGTGGATATTGCCGACACAGCCTTCAACAGCATGTCAGGTCTCACAAGCCAGCCTGCCCTCAACTCAATAGTATCTGCTCTTAAGAACACACCGAGAGATACACAGCTTGATGAGGACGGTCTGCAGAAGATTTCGGATTACTGGGGAACAGTAAGACCTGTATATGCTCCATTTGAGTCTGGACTTAAGTCAAGTACTGCCGAAATATATAAGTACGAAATCCCTGGCGGCCAGTATTCAAACTTGAAGCCACAGGTTGAAAGCTTCGGACTTGGTCACAAGTTTAACGAAGTTAAGGATATGTTCATGGTAGTTAACGGAATGCTCGGCGACATCGTAAAGGTTACACCTTCCTCAAAGGCTGTCGGCGATATGGCCATTTTCATGGTACAGAACGAGCTTACACCAGAAAACATTTATGAAAAAGCCAGCGGAATGGACTTCCCTGACTCCATAGTTTCCTACTTTGAAGGAATGATGGGTCAGCCGGAAGGCGGTTTCCCTGAAAAGCTCAGAAAACTGGTATTAAAGGATAAGCCATTCATCACATGCCGTCCGGGAGAGCTGCTCCCACCTGAAGATTTTGAGGCAGACAAGGATGTTCTCAGAAAAATCCTCGGCTACGAGCCAACAATGAGACAGGTTGTCAGCTATGCCCTCTATCCAAAGGTATACGAAACCTACCTCAAGGAGCTTAAGAACGAAGGAAGCCTGAAGCTCATGGGTTCAGATATCTTCTTCCACGGGCTCACAGAAGGTGAAACCTGCGAGGTTGCTCTTGAAGAAGGTAAGGTTCTCGTAATCAAGCTCATAGAAATGAGAGACTTTGATGAAAACGGCGACAGAGAATTAGTATTTGAGGTAAACGGCAACAGAAGAGTTGCTCTTATCCACGATAATCAGGCTAAAATCGGTGCTGACGCAGCAGCCATGAAGCTCTTTGCAGACAAGGACAACCCTAACGAAATCGGAGCGAACATTCCGGGTTCAATCATAAAGGTTCTCGTTGCAGAAGGCGATACTGTTGCAGAAAATCAGCCTGTAGCTGTAATCGAAGCCATGAAGATGGAAACAAACATTCTCACACCGGTTGCCGGTACAGTAGGCAGAGTCTACATCAAAGAAGGCCAGCAGGTTGATGCGGGAGAACTTATTACAATAATCGAATAACACAGAATATCGACCCTCCAACAGGAGGGTCGGTTATAGTTTGTCAACTAAAAAGGAAAAATTTACCAATTTTATGAAGTACAAAGTAAGACAAAAGGATCCCATTTCAAAAGAATGCTTTGTCTGCGGCACCGAAAACGTGGCCGGTCTTGAAGCGGTTTTTTATACGCTTGAGGACGAAAGGGTTGTAAGCCTCTTCACTGCAAAGTCCTGTCACGAGGGGCACCCGGGAATTATGCACGGAGGTGTAATCGGTGCTATACTCGACGAAACCGGCGGACGGGCATACTGCGCATTGGTTCCTGATTCAACAGCCTACACCATAGAGCTGAATATAAAGTATTCGCACACAGTTCCGACGAACACCCCGCTTATTGTTGTGGCAAAGGTCTCAGAGGTCAGGGAGCATGTCTTTATTTCAAAGGCAGAGCTTATTCTCCCCGACGGCACTGTAGCGGCCACAAGCAACGGCGTGTATTATATTTTACAAAATCCTGCTGCTTTTACTAATAGCGGCTCATTTCACACAGTTCATCCTGAGGTGACTGACAGAGAATGGATAGACATTCCTGAAAAATAGCTCAGGGCAAAAATCACAAGGAGGATATTCTCATGAATTATTCAAGCGAAGTACAGGAAATGTACTGCGTAGCAAAAGGCCCAAACCACGGTCCTGCTCCTATCCCGGAAGAAGGTCAGTGGGTCAAGGTTAAGGAAATCAAAGATATTTCCGGTCTTTCACACGGCATAGGCTGGTGTGCTCCTCAGCAGGGCGCCTGCAAGCTTTCACTCAATGTAAAAGACGGCATCATCGAAGAGGCTCTCGTTGAAACACTCGGCTGCAGCGGCATGACTCACTCAGCAGCAATGGCAGCAGAAATTCTTCAGGGCAAAACTCTTTTAGAAGCCCTCAACACAGACCTCGTTTGTGACGCAATTAACGTTGCAATGAGAGAAATATTCAAGCAGTTAGCATACGGCAGAAGCCAGACAGCCTTCTCAGAGGGCGGCCTCCCTGTAGGCGCAACTTTAGAGGACCTTGGCAAGGGCGTTCGTTCACAGATTGGTACTATGTTCGGCACAAAGGTTAAGGGCGTAAGATACCTCGAAATGGCTGAAGGCTATATTCTCGAAATCGGCCTCGATTCGGACGACGAAGTTATCGGCTACAAGTTCGTTCACCTTGGAAAGATGATGGAACAGATCAGAAACGGTGCAGACCCTAAGGAAGCTTACGAAAAGAACGTTGGCACATACGGACGTTTTGACGAAGCCGTTAAGGTTATAGACCCAAGAAAAGAGTAAGGAGGCGGAAAAAATGGCAAAATTCGAAGGTTATGAAAGAAGAATTGACAAAATAAACTCCGAGCTCAAAAAGTACGGTTTTTCATCCCTTGAGGATGCGCAGGAGCTCTGCCTTTCAAAGGGAATAAAAGTAGATGAAATAGTTAAGGGTGTACAGCCTATTGCTTTTGAAAATGCTTGCTGGGCTTATACCTTAGGCTGCGCAATCGCTTTAAAGAGCGGTGTTAAGTCAGCATCAGAGGCTGCGGAAAAAATCGGTCTCGGACTCCAGGCCTTCTGTATTCCTGGCTCAGTTGCAGAAAACAGAAGCGTTGGTCTCGGCCACGGCAACCTTGCGGCAATGCTCTTAAGAGAAGAAACAGATTGCTTCTGCTTCTTAGCAGGTCACGAATCCTTTGCTGCTGCTGAAGGTGCTATAGGCATTGCAAAAACAGCAAACAAGGTAAGACAGAAGCCGTTAAGAGTTATACTCAACGGTCTCGGCAAGGATGCTGCTTACATCATTTCCAGAATCAACGGCTTTACATATGTAGAAACAGAATACAACTTTGCAACCACCGAGCTTAAGGTTGTTCGCGAAAAGCCTTATTCAAACGGCGAAAGAAGCCAGGTTAAGGTTTACGGCGCAAACGATGTTCAGGAAGGCGTTGCTATTATGATTTCTGAGGGTGTTGACGTTTCAATCACAGGCAACTCCACCAACCCGACAAGATTCCAGCACTTAGTTGCAGGCACCTATAAGAAGTGGGCTATCGAAAACGGCAAGAAATACTTCTCAGTTGCTTCAGGCGGCGGCACAGGAAGAACTCTCCACCCGGACAATATGGGTGCCGGTCCTGCTTCCTATGGACTTACAGACTCTATGGGCAGAATGCATGGTGACGCCCAGTTTGCAGGCTCTTCTTCAGTTCCTGCTCACGTTGAAATGATGGGTCTTATCGGCATGGGCAATAACCCAATGGTAGGCGCTACAGTTGCTGTAGCAGTTGCAGTAGAAGAAGCAGTAAAATAATATAAATAAGGAAGAATAATGGACGATTATAATAAAGAATATTCAAATCCAATGGATGACTTCATCGCCCTTTCAAACACTGTTAATTCCTCAAGTGAAAACTACAACGAAGATGGCTCCGGCGAAAGCTCCGGAGCCACTTCTGCGAGAGGAACAGGAAACAGCGGCGGCGACGGAAAAGGCAAGTCTTCTGACGGCTTTGGCGGCAGCGGTGATGATACAAATAACTACCGTTCCGATTATGACAGACCTATGAAAAAATCTCACAAAGGACTTCTGATATTTCTGTGTATTCTTGTAATTGCCGCAATTGCAGTGGGCGGCTTCTTCATTTATCAACACTTTTTCAAGAGCCAAACGGCAGGCGTTGACCACCCATATGTGGCTCAGCTCAACGTTGTAGGAACAATTGAAGAAACTGCCTCCTCTTCAATAACTGACTTTTACAAGACCCAGACATATAACCAGTCTTATCTGATTAACACGATCACGGCACTTGAAAACGATAAGCTCTGCAAGGGAATTGTTGTTTACCTGAACACTCCGGGCGGAAGCGCATTTGCCACCGACGAGGTTTATCTCAAGCTGATGGAATTTAAGAAGAAGACAAAGAAACCGGTTTATGCCATTATGGGGCCAACCTGTGCATCGGGCGGCTATTATATTGCCTGTGCTGCTGACACTATTTTTGCCAACAGAAACACTACAACAGGCTCTATAGGAGTAACCTTTGGAACTATGTTTGACTTGTCAGGGTTCCTTGAAAAGTATGGCATTGATACAAATACAATCACCTCTGGCCCTAACAAGAGCATGGGCTCGCAGTATATTCCTATGACTGAGGAGCAAAAGCAAATTTATCAATCAATTATTGATGAAGCTTATCTCCAGTTCACCGGGATAGTTGCCGAAAGCAGGAATTTGAACAACGACGAGCTATGGGCAGTAGCTGATGGACGAATTTTTACAGCTAAGCAGGCCCTCGAGCTTAAGCTCATTGACCAGATTGCCAATCAGCAAGATGCACTCGCTCTGATAAAGAAGGAAACAGGAGTTACAACAATATGTAACTTTGCATATGTTAAGAGGTTCAAGATTAAAGACCTGTTTTTCGCCCTCGCAAGCGGGCTGACCGCAAGAGATGAAGGCGATCTGTCTGCAGCCATCAAGCTCGCTGAAGAGAGTTACAGCGAACCATACTATATTATGAATTGAGGTTTTAGTTTTCCATGAGTAAAAGAGATATATTTTGTGTCACTCTGACCGCCCTGCTTTTTGCTACAATGGAGGTGACACTTAAGATTGCCGGAGGAGAGCTTGATTCATTTCAGTTAACATTCATACGATTTGCAATAGGCGGAATAGTACTTCTGCCTTTTGCTTTGAATGATTTAAAAGCCCGCAAGGTCAGGCTTACCGGCAGCGACTGGATATATATGTTGATTTTGGGCATAATCTGCATACCTGTCAGCATGCTTCTGTTCCAGATAGCTATTCTGAACGCGAACGCAAACCTTGTTGCGGTTATTATTTGCTCAAATCCGATATTTGTAATGCTATACTCACGCATTATTTTTAAGGACAGAATTACCATAACAAAAGCAATAGTCTTAGCGGTTAGCGTTCTTGGTCTTCTGTTTGCAGCAAATCCTTTTGATTTGGCTGAGGGTAATTCGGTCTTTGGGATAGTCTGTGCGGTAATCGCAGCAGCTGCATTTGCACTTTATACCACCTTAGGCAAGCTTAGAATCGAAAAAATTGGCGATATGTCTATGACCTGCCTCACCTTTATTTTGGGCTGCGGGGCTATGCTCGTGCCTATGCTTATTCTCGGCAAGCCAATATTTGCCGGAATAAACATGGAAAATCTTGGCATTATCCTGTATATAGGAGTTGCGGTTACTGGCATGGGCTATTTTTCCTACTTCACAGCAATTCACTCCTGTGGACCGGCAAATGCTTCAATAGTTTTCTTCATGAAGCCTATGTTTGCACCGATTTTTGCCCTTGTCATGTTAGGAGAAAGCATTACCTGGAATATCATTGTGGGAATTGCACTGCTTCTGACAGGCTCCTTCTTCAATATCAGGAACGCAAAGAAGGTGCAGAAGAAAGACGTTCCTGAACTCCGAACCTGAAAAAGGCTCATATTTTTCTAACAAAACCTAAAAATATGAGCCTTTCGACCCCTTTTTCATATATTTGATATAAAAAAAATGGAATTGATTACATTTTTTGCCAATTTTAGACTTTGATTTCCGATAAAAACAGAATATTTCGCCACAATTGTTCAGCAAATTCAAAAAAAGGCTCATATTTTCTTTGAAAACATAAAAAATATGAGCCTTTTTTGAATTTTTCCTGCGCAATATTAGATTTGAAAAATCCTATCGATTTTTCGAATAAAGACTCTCTTTTATATTGACTTTGATACTGCCCTAACATATAATGAAGGCAGAAAGCAGCGCTTTCTTTTGAGGCGTTTGTCGGAAGTGCCTGGCTAAAAAAAACCGAAGAAATTGCGAGGGTTTTGTCGGAACACCTGGCTAATAAAAAACCGAAGAAATCAAGTATACGGGAGGAGCGTGAGCGCTTCTCCCTTTTTTAACAGGAGATGCGCAAATGAATATAGTATGTTGTTTTATTACTGAATCATTCTTTTTGGATCATCCTCACTATGTGAAAATGTTGGATCCAGGAAATACAATTAAACAATCACACCGCTCATATTTGTGCCTTAAGGTTAATACCGATGGTAATGACTATTATATTCCTTTAAGAAATAATCTTGGTGCAGATGTTCGGCCTTATGGCAGAATCGGACATTCATTACCTTCTGAATCTCGAGCAAATGCCGGACTTGATTACAGATATGCTTTGATTATTAACAATCCGAAATACGTAGATATCCCAAAAGCTCAGAGGATTCCTACAGCTCAAATGAAAAGGATTATTACTGAATACTCTGTGATTACAAGAGAATTCAGTCATTATCTTTCCGGTTTCAAAAAAGCCCTGAGAAAAAAACGTATACATAGAGAAGCCTTATACAGGGAATCTTCTCTGATTAATTTTGTTGATGAGTTATAGTATCATTATTTTAATACAACTGCACCCAGCGAGTCTCGGGGTGCAGTTTTTACGTGGCGGGCTTTTCACACGACATAATTACAATTACATAACAATGTTTGATTTCGGTATAAATCCCTGCAATTCCAATCATATACCCCTTGACAAGATACCCCCCCCACAGTGGTACAATGTAATTGGTTGTATCCAGAGTTGAGGATGTTGAGGACAAAGCTGTGCCCAAAGATGCGGTCGTAGCCGAGGACTACACTCCCCAGCCAACACATTTTTAGAAAAGGAGAAGCTTATGAAAAAAAGAAAGATTTTATCTTGGGTTCTTTCGATTGCTCTTGTTTTCAGCATGACCTCTGCTTTTGTTGTCACAGTAAATGCTGATCAAGAAGAGACAAACGAAATTCAAAGCCTTGAAAAGAACCTGCAATTGGATGGTGCTTATGAGCCTACGACGGTTTCAAGCGTCACAGTAAATGGTGTTACATTAGAACCTGGAGAGTATATTATGTCCGAGGCTAGTGATAAAGAAACAGGCAAATCAACAACTGCACCTGAAGGTAGTGGCTATGCCTATTTCAATGGTGGACACCTCGTGCTTAATGGATTTAATCTAACTGATTTAACTAATTATGCCATATCTGCAACGAGCACCGAAAACGACATACGCACACTCTATATTGACATCATTGGACAAAACGAATTTACTACTACTACGCGCCCAGAAGATGTTTGTGATGTTATTCATGGTGATAATGTTAATTTTATATTATCAGAAAAGGAAGCAAAGGCATCTCTCCAAGTGACTACATGCAAAGAAAACTGTAAATGTATTACAAATAATGGTAACATTATAATTAATAGCGGTGATTATACCTTCAACAACCCACACGGAGATGCTCTTTGGACAAATGAAGCGATAATTAATGGGGGCAAATTAGAAGTATTTGATTCATACTATGGAATATATGCTAAGAATCGCGCTTTCATTAATGGTGGTACTATAAAAATTTCAGATCCTGTCGTAGGAATTGTTAGTAGTAAGTTATTATCTATTACTGGAGGCAAAATCAACATAACAGGTGGTTCTATAGGTCTTTCCGTTAGAGGTTCTATTGCTGTTGATGGCCTAAATACAGATATTATGATTTCTGATGTTGATAATGGCATTCTTTCACAGTTTGGCACATTCACTATGAACGGTGGCTATATTAAGGTTTCTCATGCAGAAAGGAATGGCATTGAATTAAGTACTGGCGACTTCACTATGAACGGTGGCTATATTATGGTTTCTGATGTAGATGAAGATGGCTTTAGTTTATCAGATGGCTGCTTCACTATGAATGGCGGAAAAATATTAATGTCAGATATTGAAGGGTATGGTATGCAGTTTGATGGATATGGTGGATATTGTGAAGCAATAATCAACAATGCTACGGTTGACATTGAATCAACCGAGGACGCCATCTATTGTACTATACCAGTAAAAATAAATAACAGTAATGTAAAAGCACAATCAACAACTGATGATCATGGCCATTACGCAATTTATCCTTCAGTAGAGTTAACTGGAAATCATACTGTTTATGCTGGTTCAACACCTGCTGATAAAGAATTAATAACATCAAATGATAGTCTTGGTACTTATCAGTATGTAGAGATTATTAATGAACAAACAAATTTCAACAATATTCTCGGCAGTATTTTCAGCAATATCACTAAGTTATTTACTTCAACTTCAAAATTTAACTTAGGCTCAATGTTATCGTACTTATTGATTGGAAAACTTTTAATTAAAATTATTAAAATTTTATAATCCAACTATAAAATGAAACAAACTAAAATAATTTTACGGTAGTCCGAAAACAATCGGGCAACTAATACGTCTTAGGCTCCACAGATGGTTGTGGAGCCTTTCTATATAGCAAAACAAAGCTTAATTTCCTGTCTTGATTAGCTATGATATGCGGGTTGCTTGAAATGTCATGAAATAATCGAATGAAATCAATTGAAATGTCATGAAATTTATAGTAAAATTTATTTGAAAAGTCATTCAGGAGGTGCGCTATGCTTTTTAGAAAGATAGAAAGTCTAATTGAAGCTCATTTGAAATCGAATTCAAATAAGATTTTGCTGATTGACGGTGCAAGACAGGTTGGCAAAACTTATATCATCCGCCATATCGGCAAAAAGTTATTCACTAATTTCATTGAAATAAATATGGTAGAAGATTCATTGGGAGATAGACTATTTGCCGGTATCAAAACAATTGAGGATTTTTATCTTCAAGTCAGTATGCTTCACGGAGATAAAATGAAGCAAAAGGAAAACACGCTTATTTTTATTGATGAAATTCAGGAGTATCCTCATTTATTGACATTACTTAAGTTCCTATCGAACGATGGTAAATTCACCTATATCGCAAGTGGTTCGCTGCTCGGTGTAACGCTATCCGAAACTACATCTATTCCCATGGGCAGTATTCGTAAAGTCAGAATGTTTCCGCTTGATTTTGAAGAATTCCTTTATGCAAACGGAATGAACGAAATTTTTATTTCTTCAATAAGAAATAAATATGAGCGACTGGAAGCTCTTGACGAAGGCGTTCATAATAAAATGGTAGATTTGTTTCGTAAGTATTTGCTTGTCGGAGGTATGCCTGATGCAGTAAATTCTTATCTTGACGAAAAAAACATTGCGCTCGTAAGAGAAATTCAAAATGAAATCCATGAGTATTATGCCGCCGATGCATCAAAATACGACAGTGAAAGAAAGTTAAACATCCGCAGAATATATAATCTGATTCCATCAAATATGGAAAACAAAAAGAAACGTGTTGTGGCCCAAAGCATTGAAAATAAGCGCGGCAAAACATTTAATGACTATGCAAATGAATTTGAATACCTTATCAGTGCAGGAATAGCCTTGAATGTTCAGGCAATATCTAACCCGGTTTTCCCATTGATTGAATCCAGCGGGAAGAATCTTTTGAAGTTATATCTTAATGATGTCGGCATCTTAACCGGAATTCTTTACAAAAATAATATCAGAACAGTTTTAGACGATGAAAGAAGTGTTAATCTTGGCTCGGTTTATGAAAGTGTTGTTGCAAGTGAATTAATTGCTCACGGACATAAGCTCTTCTATTATGATAATCGGTCAAAGGGAGAAGTTGATTATCTAATTGACGATTATGACAGCTTATCTGCTGTACCAATTGAGGTGAAATCCGGCAAGAACTATACCGTTCACAGTGCACTGAATTCATTTATTTCAAACGAGGATTATCATATTAAAAAGGCTTTTGTTTTTTCAAATGAGAGAACGGTAAAAACAGATGGCAAGATAACATATCTGCCGATTTATTATGTGATGTTTCTGTAACGCAAAAGAGTTTGCAGGTACACCACTATTCAAAATCATCCGTTTTATGAGTGACGCAATCTGACTAAAAATCGAACATGGCGATTCTAATCTTTCTGTTCATTCTATTCAATTCAAACCATTTTATCTTGACTCGAACGTATAGAAGCGATATACTAAGTGCAGGATAAACAACGGAGGTGGCATGTATGCTTTTTCAAGAAAGTGACAGCGTTGAGCTGAAGGAATCCTATGTAGATGACATTTGGAAGGAAATCATCGCTTTTGCAAATACGAACGGGGGAACTTTGTATGTAGGTGTGAGAGACAACGGAGAAGTGCTTGGACTCATCAATCCCGACCAGACGAGCCTAAAAATTTCCAATAGCTGTCGAGACGCAATAAAACCAGATATTACGATGTTCTTATCATATAAGGTTCTTGAGATTGATTCGAAGAATGTGCTTGAAGTTCAAATCCATCGGGGAACATCAAGACCTTATTATCTTGGTGCAAAGGGATTAAAGCCGACTGGTGTTTATGTACGGCAGGGTAGTTCTTCGGCACCGGCAAGTGATGAAGCAATCCGACGAATGATTAAGGAAACAGATGGCGATGAATTTGAAACAATGCGCTCGATGAATCAGGACCTGACCTTTGTGGAAGTCAGAAATGCATTTTCAGAAAGAGGAATTGAATTCAAAGAGCCTCAGATGATGACATTGGGACTTATCAACTCTGAGAATCTCTTCACGAATCTGGCATTGCTTTTATCTGATCAGTGTCCTCACATCATCAAAGCCGCAACCTTCCACGGTTCTACGCAGAATGAATTCCAAGACCGGAAAGAGTTCACGGGTTCGCTGCTGAAACAGTTAAATGACGCTTATAGCTATTTGGAAATGAGAAATCAGACGACAGCAGCTTTCAATGGATTGCTTCGGATTGACTCAAGAGATTATTCAGAAGTGGCACTCAGAGAGGCTTTGCTGAATGCAATCGTTCACCGGGACTATTCCAACCTCGCCGGAACGATTATCAGCGTGTATTCTGACAGGATAGAATTCATTTCCTACGGCGGTCTTGCAGGTGGTGTGACCTTGAAAGATGTGCTGTATGGCTTGTCTGTTTGCAGAAACCGAAGACTTGCAGATGTGTTCTATCGGCTTAAGCTGATTGAAGCATATGGCACAGGACTTCAAAAAATCAGGAATGCCTATGCCGGGAAGAATGGAGAACCCGAATTTATGGACGGTCCCAATTCATTTAAGGTGGTGCTGCCTAACATGAACTTATTGGAAGGAAGCCATTCTAATTCGGAACTGGATGCCGATACAGAAAAGGTTCTTCGTTTTATCGAAGAGAAGGGCGAGGTAACCAGAAGCGATATTCAAGCAATTCTTGAAATCAGCACCTCTGGGGCAATTCGTTTGATGAAGAAGTTGAGAGACAGTGGATTGGTAACAGCTATTGGAAAGGGCAAGAATATCAAATACACTATTGCATAATAAAGCAACCCCGAAACATCTATCCCTCAGATTCTAAACATATTTTTCATCCTTTTCAGGTGACTAAATTGACAATCGCCTTAAAAGAACATAGATAAAACAAAAAGAAGCGTGATACGCCACACCATAATGGCATGGAGTATCACGCTTCTTTTATTTGTTATTTGATTGCAATCCAGCTTCCTGATTTTTTGCTCCACTTCGGACTATCAGACCTTTTTCCTGCAATTTCAACCATCTCCCCCTTGACAAGATACCCCCCCCCACAGTGGTACAATATACATGATTGTACCCAAAGCTGAGGAGTGAGGACATTGCTCCCCAGCCAACACATTTTTAGAAAAGGAGAAGCTTATGAAAAAAAGAAAGATTTTATCCTGGATTCTTTCGCTTGCTCTTGTTTTCAGCATGACCTCTGCTTTTGTTGTCACTGCTAGTGCTAATGAAGGTGATCCTGCTGATTCTGGTTCAACCGAAAATTTAGGCATTGAAAAGGTTCTGCAATTGGATGGTGCTTATGCGCCCACGAAGGTTGACTGCGTTGAGGTAAATGGTGTTGAATTGCATGATGGACAGTATATATACTATTACAAAACCTACGACGATGGTCCAGAGTCTGACATGAGAGTTGATACTCCACCCGCAGCTTCAGGCTATGCATGGTACCATGACGGCAGACTCGAACTTAATTCATTTAAACTAGAAGCTGTATCTGAGTATGCCATATATGCAGAGTCCGACGATGACTCAATTCCGACACTCTACATTGACATCATTGGGCAAAATTCAATCTCTATGGACAGTTCTAATGGTGATGATGCTATTTATGCTGATGGTGCTTATTTGGTTTTCTCGAAAAATGAAAAGGACGCATCCCTCGAAATTGATTGTCAGGAAAATGAAAATGACGCTATTGAAGCTGAGTATATCAAAATCAACAGTGGTAAATATATCATAAAAGATGCCAACTGTGGAATTTACGTTCATTACGATGTATTAATTAATGATGGCAGTATACAAATCGAAGATTCGGAATATGGATTATACAGTTGTGAGCGTACCATTATCAATGGCGGAAAAATAGACACGAAGAATTGCTATTACGGAATCTATAGCAACTCTTCAGTTAACATTTATGACGCTGAAATCGATATTTCTGGCTGTACTGAAACCGGCATTTATGCTGATAATAATATAATTATTGATGGAGGAAATATAGTCACAAGTGGTGGCGAGTGCGGAATACATAGCGATTCTTCACTTGACATTTATGACAGTGAAATTACAATAAAAGGTATTCTGGCCAAAACAGACGGCTTCGCCTATGGTATTCGTGCTTTCGATGATGTCAACATTGATGGCGGTAAAATAACCATAAAAGATATTACTGCGAAAAGCTCAGCAGAATACGATGAAGCCTTTGGTATTCGTGCAGCCAGATCTTTAAATATTAATGGCGGAGAAATAATAATAAAAGATATTGAAAGCGACGGCAATGCCACTGGCATTTTCACAAAATACTGGGCTAATATAAAAGGTGGGAAAATAACAATATCAGAAATTGACTCCGGCTATGATGCCGTTGGTATTGAATTGGATTTAGGGAGTTCGAGAGTAGAAGGTACTGATAATAATTATAGTTATGATAATTATGATGAAGATTATTTCGGAATTGATATCAGTAACAGCGAAATAACAATATCAGATATTAAAAGTGATTATATAGAGGGTATCGAAACTTATTACAATACTAATATAAATAACAGCAAAATAACAATGTCAGATTTTAAGTACTGCACCGACCTATACGCTTTTCGGGTAGTTTCTGATGGTGATCTTAATTTCAATAGTAGTGAAATAACCATCTCAGAGATTTCTGCCTACTCTACAGAAAAAAGCTGGTGTAATCTTATTTACAATCAATTTGACTCTATTGCGATTGATGGAGGCAAAATAACTATATCAGACATTCAGATCGACTCCGGCGAATGTGATGTCGATTTCATTTATGCATCCGACGACGTTAATATTGATGGCGGGGAAATAACTATATCTGATATTCAGGTCAACAGCAACGACGTTTCTGTCGATGGTATTTCTGCAGATTTTGTGAAAATCAACAATGCTGCAGTTGACATTGTAGTAAATAATTATGCCATCTATGCTAATAACCCAGTGGAGGTTAATAACAGTAAGATAACAGCTCAATCAGAAACAGACGAGGCTGGCTATTATGCAATTTATCCTTCAGTGAAGTTGACCGGCAATCCTACGATTTATGCCGGTTCCACACCTGCTGATAAAGAATTAATCACATCAAAGGATAGCCTTGGTACTTATCAGTATGTAGAAATTATTAATGAACAAACTGTTTCCAGCAATTTTATTAGCAGTATTATCAGTAATATCACCAAGTTATTTACTTCAACTTCAAAATTTAACTTAGGCTCAATGTTATCATACTTATTGATTGGAAAACTTTTAATTAAAATTATCAAAATTTTATAATCCAACGATAAAATGAAACAAACCAAAATAATTTTACGGTAGTCCGAAAACAATCGGGCAACTAATACGTCTTAGGCTCCACAGAAACTGTGGGGCCTTTTTTCACGAATTTTCCAAGATCAACAATCATATCTCAATAATACTTCCCTTGTTTTTATACATTGGGCTTCCCAGTCAATTATCTTTGCAACCTCAAAAAACCTTAGTATCTGAGCCATCAGACCGAAATTAATCTTTCAAACAACCAATAGGAACAACATATACACCATCGCGACGACAATATGCATAATCACCTGTTCCGGTGAGCACCATTAAAAAAGACGGATTATTCATTTTTGTGGTATCAATTTTTGCTTCCATCGATTTTAGACTGGCTGCACCTTCCTCAATTAAATTATCTCCGCCAAGCTTAATTTCAATCAAACCGTATTTCCCATTTCTTAGATGTACAACAGCATCGCATTCTTGTCCATCTTTATCACGATAATGATACACTTCCCCATTCAAAGCGTCAGCAAATACGCGCAAATCTCGAATGCACAGAGTTTCAAAAAGAAAGCCAAAGGTTTTCAGGTCATTTATCAAATCTTTTGGCCCAATTCCTAATGCTGCCACTGCAATGGACGGATCTATATAATAGCGGGTGTTTGAAGAGCGTATTGCGGTCTTTGAACGCAAATTGGGATTCCATGATGGCATTTCCTCTATAACAAAAATCCTTTTTAGCGCATTTAGATACGAAGCAACGGTTTCCTCATTGATGGTAGTTTCATCATTAGCTGCAATATCTTGTGCCAACACTGTGTTCGGTACCTGTCCACCCTGATTTCTGGCATAGGAACGCATCAGCCTACGAACACGTTCAGGGTTCTTTTGTACATTATCAGCTCGATTAATATCTGAGCGAACCACAGCATCATAGTAATCCGAAGCCTGCTCCAGTGCAATTTCGTCCCGCATATTCACGGCCTTAGGCCAGCCGCCGCGACACACAAGAAAAGCCAACCGTTCAATTTCGATAGTAGAATCCGCATCCACCTCTGCTTCACCATCAAAAAGAGCTTTCAGACTAACCCCTCCGTTGGAGTCTCCCGATTCATATAAACTCATAGGACGCATGGTCAGCCAACTAAATCGTCCTGTTCCAGAATGCGTAATTATCTTGCTGTCCGAAAGTACTGAAGATCCGGTAAGCACAAACTGCCCAAGTTCTCCACGGTGATCAACTTCAAAACGTATGGCATCCCATAATTTTGGAGCAAGTTGCCATTCGTCTATCAACCGGGGCGTAGCACCCTTTAGCAATCGTTTGGGATTTATTTCAGACATGGTAATATTCTGTTCCTTTCTCTCCGGATCATCCAAATATAGGATACTGGCGGCAATTTGTTCGGCAGTAGTAGTCTTGCCACACCACTTTGGACCCTCAATCAAAACTGCCCCCTTCCCCTCTAACTTTCGTTTCAAAATATCATCTGCTATTCTTTTTCTATAATCATTCATAGTGATCACCTCATCTCTCTGATTCCAACATTATACGGCATTTCATTCCTCTTATCAATAATTTCCGACGATTGGCCGTATTTTTTTCCGACGATTAGCTGTAATTTTTTCCGACGATTGGCTGTATTTTTTTCCGATAATCGGTGCCTTGACACCTAATAGTATGTACCAGTCAATAAACGTAGACACGTAAAATATTATTTGTTTATTTAATTTTTCATATGTGGACATGAGCAACTTTTTTAAGGGGTTGTTTTTTATCCTCCTGTCAACGATTTTTTATTATAATCCCCCAAAAGCACACGTTTTTTTCTTCCTATCTTATTGGAAGAACATACAATCCTATTGGAATTTCAATGTCAATACACCCAGAACCTTCCAATTTCAGCCATTATTGGAAAGTTTGAGTTTTAGTTTGGAAGCTATTGTCTTGCCATTGGCAGTTGCTTTGGGGTACATTAGCATCACAAGCAGGCCACAGGCGCCAGGTACGAAGATATGGTTCGCACATAGGTCTGCGCAACAAAAGGAGGACAGAAAAATGGAAAAGAGAATGTTTTGTTTTCAATGTGAACAGACAGCAATGGGACGCGGCTGCACAGGAAGCGCAGGAGTGTGCGGAAAGCCGGCAGACACCGCCAATCACCAGGACAAGCTTACCGGAGCAGCAATATCGCTTGCAAAGGGCATAATAAAGAATGAGGGCTTACGAACTCCGGCCACCGACAAGCTTATAATAGATGCTTTGTTTACAACAATCACAAATGTAAATTTTGACAGCCCATCTATTATTAAGCTGACTGAGGAGGTTAAAAAAGAAGCAGCACGAATAGATATCGACAAAAGGGGTATTGGAGATTTCGATATGAATAGTATTTGGGCTGCCGAACCGGATACCAGAAGCATGAAATCGCTCATACTCTTCGGTTTAAAGGGTATGGCAGCCTACGCACATCATGCAGCTGTATTAGGCTATAAGAACGATAAAATCAACAGGTTTTTCTACGAGGCGCTCAATACCATAGGTACATCTGACGACAGCAACGCATTGATGGACAAGGTTCTTGAAACGGGTATGATGAACTATTCCTGCATGGCCATCCTGGATATGGCCAACACCAAGACTTATGGGGTTCCGAAACCCATTGAGGTTTCTCTTACTATCGAGGCAGGGCCATTCATTGTCGTTACTGGTCACGACCTTGCAGACTTAAGCAGATTGCTTGAGGAAACAGACGGACTTGGAATTAACATTTATACACACGGGGAAATGCTCCCTGCTCACGGCTACCCAGAGCTTAAAAAGCATCCACAGTTAAAGGGTCACTTTGGTACAGCCTGGCAAAACCAACAGAAAGAGTTTGACGGGATTCCGGCTCCTGTCATCTACACCACAAACTGCATTATGCAGCCTAAAGAGAGCTACATTGACAGAGTTTTCACAAGCGGGCCAGTATATTTCCCCGGGACAAAACACATTTCTGAAGGCCAAGGCTTTGATGATGTGATAATTAAGGCTCTCAAGCTTGGCGGCTACAAAGAAACCAGGGAGATGTTTGGGGTGAACGGCGGAAAAAAACTTTCAACCGGGTGGTCTCATCGAAGCATTCTTACAAAGATGCCAGAGCTGCTGACAGCTATCAGGACTGGACAAATCAAACATATTTTTCTGGTAGGCGGCTGTGATGGAGCCAGACCCGGGCGTGATTATTATACTGAGTTTGTTAAGAAAACACCCAAGGACTCACTTGTACTGACACTGGCCTGCGGCAAGTACCGTTTTAACGACCTTGACCTTGGGAGTGTTGCAGGCTTTCCGAGAATAATGGACCTTGGACAGTGCAACGATGCTTATGGAGCAATTCAGATTATCACTGCCCTCTCCGAGGAGCTCAAGCGTGATGTCAACGACCTTCCTGTAAGTATAGTCCTTTCGTGGTATGAGCAGAAGGCTGTAGCGGTTTTACTTTCACTTTTAGCGCTCGGAATTAAGGATATTATGCTCGGTCCTACACTGCCGGCCGGCGTTTCAGATAATGTTCTTAAAACTCTTCAGGAAAAATTCGGGGTTTCATTGATTACTAACCCCGAAAAAGATCTCGAAACTCTCTTAGAGAGAAAAAAATAGAAAGAAGGGATATTATGAGAAAAACAGCTTATGTAACCTCAGTTACAAATGATACATCAACTAAAAAAAGACTGGCCGTCATTGCAGGCCTAACAACCTCTGCTCTGATAGCCGTTGGTGCCGGGCTTGCATTTAAGCTCAGGAAGCATGCGGATTGATACCAAAACAAGAAGTTTAACATAGAGTAATAATGTTCAAGCTATCAAAAAAGAGCCGCTTTTTCGGAGCGCTAATCCGATAATAAAACCGGTTCAGAAAAGCTTTTTATATAGATTGCTGTTATTCAGCACCACCATGGGTGAATTTCTACGAAGGGAGGTGAGTCCAATGGGCAAAAAATAGCACAGTGTATTTCAACTGTGCCACAGAATAAATCAGATTACAGATAATATTTTAGAGTATTGGCTATACCCTCTACTCCACTACCGGTTACGTCGGTTCTTGACAGGATGCCGTAGTGAGGATTTCCCAAATCGAAGGCTACCAGATAAACGAGAATGAAGACAACCGCGCAAATCAACAGGATAAGAATTGACATAAATACCCAAGGCTGCACCTTACGACGGTTATTGGCAGACTCCTTTCGATAATGCTCCAAGGCTATATGGGCTTGTTCTATGCGCTGCTCCTTCTCCTGAAGCCTTTCTTCTAAATTCCTGACTTCCTGTTCTTTGAAGCGAAGTTCAACCTTAAGCTCTGAGAGCTGACGAACGAACTCGGATTCTTCGTCCGATGAGAACTCGTTTTCTATTCCAAAAACGGCATCGATTGATATATTTAAGACCGCACAGATATATCCGGTAGTATAAATGGTAGTGGCCTTAGATCTTTCCGAGAAAAAGTTGTTTACTGTGTTAACAGAAAACTCTTCAAAACCAAAGCGCTCAGAAATAAGATTGGAAATATCCTGGTTTGTAAGACCCATTTTGTTTCTTGCAGCCTTGCACATATCTTTGATGCGAGTATGAACGTTGATGGAACCGCCTTCTTCAAGTAATACATTCTGCGACATAGAAAACACTCCTTTCTCAACTGATTGCATACCTCAGGGGAAAGAATCCACCGGAAATGCCAAGCGAAATAGTATTAGGATTAATTCTGATTATATTAAACAAATTACTATAAATCAATAAAATGAATAAAAAAGTATAAAAAATAACTCTCTAAATATAAATCCTCTCAAAAAAACTAAGCAGAGAAATAACTGCCTCTGCTTATAAATTCAAAACACAAAAACAATACTTTATCACAAGCACTGAAGCAATGAGAATACTTCGGTGCTTTTTCCTATACACCAGAAGTTTCAGTCATTGCCCTTGACAATACACCCCCCCACAGTGGTACAATGTACATGATTGTACAAAACCCAAGGAGACATTCCTCCTTGGTAAACTCAATTCCGGAAGAGGAGGACGATTATGAAAAAAAGAAAAATGTTATCCTGGGTTATTTCGCTTGCTCTTATTTTCAGCATAACCTCTGCTTTTGTTATCACTTCAAATGCTAATGAAGGCGATCCTGCTGAAGTTGGTTCAACCGAAAATTTAGGCATTGAAAAGAATCTACAAGTGGATGCGACTTATGATCCTACGACTGTCAAAGTTGTGGTAAATGGTGCAACCTTAGAAGATGGAGATTATATTAAATCCGACAAAACATCGAAAGAAGGCAACACCAAAACTCAACCCGCAGGTTCAGGTTATCTCTGGTACCATGAAGGACGACTCTTGCTTAATAGTTATAGTCGATCTATGAAAAGCGACAGCTATGGTGCAATTGTCATAGAACCTAAAAAGAATACTTCGGTTACACTCTATGTCGACATCATTGGGCAAAATACCATTTCTACAGATATGATAGCTTTTCGTGGTGAATGCTATGATATTATGAATAACAGTGTTAAATTTGTTTTTTCAGAAAAAGAAAAGGGCGCATGCCTACAAATATACAATACTAATTTGTCGTGTATTGTCACACCTGAAATTGAAATTAACAGTGGCAAGTATATACTAAATTCTACTAATAAAGATATGAGAGAGTCGATAAATGGTTATAAAAATTTGACAATTAATGGTGGTGAAATTAGAATTGAAGGTGCTGAAGCAGGAATGGGAGGTGACCATTTGATTATTAATGGTGGCCACATAGAAATTAATAACTGTAATACTGGTATAGGAAGTAATAATGTTCTTATTACTGGAGGGCAAATTGAAATTTCTAATACGAACCGCGGGATTTACTCCAATCAAGTTAATATCAATAATGGTATTGTTGATATTAGTGCTTCATATTACGCTATACATACTGATTCAAAAACAATCAAAATTAAAAATAGTAAGGTTACAGCACAATCAACAAATGCTAAAGCATTTTATCCTTCAGTGAAGTTAAGTGGAAATCCTACGGTATATGCTGGTTCTTCATCTACTAATAAAGAATTATTAGAGTCTGGTGGAAATAATATTGAGCAATACCAATATGTGGAAATTAAAGATGACGGTAAAACTTCCATTTTTGACAATATTATTAGTAGCTTAAGTAAGATCTTTACTTCAATTTTCAAAACTGACTTAGGCTCACTGCTTTCACGCCTATGGATTGTAAAACTTTTGGATAAAATTTTTTAACTTCCATAAAGAATAATTTGGGTTTTTAAGTCGTCTTTTGGATAATGCTATTAAAGATCCAGAACTTGTTTCCAGAAGCCTTTAGTAAGACTAAAATAAAAACAGCCCGCTCCTGCGGGCTGTTTTTTTGGTGCAGGCAAGAGGACTCGAACCTCCATGAAATTGCTTTCACACGGACCTGAACCGTGCGCGTCTGCCAATTCCGCCATGCCTGCATGCACTAAATATTATACTCATTCGTCGAATGATTTGCAAGCATTTTTTCCTTCAAATGAGTATAATATCCGCATATATTCAGTTGATTAAAATACCTATTCTACAGTCACGCTCTTAGCCAGATTCTTTGGCTTATCAATGTCGCAGCCTCTGAATTTTGCTACATAGTATGCAAAAATCTGGAGCGGAATTACGGTTAAGATAGGTGTCACTTCATCTGCGCACTCCGGAATAAAAATCACATCCGAAGCCTGTTTTTCGATTTCCTTGTTGTTTTCCTTTGCAAGACCAAGCACATATGCTCCTCTGGCTCTGACCTCCTGAATGTTTGAAAGCATCTTGTCGTAAAGTCTGTCCTGAGTAGCAAGCGCAAAAACTACAGTTCCGTCTTCAATAAGTGCAATTGTACCGTGCTTAAGCTCACCCGCAGCAATAGCAAAGGAATTAATGTATGAGATTTCCTTGAGCTTAAGGGAGCCTTCGTAAGCAACGCCCACATCAGCACCTCTGCCAATATAGAATATCGAGGACAGCTTGTACTGCTTCTTTGCAAGCTCCTCAATCTGCTTCTCGTTGTCCAAAATCCTCTGAATTTTTTCAGGAAGAGCCTTGAGTTCACCCATTATCTGATTATAATAATCAGCAGTAATTGTGCCCCTCTTTGTCGCCATATAAAGCGCAATCAGGTAGAAGCACATAATCTGTGTCGTGTATGCCTTTGTGGATGCGACCGCGATTTCCGGTCCTGCCCAGGTGTAAAATACGTCATCAGACTCTCTTGCCACCGTTGAGCCTACAACATTTACTACTGATAATATTCTTGCACCCTTTCTCTTAGCCTCTCTGAGAGCTTCGAGAGTATCAAGAGTTTCGCCCGACTGACTTACCGCAATAAACATTGTATTTTCATCAACAAACGGGTCTCTGTATCTGAATTCTGATGCAATGTCAACCTCAACAGGAATCTTTGCAAACTTTTCAATAGCATACTTTCCCACCAGACCAGCATGATATGCCGTGCCGCAGGCCACAATATATATTTTGTTAATTTTTTCCAGTTCTTCCTTGGAAATGGTAATTCCGTCCAACTTAATGCTTCCGTCATCATCAAGACGTCTGTTAAGGGTTTCGCCTACGCCCTTTGGCTGTTCGTGAATTTCCTTAAGCATAAAGTGGTCATAGCCTTCCTTTTCAGCCGCATCCGCATCCCAGGTAACATGGAAAACATCACGCTTAACCTCTTTCCTGTCGCTGTCGAAAATCTTTGCAGCTTCCTTGGTAATCAACACAGTCTCGTTGTTTTCAATAAGATATATCTGTCTTACATACTTTAGCAGTGCAGGAATATCCGATGCAATGAAATTGCAGTGTGTGCCAAGGCCAACGATAAGCGGAGCGTCTCTTCTTACCGCTACTATCTTGTCAGGCTCGTCCGCAGCAATAACTCCAATCGCGTAAGCACCTTCCATCTCCGCAGTAGCCTTATATACAGCGTCCATGAGGTCGCCCTTGTAATACAGGCCGATAAGCTGCGCAATAACCTCTGTATCAGTTTCCGACTTGAATTTGACCCCGTGCTCCTTTTGAAGCTTTTCCTTCAGCTTGACATAGTTTTCAATTATTCCGTTATGAACAACCGCAATCTTGCCGCTTTCGCTAAGGTGCGGATGTGAATTGGTCTCTGATGGTGCTCCGTGTGTAGCCCATCTTGTGTGACCTATTCCTACCGAAGAGGTAAAGGTTTCACCGGCAATAGAATCCTCGAGGTTCTTTATTTTGCCCTTTTGCTTTCTTACAACAAGACCAGCCGCCTCGTGAAGCGCTATTCCTGCAGAGTCATAGCCTCGGTATTCAAGCCTCTTAAGCCCATCTATAATAATGTCGCGAGCATTTCCGTCTCCAACATAACCTACTATTCCACACATTGTATTTTCCTGCCTTTCGCATAATATTGCAGACTGCAATTATAGAAAAGAGAAAACCCGGAGAATTAACCGAGTTCCTTCTCAATAAGCGCTGCAAGTTCATTCGCAAATGCTTCTATTTTCAAAATATCGTTCCCCTCAATCATAACTCTGACCAGAGGTTCGGTTCCGGAAGGCCTTATAACAACCCTTCCTTCTCCCTCCATCTTGGCTTCAACAGCACCTATTGCAGCCTTGACAGCAGGATTCTGTCCATACTTTTTCTTATTTTCTGTCTTTACCCTTGCATTAACAAGAACCTGAGGATAAGGCTTGATTTCGCCCGCAAGCTCTCCGAGAGTTTTTCCGCTGTCTCTTACAGCCTGCAGAAGCTGAAGAGCGCTGAGCATTCCGTCTCCAGTGGTCGAATAATTTCTGAAAATAATGTGTCCCGACTGCTCTCCTCCTATAACACAACCGGTTTCAAGCATTCTTTCCAGCACATAACGGTCACCTACTGCGGTTACATCAACCTTCCCGCCAAAGGCCTCAACAGCCTTGTGAAAGCCTAAGTTTGTCATTATTGTAACCGTAACCAGACCGTCCTTGAGAACGCCCTTCTCCATCAAACGCTTTGCACAGACGTAAATGGTTTTGTCTCCGTCGATTTCGTTGCCAAGACCATCTACAGCCATCAGCCTGTCAGCATCACCATCAAAGGCAAGTCCGAGGTCAGCCTTGAAGCCAACAACCTCCATCTGAAGCCTTTCGGTGTGAGTTGACCCATAGCCGTCATTTATATTGAATCCGTTCGGATTATTTCCAATGGTAATCACCTTAGCCCCAAGGTCTTCAAATACCTCCTGAGCGACCTCGTAGGAAGCACCGTTTGCACAGTCAATGACTATGGTCATTCCTTCAAAATTGCCCTCTACAGTAGACTTAAGGTAGTTCATGTACTTCTTTTTGCCCTCCTCATGAAGGAAGAAGCACCTGCCGATTTTGTCGGCATAGAGATTTGTCCCTCTCGTCGTATCTCTGAGCATAAGCTCTTCTATTTCGTCTTCTATTTCGTCAGCCAACTTAAAGCCCTCCGAATTAAAAAACTTAATACCGTTATATTCAAAAGGATTGTGGCTTGCAGAAATAACAACACCTGCCGTTGCATTGTATTCCTGAACGAGCCTTGCTATCGCAGGAGTTGGAAGAATGCCAACCTTAATAACATCGGCTCCCATCGCCATAATTCCGGCTGAAAGCGCATCCTGTATCATGTCACCCGATACTCTTGTGTCCATTCCTATTACAACCGACGGCCTTGTATCTCCCTTAGTCAATACGTATCCGCCTGCTTTTCCCAGGTTAAAGGCCAGCTCCGGAGTCAACTCCAAATTTGCAACGCCTCTGACTCCGTCTGTTCCAAATAGTCTGCCCATAAATTAATCCTCCTGGTGTTCCGCGTCTGTGACTTTGATTTTAACATCTATGCTCACCTTGCCGGAACTGTTTTCTTCCATCGTGTTTCCAACACTATCTAAAGCATTAACTCCCTGCGGCAGCTGAACCCAAGCCTTCACAGTAGTAGTCTCTGTGAGGTTTGACACGTCAACCGAATCCCCAACGAGCTTTGATATTTCTTTAACATATTCCGCTTCACCGGAAATCTTCAGCGATATTTCCGACTCTATTTCCGCCTTGAGTCCGTCTCTCGGCGAACCTACAAGCCCTACCTTAACCGGCACTTCCTTTGTTACGGACCTTACCGCCTCAACAGAAACGGTATTAATACTTAAGGTGACTCCCTTTACCTCCTTACCGGCCGCATCAACAGGCTTAAGCCTGAGCGTATTTACATAGGTGTCATTGGAGCCGTCAACCTCAAGCTCACCGACAACAGTATCGACCTTTGCAACAAGTGACTTAGGTCCCGATACTAAAACAGTTTCATCGCTTATCTTCACTAAAGAAACCTCTCCGCCTGCTCCCGGATTCCCCTTAAAGCTTACGGTTACTGGCTTCTCCTTTTTTACAAGGGTGTCAACCACTATGATGAAATCTCCATCCTTTACTTCGACATCATCAACATTTGACGGGGCAGTCACCCTGATCGAAACCTGATTTTCTCCCTCATGAAGCTTTGATACATCAAGCCTTGCCGTAACCTTGGAAGCAGTCATATTATATACCTCGCTTCTTCTGCCGGACACAACCACATCTACAGTATCGCTGATCTCCGTGAGCATAATCAGGCCGTTCGCCTCAAGGTCGCTCTCTCCTATTACGGTCAGCGGAACGTCGGTTATTGTCTTCTTGGTTTCCGGGTTTACCTCACCTACAACATAAGCCCAAAGGCAGATGGCCATAACGATAGCAAGAACAATGTTGAAGACTTTTATTTTATTCTTTTTGTCGACAGCCTTTTCGAGAGCTGCATTTTCCTGAACAGGATTGTTATTGTCCACTGTTTTTTCCCTTCACAATATCGTTGAATCTGCCGAAGAAATACTTTTTTTCTGTCTCTTCGTTTAAGAAAAGTCCTTTAAGAACAGTTCTCATGGCCTGCTCGTCAAGGTTTCTTGAGATATGACCGTTTGTTGCCACAGACATAGCTCCGGTTTCTTCAGATACGATAATTGAAACCGAGTCGCTAAGCTCAGTAATTCCAATTCCCGCCCTGTGCCTTGTGCCAAGCTCTGAACTGAGGCTGTTGTTTGAAGTAAGCGGAAGCACGCAGCCGGCCGCCATAATTTTGTTTCCGCGAATGATTGCCGCCCCATCGTGAAGCGGTGCTCCCACGTAAAATATATTCATCAAAAGTTCTTTTGTTATATCCGCATTTATTGTTGTCCCGGACTCAATGGTCTCTCCTAAAACAGTAGTTCTCTCAATTACAATAAGAGCCCCTGTTCTTGATGATGAAAAACTCAGAAGCGCATCCATCAGCTGATCTGTCAGCCTTCCCGCAGTTTCTCCGTCCAGTTCCGCAAGACTTCTGCCTCTCAGCATGCCCCGACTCCCGAGGTACTGAAGACCCCTTCTTATCTCCGGCTGGAATATTACTATAAGTGCAATTATTCCGACCTTGAGCAGATTGTCCAAAACCCAATTGACTGTGTACAGCTTACATACATCACTGACTACAGTTATTATTAACAACACAACAAGACCCTTAATAAGCTGTGCAGCCCGGGTCTCCTGTGCAAATTTCAGTATTTTGTAAATAGCAAATGCGATTATGGCTATATCAAGCACATCTATCCATCGCATCTGTGAAATCATAACCGATAAATAATCAAGCATTACTCTCGTTATTCCTGTATTGAATGACGATATTTATAATCAGGGCGGCTTTCACCGCCCTAATCCTTTCGGCTATATATTACTAAAGCGCTTATTAATAATTAGGCTCCAGCAAACCGTATTTGTCGTCATTTCTCTTATAAACCACATTAACGTTTTCTGTTTCAATGTTGATGAATACAAAGAATGCGTGTCCGATGAGTTCCATCTGAAGTATTGCTTCTTCAATGCTCATAGGCTTAATGTCAAAGTTCTTTCTCTTTACTTCTTCTAATGGTTCATTATCGACATTTTCATCAGGTATTGCATCAAAGGCAACCGGTGCTGGTGCGCCCTTGTACTTCTTCTGAAGCTTAGTCTTATACTTTGAAAGCTGTTTTGAAAGCTTTTCCTGAACCTTGTCAATCGAAACCGAAATATCATCTGAAACAGCTTCTGCTCTGAAGATAGTTCCCTTTGCAAAAATAGTAGCCTCAATGCCTTCTCTTGTTTTGTTCTGGAAAGCTTTTACTGTCATTTCAACATCATCTGAGAAATATTTGTCCAGTTTTGCGAATTTTGTTTCTACGAGCTTTGTCAGGTTGTCCCCAACATTTATATTCTTACCTGTAATTAAAATCTTCATTAGCAGCACCTCCCGGAGTGTTATCTGGGACAATCTACATGCAGTATTAGTACTGATATTTTTGTCCTCGCCTTGTCCTTCTATTATAACAAAAGTGATATAGAAAAACAACCTCTTCCGACGTCTGACCTGGTCTTTGACCCCACACCCGCCTGCTGGGAGGTTCGCTCAAGGGTCGCTTTCACTACTACCCCTCTCGGCTTTGCCGGCAGGTCTTACTTCTAAACCGCGCCATGCTCATCGCCCCGCTTTTAGAGCTGACTTACGTGGATCCTTTTGGCCGCGACTGCCCTGGACTTTCAACCACAGACACGCTTGGAAGAGATGCCATTATTATACCATAATATTTGCTGTAATTGTCGTTTATTTTGTGTCAGTTAGGTGAAAAGTTTCTACATTTATGGTATTGACTACTTCTATTATTTCTATTAAAATACTCAGATAATACGAAAGCGGGTTTTGCTTTCGGGAAAAAGGAGGTAATTATAATGGAAAACTATTTATTTGATACACACGGCGTCTGTGCTAAGCAGATTCAGTTTAAATTAGATGGAGATATTGTTCACGATGTGAAATTCTTCGGGGGCTGCGACGGCAACCTCAAGGCCATTCCTATTTTAGTTGACGGGATGACAGTAGATGAGGTTTACGAAAAGCTTAAAGATGTAAAATGTGGAATGAAAAAGACCTCATGTCCCGCACAGTTGGCTCAGGCTTTAAAAACTGCCGCCGAATACCAGAAGGACCCTGAAAATTCAGCGCAAAAGCCTACCATAGAAGAAATGAAATAGCATAGTCTCGTTTGTACGACATATGCCATCAAAAAACACAACAGAGAGTCACATGGCTCTCTGTTTTTAGTTTCCATTTTTTACCATTTGTTCGCAGCTAAGACCGAGCTATTTATACTTGTATTCTTTATGCTTTCTCTTTTCAAGAAATGCTGACATGGCCTCAAATTTATCCTCTGTGTCATAGCACATTGCAAAGCTTTCGGTTTCCATCTCGAAGGCTTCTTCGCGGGTCATTTCACGGCCCTTGCTTATGCAGGCCTTCATGGTTTTCATAGCGATAGGCGCCATATCCGCAATGGTTTCTGCCAGCTTCAGGGTTTCCGCCTCAAGCTCATCGGCAGCAACGAGAAATTGCACAAGACCAATCCTGTATGCCTCTTCCGCATCAATAATTTTTCCTGTGTACAGCAGCTCTCTCGCTTTTGCAGTTCCAACCGCATCAGCAAGTGTTTTTGTGCTGCCCCAACCCGGTATAGTTCCAAGCTTAATAGTCGGCATACCTATCTTCATATTGTCCGCCGCTACGGCGAGGTCACTGACAAGAACAACCTCCATGCCGCCTCCTAAGCAGAAGCCATGAACCTGGCAGATGACAGGAACCCTGCAGTCAGCAATAGCAGTGACACAGGCCTTGCCCAGCTTGCCAAAGTCGCGCGCCGCCTGTCCCGTTGTTTTTATCTCTTCTTTTATATCTCCGCCAACGGAAAAGGCCTTCGGCCCCGCAGCCTTGATAATAACGCAGTAAACGTCTTTGTCCTCCTCAATAAGCTTAAAGGCTTCAATAAACTCGCCTATGAGCTGAGAGTTGAAGGCATTCATCGCTTCCGGGCGATTTAGTGTTACAGTTGCAATATGATTTGACTTGTTATATTTAATGAAACTCATGTTTCCTTGTATGATATTGAGGAAGATCNNCTCCTAAGGCCTGACTCAGCCTTCCGTCGCCGACCCCTTCCGGCAAAAGGTCTTAATTGGAAAGCTTTGCAAGCTCTCTTCTCCAAAGCTTCGTTATCTCCTCATCAGGTGCGAGCTTTTCAGCCTCGTCGAGCATCTTTGCGGCTTCTTCAGTCTTTCCCCAGTTGATATAAACTGCAGCTAAGTTGCACAGCAGCTCAGGGTCCTTATCCTCGATAAGTGCTGCCTTCTTGAAATACTTTTCAGCCATTTCATAATTCTTTAATGAAGCATAGCACAGACCCATCTCATTGTATGAATCGCTCTGTGAAGGTTTAATCCTTGCAACCTCCTTGTAGAATTCAAGCGCCTTTTCAAACTCTTCCTTCTTTCTGTAGGCCAGTCCGATGAAGTAGAGAAGATTCCACCACTCTTTATATCGTTCATAGAGCGGCAGCAATATTGCAAGCCCCTCGTCAGGTCTGTTGTTTACAACCTCAAGATATCCCTTTTCATAGACCATAAGATCCGCTACCTGACCGAGTCTTTCCTTGATTTCCTCTGTCATATCCTTGTCCTTGGTCTTTGAAAGGAAGCTGTTCCAAACCTTTTCGGCCTCCTGATACTGCTTTCTGTTCATGTAGAAAAAGCCTAAAAGATAGTATGGCTGGTCGAAATCAGGGAACTCCTTAATCAGCTTTTCAAAGCCCTCCACTGCAGCCTCTCTGAATACCACTTTTTTGTTTACATCCTCTTCACCGTCGCTCATGTAAATATCTCTGCAGGCCTTTGCATAATTAAAGAGAGCATCAGGCGAAGCAGGAAGCTTAGGATCACGGCTCACAGGGCCCTCTGCCTTTTGGTTTTCCCTCTGCCAACGGTTATAAATGTCGGCAAATCTGAACTGTATTGCAGCCTCAATAAGCTCTCCGCTTTCAGCCAGTCTGACGCCGTTTCCCATAGCAATCATATAGACTCCCTTAATATTGTATTTCAGGAAACGCTTATACTGCTCCGCGAAAGGAAAGTTTATATCCGCTCCAATGACCTTTACCATAGCCTCTGCAGCGAGCGCCGGCGAAAATCCACCCTTCCCTCCGTTTTTTTCCTGCTCTGCTTTTAGCATATCCACATTAACAGGAATAGGCACGCCCTTTAGGAAACGCAGGCTTTCGTGGCTGGAAACAAAGGCATCACTCAGGTTGATAAAAGCAATTTTTGTCATTGCCTCTTTAAAATATTTTTGTACTTCAATTGACATTTTTCTTCCTTCCTACTAAAGCAGTCTGAATCTTTCGTCCTTAATTCGTCCGGTCTTCAGTGCACCCGCAATTGCAGCTAACAGTTTTTCCTTATCCTCAGGAAGATTACCTCTGAGGGAGACATAGTTTGAAGCGTGGTTGCTCCTGAAAACGCAGGTTTTGGTCAGGTTAATATTCTTTATCATTTCGGCAGTTTCCTCCAGCACCTCATAGGCTGAAAGCATCTGGAAGCTGCCGTTTCTTATATCCTTGTAGAGCGGCGCCATCGGCTCAACCATAAGGGTGAGCAGTCCGACATATGAAGGCTCCATCCTGCTTATCAGCTTGCCCGATTCAACAGCATGCTCCTCCCACATAGGCTTTCCGCCCAGACCCGATATGAGGGTTACGGACGACTTGATGCCGGCTTCGTTAAGCTTTTGACAAGCTTCGACAAGCTCATCCGGGGTCACTCCTTTTTTGATATTCTTCAATATCTTTGCAGAGCCCGACTCCACCCCCATGTAGGCTATTCCTATGCCATTCTCCCTGAGTTCTTTAAGCTCAGCGGGTTTCTTTCTGAGAATATCATGGGGTGCGGCATATATGCCTATTCTCTGACATTCAGGCAGAGTTGTATGTATTTTATCCAGTATTGTCATGAGGTCCTTGTTTGAAAGCACCAGAGCATCGCCGTCGGCGAGAAAGACCTTCTCTATATATCTGTATTGCCTTCTCGCAATATCAAAGTCCTCTAAAACTTCTTCCAACTTTCTGACCCTGAACTGTTTGTCCTTGTACATACTGCAAAAGGTGCATTCATTGTGAGCGCAGCCTATTGTTGCCTGAACAATCAGGCTGTACGCTTCACTTGGGGGTCTGAAAACATTTCCTTCGTATCTCATAATTTTCCTCTTTTACATTTTTTCAGGAGCCTGCATGCCTAAAAGACCAAGGCCGTTTCTAAGAGTCTGTCTTGCCGCTTCAACCAGGAGCAGCTTAGCCTTCTTTTCGGCTTCGTTTTCAACGAGAATATGCTCGTCATGGTAGAACTTATTGAAGCCCTGAGCTATGTCGATGATATGTCTTGTTACGATTGAAGGCTCATATTTTGCCGCAGCATCCAGGACAGCCTGCGGGAATCTTGAAATAAGCTTAGCAAGCTCGTAAGCACTGCCGCTTGTAATGTATGAATAATCAACATCTGTAGTAATATCCGTCTTCGCATTTCTGATAACACTGCAGGCTCTCGCATGAGTATACTGAACATAAGGTCCTGTTTCTCCTTCAAAGTTGAGAACCTTGTCCCAGCTGAATACGTAGTCCTTGATTCTGTTATTTGAAAGCTCCTGGAATACAACCGCACCGATGCCGACCTGCTTTGCAACCTCATCGATATTATCCTGAGCCACATTCTTTTCTTTGATGATTTCAGCCGTTTTTTCCACAGCTCTGTTGAGCACGTCCTCTAAGAACACAACCTTTCCCTGTCTTGTGGACATGGTGCCGTCTTCCATGCTGACAAGGCCGAACGGAATATGTACGCACTTCTCGAACCAGTCAAAGCCCATGAGGTCTACAATTTTGAATAGCTGCTGGAAGTGAAGATTCTGCTGAGAAGCCACAACATAAATGCACTTATCAAAGTCATAGGTATCTTTTCTGTATTTTACTGCCGCGAGGTCTCTTGTGATATAGAGGGTTGAGCCGTCCTTTTTTCTGATAATTGCAGGGCTCATATTGTATTCCGAAAGGTCAACTATTTCAGCGCCCTGGCTTTCCTTAAGCAGCTTCTTTTCGCCCATCATATCTGTGATCGCGTCCATCTTGTCCGAGTAGAAGCTTTCGCCTGCATAGGAGTCAAAATCTATTCCCAGCATATCATAAACTCTGCCGAACTCCTTGAGGCTTTCGTCCCTGAACCACTGCCAGAGCTTCTGCTCTTCTTCAGCTCCGTCTTCAAGGCTCTTGAAGGTTGCCCTTGCTTCGTCCTCGAGCGATGGGTCCTTATCGGCCTCCTCATGGAACTTAACATACAGTCCGAGGAGAGTCTTGATAGGATTTGCCTCAACATCTTCCTTCTTGCCCCACTTTCTGTAAGCAACTATCATCTTACCGAACTGAGTTCCGTAGTCTCCGAGGTGGTTGATTCTGATGGTATCATAACCGAGGAAATCATAAATCTTGTAGATTGAGTTTCCAATAACGGTCGACCTGATATGTCCTATATGGAAAGGCTTCGCGATGTTTGGTGATGAATACTCTACGATAACCTTTTTGCCTGCTCCGATGTCGCTGCCGCCGAAGCTGCTGCCCTTTTCAATTACTTCTTCAAGAGAAGCCTTCATTACGGCCTGCTTGTCCAGGAAGAAATTTACATATCCACCTTTATTTTCTATTTTTTCAAAGCCGTCTAAACCAGAAGCCTTGGAAGCGATTTCTTCGGCAATGAGGTTTGGAGCCTTTCTCATGGTTTTTGCCAGTCTGAAGCACGGAAAAGCAAAGTCTCCCATCTCGCTGTTTGGCGGTATTTCAATAAGCTTTTTAAGCTCATCAAGCTCTATTCCTTCAGTAAACTGTCCTAAGGCCATCGCTACCTTTTCTTTAAAATCTGTCATTTTTCTTCTCCTTATATTTTCAACCGGACCGGTTGGTCTTTTCAGTCTATCATTTGAGCAGAAGTACCGTCGCACCTGCGCCGCCTTCGTTTGGCATCGCTGCTCTGACTCCCTCAACATGCTTATTTTTCTTATAGAGGCTTCTGAGACCTTCTCTCAAGATTCCCTCTCCCTTGCCGTGTATTATTGTGACGGTCTTAAGCCCCGCCATATATGCATCGTCTATGTACTTGTCGACCAGCTGCTTTGCGGAGTCGAGGTCATTGCCCCTGACGTCACAGCTTGTGCTTATCGTAGCAGTTTTTGACTTGTACATCGCTTCATGCTTTGACCTTATCTTCTTCTCGTCCGGCGCTTCGTCAAGAAGCTGGAGGTCCTTTACATTCGCTCCAACCTTCATCAGTCCCACCTGAACCATCAGGTCGCCCTTAGAGTCGGGCTCGGTCAGGACGGTTCCCTTTTGTTCTATGCTGACAAGATAAACAAAGACTCCCGGTCTGATTTCCGAAGCATCTGCCGGCCTTTCATTTTCCTTGTAGCTGAGCTCTTCGGCATAGAGGTCTGACCTTCCCTTAACCTTTCGTCTGACTTCCTCAAACTTTCTGTTTCTGGCCTTAGGGTCGGAAAGCTTTTCCAGCTCGCGCAGTTCCTTGAACACGGAGTCGGAAAACTCCTTCATTTCCTTCACCATATCCCGGGCCTCTGCTTTGGCCCTGCTTATTATCTTTTCCTTTTGAGCAGCAAACTTTTCCTTTTGCTTTTCGAGGTCAGCCTTCATCTTTTCCATTTCGGCCTTCATTTCCGCAGCCTCGTCAAGCTCTTCCTCTGCCCTCTTTTTATCCTCTGTAATCTGTGCGATGAGGTCCTCAAACTCTATATCGCCCTGTTCCAGGAGTTTTTTGGCTTCAAGGATAAGGCTGTCGGAAAGGCCTAATTTTCTTGATATTTCAAAGGCATTTGACTTGCCCGCCATTCCTGTTATCAGCTTATAGGTAGGGCTCAAGGTTTCAACATCGAATTCCATGCAGCCGTTTTCAACCCCTGGGGTTGTCAGCGCATATTTTTTCAGCTCTGTATAGTGAGTTGTTGCAAGAGTCTTTGCTCCGCAGCCAAGCAGATAATCGAGAATTGATATCGCAAGTGCCGCACCCTCCGTTGGGTCTGTCCCAGCTCCAAGCTCGTCGAGAAGCACCAGACTTCCTATCCCTGCACTCCCCACTATGCTGACTATATTTTTCATATGTGAGGAAAAGGTACTCAGGCTCTGCTCAATGCTCTGCTCATCCCCGATATCAGCAAAAACATCTTCAAAAATGCACATCTTTGTGCCTATTTCTGCCGGAATATGGAGCCCCGACTGCGTCATCAGAACCATTAGTCCAGTGTTCTTAAGCGTTACTGTCTTGCCGCCGGTGTTTGGCCCGGTGATAACCAGAGTATCGTACGACTTCCCAAGACTGATGTTGGCAGGCACTACTTTTTTTCTGTCTATTAGCGGATGTCTGCCCTCTTTAATAATCACTACTCCGTCTTCGTTTATTTCTGGCTCTATCGCCTTCATTGCAAGTGCAAGCTTAGCCTTAGCAAAGGCAAAGTCGAGCTTGATCAATATATCCTGATTTGCAATTATTCCTTCAGACCTGGCCGCAACCATAGCCGAAAGGTTTTCGAGGATTTTTACTATCTCAGCCTGTTCTTCAAGCTGAAGCTCTCTGAGCTCGTTGTTTAGATTGACTATCGCCTGTGGTTCAATAAACAGCGTTGCACCCTTGCCAGACTGATCGTGTACTATTCCGTCTACCTTTGCACGGTGCTCCTGCTTTACAGGTATTACATATCGTCCGTCTCTTATTGTTATTATGCTGTCCTGAAGAAAGTCTCTATTATCTCTGCTCTGAATTATGCTGTTCATCTTTGAACGCAGCTCTTCATTCTTCCTGACTATCGCTTTTCTTATAGATCTTAGCTGGGCACTTGCCGAGTCCGCAATCTGATCCTCAGCAATAATACACCTGTCGATTTCGTCCTCTTCCGCCTTGCACACGGTAATCCCCGCAGCATAATCCGCTATTGCGCCGCCGACATTTACATCTGTTTTTAGGTGATTTGCAATATTCCTTGCCGTATACAGGTTCTGCTTTATTCGCAGAAGGTCTCCCGGACTGAGCATGCCCTCCTTTTTCGCAAGGAGAACAAGCGGTACTATATCGTTAATTCCTCCAATAGGAATAGTTCCCTTTTGAATAATAACCGAAACAGCCTCAGTGGTTTCGCTCAGATTATCTCTTACATCGTAAGGATTTGAGGTTGGCATCAGCTCCTTGGCCAGCTGCTTTGCCGCCCTTGAAACCGCCTGCTCGGCCAGCAGTTCCCTCACCTTATCATATTCAAGTACTCTTAGTGTTCGTTCGTTCATTGTTTTCTCCGTATTGAGATTATATCAATATTGCCCCTCGCTAAGCTCGCGCCAACAGCAATTTAGAGATTAGGAGGAAGCCTCAGCTGAATTTGACCGGCCAAAACGTCCTCTTCTCCCTGTTCATCCTCACCAAGCCTTGACTTAAGAACCTTGTTTTCCTTTTTTAATTCTCTCAAGTCCTTTTTCAGATCTCTGATTTCTCTGTTCAGGCGCTTTATTTCATAGTCCAGCTCCTCCTGATCTTCTATGAGCTTAACATTCTCGTCATTTGCCTGTTTGAAACCATCTCGCGCCTTGTCCCAAAGCTTGCCGTAGTCTTCAAGACGCTTTTCAATCTTCTCCGCTCTGCGGATTGCAAGGTCACGTTCTTCCTTCATTTTCATTGTATCCTGCCCGCAGTTAAGCGCCACCAACAGCAGCCTGTCTATGGAAATAGGCTGAAGGGTTCCGTTGTTCACCATTCTTATCATAGAATTAAGGTATCTTTCTAACTCTCTCGCTTCTTCAACCGATATTCCGCCTCTTAAAGAATAAGGTCTTTCGCCGATAACAATATCTACTGTTTTGGTTTCATTTCCCATACAAATATCTCCTTTGCATACTCCTTTTATTATACAATCACAGCGATAATTCATCAAGCAATGCACAAAAAAATCTTCAAGTTAAAAGGTCAATGTAATCCCAGATTGCACAGATTTTTGCTGTTTTGAACAAAAATCTGTGCAGATTTATAGGAAAATCAAGAATTTAGGGAATAGTTGCGGTGGTTGACTCCCAAATATTACCAATTATGTAAGTAATTGGTCTTAAATTGATCCCAAAAGAGCATAAATAACCTATTGTTCATCAACTATTGCACAGATTTTTACTATTTTCAGCAAAAATCTGTGCATTTTTGGAGTACAGCTCTTTTTTCGCTTCAGCAGTTTTGAATTATGAAAACCTTAGTCTTTCGTTGAATTTTATTCTCTGTTGTGATAGAATTGTTCCATTGTTAGCACACAAATAATTTATAGCTTAATAGAAAAGAGGAAATTTAGTGGAACTGTTACGAAAAACCATTTTGCTTACTGACGAAGAAATCATGTCTGCATCAGAAGAAATTGCTCAGGTTTATAAAAGCGTAATGAAAAAAAAAGCCGAGCCTGAGACTAAAATCAAGCTATCAGTTGAAGAGATGCTTCTGAATTGCAGAGCTGCATCTGACGCAGATACTGAGTGTGTAATGAAGGTGACAAAGCACTTTGGAAAAGTTAAGGTTGATTTAAAGTCCTTTGGTTCGGACCTTAATGCACTAAGGGAAAACAGCGTATATTACGAATATAGTGACTATTCCGAGGCAATACTTGAGAGCTTCAACCTTAAACCGAGGTATGAGTATAGAATTGCCGAGCGAGGCTATAACAAGGTCAGCCTTGTATACGAAAAACCACCTGTAAAAAATATGTTTCTATACATGATGCTCGGTGCTATAGCATTAGCCGTTGGTTTATATCTCGTTCTTCTGCCAATGTCAGGGAACCCAGGTATGTTTATTATGACAAATATTACCGAGCCGATTTTTAACAAGCTCACAAGTATTATTTCTGCGATAGCCACACCACTTATATTTTTCGCAGTGCTGACCGGAATAATTGGTATCGGAGATGTCCAGGCGGTTGGTAATATTGGGAAAAAGCTTGTTTTAGAAATCATGATTACCTACACACTTGCAGGTCTTGTTTTTGGTACCTTAGGCGGGATTACTTATTATACAGGAAATATCGGAGGAAGTGCAGCAGCCGAAGAGGGTGTTGTCCAAAGTATTCTTACGCTTGTTCTTGATATTGTTCCCGGGAACCTGTTTGAACCGTTTATTACCATGAACGACCTTCAGGTTATCACCATTTCAATTTTTGCAGGTGTTGCAGTTCTTTTGGTAATCAAATCAATACCTGTTACTAAAAAGCTTTGTTTTGAATTGTCCACGCTTTTCAACAAAATGATGTTAGTTGTTAGCAAGCTGTTACCACTTTTAGTATTCTTCGGAATATTTAACATGCTCGTTTCAGGAACCTTCACTGAGTTAATAAACCTCTACAAGATGGTACTGATTTTCATATTCACATGTGCAGTAATTATTGTATCCCTTACAATAAGGACAAGAATTCTCACCGGAATTCCGGTTCGCATTCTTTTGAAGAAGCAGCTGCCTGCCTTCCTTATTACGCTTACAACAAGCTCACAGGTAGCAGCAATACCGGAAAATATGGTTTGCTTCAAGGAAAAGTTTGGAATCAAGGGCGACTTTGTCGACTTCTCCTTCCCACTCTGCGTAGTAACATATATGCCTTGTGGTTCTGCATTCCTGGGTCTGACCGTTCTCGCCTTGGGCAACATGGGAGGCATACCTATCACAATCTCCGTTATTGTAAAGGTTGTTCTGGTCGCAATTATCATTGCCATTGCAGCTCCTCCAATACCGGGGTCGGCATTCGCTGTGCTTCCTATCGCGTTTGCTTCTTGTGGAGTGCCGTATTCGGTTTATCCAATCGCTATAGTATTGGCAACAATTCTCGGATACTTCCTGCCACCATTAAATTGCTACTGTCTGCAGCTTAAGACATTGATTACAGCATATAAGTTGAACATAGTAGACAAGTCGAAGCTGGAAGCAGAGCTTTAGCGGGTGCTTCCAACGCATCGTTTCCAATGCACATTGATAAATAAAATACAACCCCCTGAGGTCTTCGGTCGATGAACCTATAACCTCAGGGGGTATTTATTGCCCTATTGTGCCATATTGTGTTACAAACACGAGGTATTATTCTTCTCTTAAGCTTGCGTCAAAGTCTTCCTTGAGGCTCTTGAGAATTTCCTGATGAGGCTTTTCTATTTCCTCATCGGTAAGAGTCTTGTTCGCGTCTCTGTATCTGAGGCTGAAGGCCATTGACTTGAAGCCGTCCTTAACCTGCTTGCCCTTGTAAACATCGAAGAGCTCAACCTTTTCAAGGAGAGAACCGCCCACTCTCTTAATCATTGCAGCAATCTTTCCTGCCTCTACCTCATCCCTTACTACGAGAGCAATATCTCTTTCGATTGAAGGGAATTTAGGAATAGGCTTGTAAAGAATTTCCATATCGCAGAGGTCGTAGATGATTTCAAAGTTTAATTCTGCAACGTATACTCTTGCAGGAAGGTTATACTGGTCGATAACCTCCGAAGAAATCTCGCCAAACGTACCGATTACCTTATCATCCTTTGAAACAGCTGCACATCTTCCAGGATGGAAGGTCTTTTCATTTTTCTCTGCTGTGTATGTAAGCTCCTTAATACCCAGTTCATTAAGAAGAGTATTAACTACACCCTTAAGCTGGTAGAAGTCACAGTTTCCGCCGTACATACCTATGCAGATATTCTTCTTTTCTGTTGGCAGACCTTCTTCTGTCTTAAATGCGTTGAGGAAAATTCTTCCAAGCTCAAAGGCTTCAACCTTTACGATGTTTCTTGTGTAGTTTCTTTCGAGTACATCGAGCATATTAGGAATAAGAGTTGTTCTCATTACACTTGTATCTTCTCCGAGCGGATTGATAAGCGTAACGAAGTCTCTCTTATAGCTGTTCTGGTCGATGAGAATTTTGTCAACACCCTTAGGGCTTACAAACGAGTAGGTCTGTATTTCATTGAGACCCATTCCCATGAGCTTTTCCTTGATGAGGTCTTCAATCTCTCTGTCAGCAGTTTTCGCTGCAATATCGCTTCCTGCCGGAAGAGTAACAGGGTGGTTGTCATAGCCGTAAATTCTGGCAACCTCTTCAACATAGTCTATTTCTTCTAAGAGGTCAAATCTGATTGTAGGCGGTGTAACCGTCATCACATCACCGTCAACAGCAACCTTCATTTCCAGCTTTTCAAAGATTTCCTTCATATCGCCGGTGCTGAGGTTTATTCCGAGAATATCATTGACTCTCTTTGTTCTTACCTTTGTGACAATAGGCTTGCTTTCTTCAGGATAAACATCAACCGCGCCCTTTACCACAGTGCCTGCTCCAAGCATTTCGATGAGCTGACATACTCTGTCTGCAGCTGTTCTGCAGAGGTTTGCGTCAACGCCCTTTTCAAAACGGGAAGAAGCCTCTGTTCTGAGACCGAGCTTCTTTGAGGTCTTTCTTGTTCCGTCAGGATCAAAGCAAGCAGCCTCGATAAGGATAGTCTCGGTATTATCTGTGATTTCTGAGTTGAGGCCACCCATAACGCCAGCAAGAGCAACTCCCTTTACAGCATCATTTATGAGGAGGCATTCGCTGTCAAGCTTTCTTTCGGCTTCGTCTAATGTGATGAACTTCTGTCCATCCTTAGCCACATCAACTATGATTTTTCCGCCCTCAAGAGTCTTGATATTAAAAGCATGGAGAGGTGTGCCGTATTCAAGCATAACATAGTTGGTAATATCTACGATATTGTTGATAGGTCTGACTCCGCCTGCCATAAGGCGCTTCTGCATCCACCATGGTGATGGAGCAATTTTGATGTCCTTGACCACTCTTGCAACATAGCGGCTGCAAAGGTCAGGTCTTTTGATCTCAACGTCGATGTAGTTTTTAACGTCATCAACTTCGTTTTCAATTTTTATTTCAGGGTACTTCAGCGGTCTTTCAAATACAGCCGAAGCCTCTCTTGCCATGCCCAGCATGCAGAGGCAGTCAGGTCTGTTTGGAGTTATTTCAAAATCAACTACATCCTGTTCAACCTCGTAAGCCTTGGCAAACTCATCACCGCACTTCGCTCCTATATCCTCTAAAATCCATATTCCCTCGCGGAAAGCAGGTGGGATAACCTTATCCTCAACGCCGAGCTCCGATGGTGAGCAGAGCATACCGTTTGATTCAACACCGCGAAGCTTACCCTTCTTGATTTTTCTTCCGTCTGGAAGAACTCCGTTGTGGAGCACAACAGGAATAATGCTGCCCTCATGGACATTGCTTGCTCCTGTTACTATCTGAACAGGCTCGTCCTGTCCGACATCTATCTGACAAATATGAAGCTTGTCAGCATCCGGGTGCTTTTCAACCTTCACTGCCTTTCCTACTACTATTCCATTTATTCCGCCCATTACCTTATAGGCTTCTTCGATGTTGGAGCCGGACATAATCATTCTGTCACAATATTCTGCCAGCTCTATATCACTTAAATCGATGTATTCGTTAAGCCATTTTACAGGTACTAACATCCTGACTCCCTCCTTACTTAAACTGTTCTATGAAACGCATATCATTTTCGTAGAGAAGTCTGATATCGTCAATTTCATACTTGAGCATAGCAACTCTTTCAACTCCCATACCGAAGGCAAAGCCGCTGTACTTTTCTGTGTCAATTCCGCCAACCTTGAGAACATTTGGATGAACCATGCCTGCGCCGAGGATTTCGATCCAGCCGCTGCCCTTACATACGCTGCAGCCCTTGCCTCCGCACTTGAAGCAGGAAACGTCAACCTCTGCTGATGGTTCTGTAAACGGGAAGTGGTGAGGTCTGAGCTTTGTCTTTGTTTCAGGACCGAAGAGCTTCTTTACAAAAGCATCAAGTGTACCCTTGAGGTCAGACATCGTTATGCCTTCACCAACCACGAGACCTTCAACCTGGTGGAACATAGGTGAGTGTGTTGCATCAGGAGTATCGCAGCGGAAGCATCTTCCCGGAGAAATAATCTTGATAGGAAGGTCCTGGCTGAGAATGGTTCTTATCTGCACCGGCGAGGTCTGAGTTCTCAAAAGTACATTTTCCTGGTCCTTAATGTAGAATGTATCTGTGAGGTCCCTTGAAGGGTGGTTCTGAGGCGCATTAAGTGCATCAAAGTTGTAGAAAACTGTTTCCACCTCAGGACCGTCAGCCACGCTGAAGCCCATGGACATAAATATCTTTGTGATTTCGTCTATCGTTACGCTGATTGGGTGCTTTGCGCCAAGCTTTCTTGCAACGCCCGGCACCGTTACATCAAGTGTTTCGGCCTTGACTCTGAGCTCGCCTTCTGCCGACTTTGCCTTTTCCTGAGCAGCAGCAATCATTTCCTCAATGCTTGCTCTTACTTCATTGGCAACCTTGCCGACTACAGGTCTTTCTTCCTTCGAGAGGCCTCCCATAGATTTTAGAATTCCGGTAAGCTGTCCTTTTTTGCCGAGAAAATCTACTCTTATTTTTTCTATTTCCTCTTTGGTAGCAGCTTCAGAAATACTCTTTCTGGCATTTTCCAGAATCTCTTTTAACTGATTTTGCATTTATGACTCCTTTATTATTTAGCCGGATATCCATACCGACAATAATCAACTATAAATATTTAAATGTGTTCTTACTTTCTTCTTTGTCTCACCGACTCATACATGATAATAGCAGCCGCAACCGCCGCATTAAGCGACTCAGTCCTTCCGACCATAGGTATTCCGCAGGTCAGATCTGCCTTTTCAAAGATTTCCGGGCAAACACCTCCTGCCTCATTACCTATTATCAAAGCAGTATTTTCGGCTATTTCTATATCAAAATAATCGTTATCACTGAGCGGATCTGTGCATAGGGTTCGTTTTCCGCAATCGGCCATCAGTTCTTTTAGGGCTGTACCGTCCTCTACAAAGAATATCGGCATCCTCATAAGCGAGCCGGCAGATGCTCTGGAAACCTTTCCGCTATATGGGTCAGTGGTCCCTTTTAGAGCAATGACAGCCTCAAAGCCGGCCGCCTCAGCGGTTCTGAGCATTGTGCCAAGGTTTCCCGGGTCCGAAACTCTGTCAAGAACAAGTACATTCGCCTTGTCTTTACGAAGAATATCCTCACTCCACACAGGCCTCTGTACCACTGCCATAATGCCCTGAGGAGTCTGTGTTCCCGATATGTAACCGTAAAGTCCATCCTCGATACAGTAAAGGTCTGTACCTTTTTCTTCTATGGCTTCGATGAGCTCCTCCGCCTCCCTGCCGCCATATTGTTCATAGCTGTCGCTGAATATGACAAAGTCTGTCTCTATGCTCTCGGACAGTGACTCTCTTACCCAAACCGGGCCTTCAATCACAAACTGTCCAAAGCGGTCGCGATATTTTTTTGCCTCAAGCTGTTTCACCCTTTTAATTATTAAATTTTCCTTTGAAGTGAGTCTCTTAGCCATTTTCCCTATAAACAAAGTCAGCTTCTTCTCGGAAAAACCAATCACGGAGAGGAAGCATTGTTTTCATAAAAACGGGACAGACCTCAGTCTGTCCCTCTCTTAAACATTATCTTGGGGAACTATCCGCCTGAACCTGTGTAATTATCCTTAAAATGATTTTGGTGATAAGAACTCAGGGATTGGGAAGTCCGGATCAACCTTTTCCGGCTTTTTCTTCTGAGGCATAGGAATAGGCTCTAATGTGTCCTCTTCCTTTCCTACAGGAGCCTCAAACATAGGCTCTAACTTAGGTTCAACCTTCTTTTCTACTTTCTTTTCTGCTTCATACTTACCACCGAAAGCAGCTGTAGGATCTTCTTCGCTATCGCCAAAGCCTGTTGCAATAACAGTAATTCTCAGTTCTTCATCCATATTTTCGTTGATTGAGAAACCGAAGATTATTGAAGCATCTCTGTCAGCAGCCTGCTCGATGATTTCCGCAGCCTGGTTAACTTCAAGCATTGTAAGATCTTCACCGCCGCATACGTTAAGCAGTATTGCTCTTGCGCCATTGATTGAAGTTTCAAGCAATGGGCTTTCTATAGCAGCACGAACAGCAAGCTCAACTCTGTTATCGCCTGAGCCTGAGCCTACGCCCATGTGTGCAAGTCCCTTGTTCTGCATGATTGATTTTACATCAGCAAAGTCGAGGTTGATGATTCCAGCATCTGTGATAAGGTCAGAAATACCCTGTACACCTAACTTCAGAACTTCATCCGCCATTGAAAAGGCTTCTTTAACTGAAGTATTCTTTTCTGATATCTGTAAAAGCTTATCATTTGGAACCACTACCAAAGAGTCCACGTTTTTCATCAGCATTCTGATGCCCTCTTCAGCGTTGTCCCTTCTCTTCTTTCCTTCAAAAGCAAATGGCTTTGTTACTACGCCAACTGTGAGAATTCCTAAATCCTTTGCAGCCTTAGCAATCTGTGGAGCAGCTCCTGTTCCTGTACCACCGCCCATACCGGCTGTGATAAATACCATGTCGTAACCGCTGATTGCGTTTACAACTTCTTCCATACTCTCTTCTGCTGCTTTCATTCCTACGTCCGGATCAGCTCCTGCTCCGAGACCTTTTGTCAGCTTTGCTCCTATCTGAATTCTTGACTCTGCCAGGGATGCTCCGAGAGCCTGATTATCTGTATTTACTGCTAAAAAATCTACTCCCAGCAAATTTCCTTCAATCATTCTGTTTACCGCATTATTTCCGCCGCCGCCAACACCGACAACTTTAATATTTGCTGAGTTTTCTTTTCTTTCCTCAAACTGAAGCATAAATAGACCTCCTGTTTTCGTATATATGTCAGTAGTATATCATAAAGAAAAATACTTTGCCACACAAAATTTTCAATTACTTCTTTTTTTAATCTTTTTATCTATAAAAATTCGTCGAATTGCCGCTGTATTGTTGAAAATTCGTCCACCAAACACAAGAATTGCCGCATAATATAACGGAACCCCCAGTTTATCCCCCAGCCAGGTCATAAGAGCCGCTATCAATGCATTGCAAACAAAGCCCGAAACAAAAATCAGCGTATCGTATTTTTCCTCCATATGAGCCCTTAGTGCTCCAAACACAGAGTCAAGCGCAGCAAGCAAGGCCATTGTGATATAAAACGAAAACGCAACCGGATATACCACGTTCAGTATTAATCCTAAGACGATTCCTCCTGCCAGACCGGCAATAACAGCAATAAACATCATTTATCCTCCAAATAATACTGATTACCCCCCCCGCTTATTCCATGCCGTCACTGGCATTGATGTGCAGGGCGTCATCCTTTTCGACCTCAAACACAAGACCGCACTCCTTGAGAATGTTCCCGTAACCGCCTTGAATAGTCATCTCTGAATAAAGGGAGTCAGCATCTCCGATAACCTTAAACACGAAGGGTCTTGCGCATTTTACACCGCTTATCTTCACTGTGTGTCCGGCGCAGGTTACTTCGGTGTCGGCAGTGTACCTGATACCATTTATTGAAATGGCTTCAGCACCGGCAGAAATAAGGTCGTTAAGCAATATCAGAATATCAAGGTCGTGCACAACAATATCGCCGGGAGTTTCCCACTCCTTCAAAGCTCCAGCACCATCGTCAAGTACTATGGTAATTCCGGGGCCTTCCATCGCAGTACATCCCGCAGCCGCCATAGCCTCTAATCGAGAGTCCTGAGCCGCAGCATTCTGTTCAGCCCTTGTGGTTTTCTCAGATTGATAATAAGCTATCTTCGTTCTTCTGTCGTCAATCAAAGCATTGAGCCGTTCTATCTCCTCTTTCATAGCCTCAGCCTCAACAAGATTGCCCTCAATGGACTTTGCCGACACATACGCTCTGTCCGAAATACCTATCCCATTATGGGAAGCAATTCCCACTCCAATCGCAAAACAGAAAACAAAAATAAGAACCGCTCCAATCGTGCGTTTTTCCACCCTGCGCATCCTATTCACCTTCTGTCGGAGCTGCATATTTAAAGCTCGTGCGACCGGTATATCTCGGGATATTTATCTCAGACTTCTGAGCAATCTGCACCGAAAGTCCGTAGTCGTTTTTCATCGAATAGAGAACCCCATACCTTATTCCCAGTGTGGATTCAAGTGTTTGAGGATCCCCTATCGCTTTCACCTCATACGGTGGTGCCGTAGCACTGCCGTTAATATTGATGTTTGAACCAGCAAGACTTATTTCTGAGTAAGCGGTTATTCTTCTGTCGTTTATAGAAATCGCCTCCGCGCCCGCTTCGCGCAGCTTATTTACCAGTGCAAGCAGCAGCTCATAGTTGTATGTGATTATGCTGTCTCCGCCCTGTGTGTAGATAGCTTCCGGATCGTCAACAGTTATCACCACTCCCTTTCCGGCGACATCGGTCAGGCCGGCAAGCATCCTGTATTTTTCCGCATCGGCCGCGGCAGCTTCTGAGGAATTCTTTTCGTATTCCTTGAGCTGCGCCTCAAGCTTTGACAGTTCATCATTCAACTCATCTTTTTCCGCCCTAAGATTTGCCACCTCGGAAATCGACGCCTGAGCCTGAGCCAGCGAAACCATGCCTCCCGCATAGTCACCGGTTACCGCAGTAGTTTTTATCTGCATTGCAATAAAAAAACCTATAATCATAGTCAGGACGCAGACCAAAGCATAGCCTGCGACCTTCTTATTTCTGTCACTCATTTTATTAACCTCAATACCTGCAATCCTTATATCATAGGGCTGAATGAAATATATCCGTTATCACCCACATGAACCGTTCCCCTTTCAATTCCCTGAAGGCTCTGCATGTATAGAATTTCATTAATCTCTTTGATATAGTTGGAAATGTTTTCGTAAGAGCCCTCCACGAGAATGCTCTTGGTAATGTAAATATTGATTATCCCATTTTTGCAGATTATCTTATAGAAGTTTAATCCTGCATCCCTGAGGCTCTCTACCATCTGCATGGTTGTTTTAAACGAATACTCATCCTTGCACTCGAAGAGCTTGCCCGGTTCCGGAGTTGCTGCGGGTACATAACCCTCCAGAATAGGATAATTTCCGGCATCGTTTGACCTCTCAAGTGTGGTGAATTCCTCGTCAACCAGCGTATATGCTCCGCCATAATATATTGCATAGAACGGAACTCTTTCCTCAACAGTCAGAATCAGGGTTTTAGGGAATTTTTTGCTTATAGTTGCAGTTTCCACATATGGAAGCTTCACTATTTTTTCCTTCATAGGCATGGTCTTCAGTGTAAGCAGACTCACTCCTGTCTGAGCGTCCGCCGCCTTAATAATATCGTACTCTGTATAGTGGTTAAGCCCTTCTACAAGAACTGTATCGACATTAAACGCACCATGTTTATCTGCCTCAATAATGCCCACAAAACCCAAAACAGCCGCCAGAATGAGTATTAGCAAGACTATAAATGAGGTCTTTACCCTGCGTCTTTTACGTCTGCGCTTTTGTCTGATTTCCTTAGAAGAAAGCGTTTTCTTCCCAAACTTCAGTTTCTTTCGGGTTTTGTTTACCTTAGCCTTCTTTGGCCTTTTAAATTTCTTGCTCTTATTGGTTTGGGTCTGTGAATACTGAGCCCTCCATTCCTCTGACTCGTACTCCGGAGCCTCACCCTCAGCTTCTTTGCCGGCGTCCTGTGTCGCTTCCAATGGCTTAATTCGTTGCTCAAAGCCGGCAGCATAGTCTTCAGGATCAGGATCAGGCTTAGTCTTATCTTCGATTTCTACAGCCTCTGGTTCTTCATCCTTCCTGCTTATCCTGAAATTGATTTTCATGCCCGCAACGGTCTGATAAATATCGTCAAATTTCTGGTCTTCTTTTCCGTGAAGAGTCCACCTGTCCAGGTATCCTTTCAGCTCGTCATCAGCCATGTACTTGCCGCCACTGTCAGGTCTTCTTTCGACCTCTTCATAGGCCTTGGGATAATTACCCAGGTGAAGGTAGGTATCGTCTTCAACAGTTGACGGGATGTAATCAAAGTCATCATAATCGGGAGTATCATTCTCTTCTTCCTGTCTGATACCCCTTAAGAACTTCCTTTTGTTCAAAATCTGAGTGTGGCGTTCGGTAAACCTGCTTGAACCGGAGTTTTTCTCATATTCTTTTTTCTCATCTCTTTTGAAAAGCTTCATCTATTTTCTCCGGTTTTCTTTCGTTTACTACTTCAGGTATTCCTTTATTCCCTCGTATATATCCTCTGCCGCATTCAGCGTCGCAAGGGATTTGCTGTTTTCTTCCATTTTTTCCAGAAGTTTCCTGTCATTTTTAAGGGTTTCTATTACCTCAAGGACTTTTTCGTCAGTCAAATCCTTTTCCTCAAAGAGGTACGCGGCATTTCTGTCAGCCAGAACCTTCGCGTTGTGGAACTGATGGTTTTCAGCCACATAAGGTGACGGAATAAGAATTGCTGCCCTTCCGCAGGCAGTTATTTCAGCTAAGGACAGTGCTCCCGCTCTGCCGATTATCACATCTGCCGCAACCATAAAATCCGGCATGTTGTTAATATAGTCAAATATTCTTACATTTTCCTTTACTTCGTAAGGCTTGAGGCTAAGCTTGCCCATAATCTCGCTGTAGTGACGTTTGCCTGGTGCAAAGAATATGGATACATCCTTTGAGCCGTTATACTTGTCGATAAGGCTGAGCATCACCTGATTAATTCTCGGAGCTCCGAGACTTCCGCCGAAGCATAATATTACCAGCTCTCCGGGTTTGATTCCAAGCGCCTCTCTGGCTTTTTCTCTGTCTCCCACAATGAAGCCTTTTCTTACAGGGTTTCCGACTATCTGTGTTCTTTCGGCTTCTTTGAAGTACTTTCTGCTCTCCTCAAAGCTCAGAAATACCTGCTTTGCCTTTCCGGCCAGCATTTTGTTTGTAACTCCAGGATAGGCATTCTGCTCATGAATAGCAGTGTTTATTCCAAGCGATGATGCAGCTCTTACAACCGGGCCGCAGACATATCCTCCCGTACCGATAACCAAGTCTGGATTGAAGTCCTTGATGATTTTCTTCGCCTTTGAATACCCTTGAATCGCATCCTTAAGAGTTTTTACATTTTTCCAAATCTGTTTTCTCTTGATTCCGCTCGCTGGAACCTGCTTTATCGGATATCCGTTTGACGGAACGATATTGTTTTCCATTCCCTTAAGGGTTCCGATAAACATTATTTCCGCCTCAGGATTGTGGCTTTTAATTGTGTCTGCAATTGCGAGTGCCGGATATATGTGACCACCCGTACCCCCGCAGGTCATAACAACTCTCATAGTTCACCTCTGACAAGAATTATGATTGATTTACCTTAAATAGCTTTTGAAGGAAGGCCAGCTTGTTCTCTTCATCTTCCTCCAACTTACTGTCTCTCGTTTTAACCGAAATATTATTTCTGGAAATATTCAGCAGTATGCCAGCACATGCCATCATTATCAGCAGTGAGTTTCCTCCCCAGCTTATGAATGGAAGTGATACGCCCGTATTTGGAAGGGTTCCGGAAACTACTCCTATATTAAACATCGCCTGCAGTCCTACCATGAAGGTTATTCCTGCGGCAAGATTCATTCCAAAAGCATCCTGGCACTCGAGAGCTATTTTTATTCCTCTCCAAACAAATACTGCATATAAAATCAGAATGAGCAGGCAGCCAATGTACCCCATTTCCTCGCCTATAATGGCAAAAATAAAGTCATTCATAGGCTCCGGCAGGTATAACATTTTTTGTACACTCTCACCTATTCCCACGCCGGTCAGGCCGCCCGAACCCAAGGCTATCAATGACTGAGCTACCTGAAAGCCCGTTCTCTGAGCATCCGCAAAAGGATTCAGGAAAGTCACAATTCTGGTCAGTCTATATGGTTCTATCGCTATCAATACCACGGCCGCTAAAACACCTATTAGCATTGTGACTCCAATATGCCACATCTTAGTCCCCGAAATAATCATTATCAGGAGAATAAGCGCGCACACAATAAATGCTGTTGAGAAATTAGGCTGCTTCATAATGAGCAATGCACAGATTCCCATCAGCAGCCACATAGGCGCTGTGCCATTCCTTAGCGAGGCGGTTCTTTCGGGTTCACGATTAAGATACCATGCACAAAAGATAATTACGGCAGGCTTTGCAAGCTCGCCAGGCATAATACTGATTGGTCCAATGTATATCCAACGCTGCGCATAGTTGATAGTGGTACCCATAGGCGTCAATACCAATACTAACAGCAGGACCGAAATAGCGAGTATTATCCACGCCCAGGCCCCATATAGCTTATATGGAATACGGCTGGTAATTATCATCGCGACCGCTCCTACGGCGGCTGCCCTGATGTCTTTTTTCAGGAAGCTGTACGCGTCACCCATAGAATTTAAGGCGGTGTAATAGCTTGCACTGAAAACCATAATTATCCCAAGCAGAACCAAAATGATTACCGTATATTTTAGTATGTAATCTTCTTTTCTGTTTTCAAGCATAAACTGTCCCCTAAAGGAAACCTCTGACGCAGGCCTTAAACTCTGCGCCCCTTTCCTCGTAATTATTGTACATACCCCAGCTTGCACAGGCAGGAGAAAGCAGGACTATGTCCCCCGGCTTTGCAGCCGCCTTCGCTTCCATTATGCATTCCTTGAGAGTATTTAATTCTGTATAAGCTTTAAAGCCGTTTCGTTCGCAGGCTTCTGCTATGATAGGCGAGGTTGCGCCTATCAGGTACATATGCTTAACTCTGCCATTAAAGCTTGCAACGAACGGATTGAAATCTTCTTTTTTATCATAGCCTCCTGCTAAGAGGTAAATATTCTTTTCAAGTGCATCAATAGCCTTGCCCGCTGCATCAGTATTTGTTCCCTTGGAATCGTTGTAGTACTTAACGCCGTCAACCTCTGCCACAAACTCAATTCTATGCTCAACGCCCTTGAAGGCCTTTACAGCTTCTGCAATTACTTCAGCCCTTACCCCGGCACAGTAGCACATCGCTGCAGCCGCAAGCACATTTTCAACATTATGTACGCCGGGAATACCGATATCGCTTATTTTACACAGCTCAACCGCCTCTTCGCACGACTTCTTTATCACTATTGCTCCGTCTTTAACAAAGCAGCCCTCCTCCAGCTCCTCAAGCCTTGAAAAAGCAACCACCTGAGCAGGACAATTTACCGCCAGCTCGAAAGCTTCTTTGTTATCTTTGTTTACCACAAAGTAGTCGTCCGCCGTCTGATTTTCAAACACCTTGGCCTTTGCGGCAGCATAGTTTTCCATTGTCTTATGCCTGTTAAGATGGTCCGGAGTTACATTAAGAATTGCCGAAACCTTTGGCGCAAAGTCCTTTGTTGTTTCAAGCTGAAAGCTGGAAACCTCTGCGGCAAACCAACCATTTTCAGTGGATTTTTCCGCTGCATCTATAACAGGATAGCCGATATTGCCTACCACATAGGTTTCTCTTCCGGCTTTCTCCAGTATTTCTCCCACAAGACTGGTAGTCGTAGTTTTTCCGTTTGTTCCAGTTATCGCAATATAGCTGCCCCTTGAAAGCCTGTATGCAAGCTCTAACTCTCCCATTATTTCTCCGCAGTTAGACTTTCCAAAAGCCGCTATCTCCTCATCAAGAGGAATTCCCGGGCTGATAACGAGGTAGTCAAATTTCTCCGATGCTTCAGGAATTTTTCCAAAATACTCTCCGGAAATCCTGCCAGCCTCAACAACAGCTTCAGGTATCTCCCCCTCTGCTTTTTTATCATATAAAAATACTTTTCCGCCGTCTCTCAGAAGAACCCTTGCCGCAGCTATTCCGCTCTTCCCCATACCGGCAACAAGAAAACTTTTTCCTTTTATTTCCATATTTGCCTCATATTTACAACACTCTTATTCTTATGTTTTAGCTTTCTTCTTTAACTCTTACCAAAGTATTACAGCCCCTATTATGCAGAGAACCGCCGAAATCAAGCTGAAAATCCAGACAACCTTTACCTCAGACCATCCTGACAGCTCAAAATGGTGGTGAAGAGGCGACATTTTAAAGATTCTCTTACCTGTTTTTTTATAAACCGTAACCTGAATAATTACCGACAGACACTCTGCCACGAAGACGAGACAAACAATCGGTACTATCAGTGTGGTATTTGTTATAATTGCTATTGCAGAAATCGCTCCGCCCAGTGCTAACGAACCCGTGTCTCCCATAAAGACCTTTGCCGGCTTGTGATTATGAACCAAAAATCCTGCACATGAGCCGAACAATGCTGCCGCGAAAACGCCAGCAACATGGAAGCCAAGGCCTGCTGCTGTGATTGCGAAAAATAGCGAAACCGGGATAGTCACTCCCGAAGCAAGCCCGTCTAACCCGTCTGTCAGGTTTACACTGTTTACTACCGCCACAATTACGAAAACCATGAACGGATAGAAGAACCACCCAAAGTCCACTGTCACGTTGACGAAAGGTACGAATACCTCCGTTGTAGTCGGGGTCAGTCTGACAGCAAGCACAACCAGAATAATGGAGGCAATAATCTGCAGCCCCATCTTTTGTTTCTCAGTTAAACCAAGATTTCTTTTAAGCACAACCTTAATATAGTCATCAATAAAACCAATAACGCCAAACGACAGTATCCCGAAAAGAAGAACAGGAACTACTCCCTCTCCCCAAAAGCCGTTAACAATAATGGTCGCAGCAACTATGGCAATCAGCATAAAAATACCACCCATAGTCGGAGTTCCCGCCTTCACCTTGTGAGACTCAGGGCCTTCTTCTCTTATGCTCTGGCCTGCCTTGAGCCTTCTCAGCAAAGGTATGGCTGGAAATCCCAGAATAACCGTAAGCCCAAAGGCAATTACAGCACCTATTACTGCAGCCGTCATGTTTCCGAATACAAAGTCTGTCATTACTGTCTCCTATCTATCTTCCAGCCAAAAGATATTCCGCCACTTTTTCCATTCCCAGAGCTCTCGAAGCCTTAACAAGAACCGCATCTCCCTTTTGTACAAGCTTATCAATATTTTCAATAAGCTCCTCTCTGGTTTCAAAGTGTCGGGTCTTTTCTCTGCCTATGTATTTTGATGCTTCGTCGCTTATGAACCTCGCATCAGTTCCAACAGTGTATACTCCGTCAACCTGCCTTTTACCGGCATATTCCCCTACCAATCGGTGACGTTTCTCTGTATCTTCTCCCATACCCAGCATATCTGCAAGAAACAGAATTTTTCTGTCTCCAGAAGCAGTCATAAGCACATCTATCCCTGCCATCATTGATTCAGGGCTTGCGTTATAGCTGTCGTCAATTACCTTTATTCCTTCAGAACTGTTTTTTATTATCAGTCTTTTTTCTGTCTGCTCACAGGTCTTTATTGTTTCTTCAATCAGCTCCGGCTCAACCCCTGCAGTCACCGCTGCAGCTATCGCAAGTGCGGCATTCTGCGTGTGATGAAGTCCCGGCATAGGAATTTCAAAAGCATAAACTTTTCCAGAAATTTCCAGTTCCAGCTCACTGCCGTATTCTCCTATAGCTTTTGCTTCGACTATTCTGAAATCGCAGCCAGAGGTCTTGCCAACCTTAATAACCTTGTACTTTTGCGACTCCCAGTCATAAGCAGAAATAAGGTCGTTGTCGTAATTTACAACAAGACACCCTGTCTCATCAAAGAAATCCGTAATCTCCAGCTTTGCTTTTAGAATATTTTCCCTCGAGCCTAATGCCGAAATGTGTGACACCCCTATTGTTGTCAGTATCGCAATGTCAGGTCTGCCAATATCGGCCAACAGATGGATTTCTCCAAAGTCGCCCATTCCCATTTCAAATACCGCAGCCTGATGCTCTGAATTTACACTCATTGCTGTAAGCGGCATTCCTATATGGTTGTTAAAATTACCTGCATTTCTTGCAGTCTTATATTTACCCTTAAGGCAAGCATAGAGCAGCTCTTTTGTTCCGGTTTTTCCTACACTGCCTGTTATCCCAAATTTAATAAGGTCTTTTTTTTGTGCAAGATAGCCCTTTGCAAGCTGCTGTAAGGCCTGAAGCGTATCATCCACAACAACAATAGCCTTGCCCTCCGGCAGCACTCCGACTGAATTCCTGTCAGAAATTACCGCTCCGGCAGCGCCGTTTTCAAAAGCCTTGCTCACAAAGCTGTGGCCGTCGCTGTTTTCCCCTTTCAGAGCAAAGAACAGCTCGCCTCCGCTAATCTTCCTCGTATCGGTGGAAACTCCCGTCAGCAACAGGTCATTCCTGCCCTCCACAAGTCCGTTCATCAGCTCTGCAGCTATATGTACACTGATTTTATCCATTTAAAATCTCCGAAATTACTTCCTTATCATCAAAGTGATGCTTTGTTGTTCCAATTATCTGATAGTCCTCATGACCCTTTCCCGCAACAACGAGAACATCACCCTGTTCATATATTTCTATGGCTCTGTTTATAGCCTCTCTTCTGTCCGCTATTATTTCGTATCTGCACTCTGTTTCGGCTATTCCCGGCTCAATGTCCTTGAGAATAAGATCCGGATCCTCCGTCCTCGGGTTATCACTGGTCACAACGCAGAATTCACAGCGTTCACCAGCAGCCCTTCCCATCATAGGGCGCTTTGTTCTGTCCCTGTCACCGCCGCAGCCAAAGACGCAGATAAGACGTCCCCTTTTAAACTGATTTGCAGTGTCAAGAACCTTGATAAGTGCATCAGGAGTATGCGCATAGTCTACTATTGCCACAACCCCTTTGCTGTTAGGAACCAGCTCAAATCTTCCTGGAACTCCTTTAAGTGCTTCCAAACCCTTAACAATGTCTTCCGCATCTATGCCGCTCTCATATGCAGCAGAAAAAGCTCCGAGTGCATTGTATACCGAAAATTCTCCCGGAATTCCGATTCTCAGTCCGGCAACGTAGGAGCCTTTATTATATACCTTGATTACAGAAAATGTATCGGTTTCCTGTGTGACTTCCGCAAAATAATCTGCTTCTTCGTCGTGCTTTGAGAACGAAAATACCCTTACGCCTTCCTCTTTGAGCTCGTCATACAATCTCTGACCGTACTCATCGTCAACATTTATCATTGAACCGCCCCAGGTTTGGTAGAAAAGCTTTTTCTTGGCCTGATAGTAGTCTTCAAAGTCCTTATGGAAGTCCAGGTGGTCCTCCGTAAGATTGGTAAAAATAGAATAGTCAAAGGTTATACCGGAAACTCTGTCCATGTAAAGGGCATGCGAAGACACCTCCATAGCACAGGCCTTGTCACCGGCGTCTATCATTTCCGCAAACATCTTATGGAGCTCATAGGACTCTGGTGTTGTGTTTGTGGACTCGTAAACCTGATTGCCCGCTTTGTATGAGATAGTCCCTATTCTTCCGGCAGGCTTTCCGGCAGCTTCAAGAATTGACGACAGCATATATGTCGTGGTGGTCTTTCCGTTTGTGCCGGTAACCGCAAAGAGCTTCAGGCTATCAGAAGGCTTTCCGAAGAAATTTGAAGAAATCTTTCCAAGTGCTATTCTTGTATCCTCCACTACTATCACAGGAATAATACTGTCATCATAGTCTGCACCGCGCTGAACCACCGCGCAGCAGGCACCTGCCTCGGCAGCATTTTTTATATACTTGTGTCCGTCTGCAGCAAACCCGGGAATGCAGACAAAAGCCCCTCCCTCTGCCGCTTTTCTTGAATCATAGGCTATTGAGGATATTTCAAAATTATTGTCAATCCGAGTTTCATATTTTACGCCTTCAAACAGCTTTTCTAAAGTCATAATTGCCTCCTGCTATTCAGTATACAGGTAAACCGTCGAACCCGGATTTACTCTGCCGAGATACTTCGGATACTGGTCTACAACCTTTTTTGTCTTATCCTGAGAGGTCGGTCTTACTATTGCCTTAAGGCCCATTTCTCCGAGCTTTGCAACCGAAGCCTCAACGGTTTTACCGCAGAAATTAGGCACGGATATTGAGCCTGCCGATGTATTGTAATCGGTCTGGTCGTCAAATACCGGTTCAACCTGAATATACGGAAGAGCTTCCTCAAGGTAGCTCTTTACATACGGAACAACTACTGTGCTCGCATAGTGGACAGAGCCTGCGGGCTCATCAACTACTATCAGAGTAACCACTTCAGGATCGTCAGACGGAGCAACCGAAACAAAGGAAGAATAAACCTTGCCGGCAGCATATCTGCCGTTTACAACCTTATCGGCTGTACCTGTTTTTCCACCTACTCTATAGCCCGCAATGTAGCCAGCCTTACCAGTTCCTTCGTCAACTACGCTCTGCATGATTTCGCACATTTCTTTGGAGGTCTGCTCTGAGAATATCTTTCTCTTCACCTTATTATCTGCCGCAAATATTATGTTCCCCTCATCATCCTGAATCTGTCTCACAACATGAGGAGTAATAAGGTTTCCTCCGTTAACTATAGTTGCTATCGCAGAAACAAGCTGAATAGGTGTTACAGATATACCCTGACCGTAAGAGAGCGCTCCCAGTTCACCCGGCATGATGTTGTTAAAGTCGTACATGATTGCCGAGGTTTCACTCGGGAGGTCTATTCCTGTTTTAGTTGTAAACCCAAGAGCCTCGAGATATTCGTAGTACTTTGCTGCTCCTATTCTGAGTCCCAGCGTTACAAATACAGGGTTGCAGGAGTTCTGTACCGCCTGGGCAAGGGTCTGTACTCCATGACAGCCCGGATACTTCCAACAGTTGAGCTGGTCATCGTATAACTGGTAGTAACCGATACAGTTAAAGGTTTCATTCAGATTTGTCAGACCCTCTTCAAGAGCAATCGCAGTAGTAATAAGCTTGAACGTGGATCCCGGTTCATATGTATCACTGACAATAAAGTTTCTCCACATCTGGTTCCAGAATTTTACTCTTTCTTCACTTGTAGCAAGTGCTTCATATTCCTCTTTCTGAGCTTCTGTCACAGGCGTTCGAGGGTTGTTGAGGTCGTAGCCCGGATATATTCCCATTGCGAGTATTTCGCCAGTATTTGGGTTGATGGATATCCCGAAGGTCTGCTTGGCTCCCATGTCGTTGTATGCACTTTTAAGCTGATTTTCGAGATACTGCTGAAGCACGGAGTCTATGGTAAGCACCAGATTAAGACCGTCCTCCGGCTCGTAATACTTTTCTGTCTTGTAGGAAAGCACCCTGCCATTAACATCGGCATTTTGGATAAGTCTTCCTGCTGTACCGCTCAGATATGAATTATAGAACAGCTCCAGGCCGCATATGCCGTTTCCGTCATCATTGGTGTGACCAATCAGATTTGACGCCAGCTCACCATAAGGATAGTGCCGCTTTGAAGCCTCATCTATTGAAAGTCCTGTTATATTTTCTTCTTTTATCAGAGCTTGAATCGACTTTCGCTGATCCGCATTAAGATTTTTTGCAACTCTGACCATGCTTGCATCTTTGGTGATGTCCGCAAAAACTACCTTTTCTTCCTGGTCGACTATGAGAGCGATTTTTCTCGCAAGCTGAGACGGCTTGCTTCCGCTCGCCTTAAGAGTTTCAGGAAAAGCCCACAAAGAATATGAAGGAGCATTTATCGCCAGCTCATTCATATTGCTGTCATAGATGGTACCTCTTTCGGCAGCAATGCTGTTATCCCTGATCTGCTGCGAAGCCGCTTTTTTGGAATACTCGTCCCCCTGAACAAGCATTATCCAGCCCAACCTTGCCCCCAAGGCAATCAACACAAGGGCAAAAATTGTGAATAATATTATTAATCTCTTTTTATTTTTCAGCCTTGCAGATACTGACATTCCCCTGTTTCTCCTCCCGATTAACACAAAAACCCGGGTCGTCCAAAGATGATAATCATTGAAATTTCAACGTTCTTTTTCTGGACCGTCCGGATTCTTTAAATATTATTAAAATTATTTTTCGGCCTTCAGGTCACTGGCTTTTGACCGTATCAGTCCGATACCGAATCTATATAGACATACTGCGAAACCGAAGGATATTCCATACCCAGTTCCTTCGCTTTTTCCTCTATAACATTCGGCGAATTTGCCGATGCTATCTTAAGACTGAGGGTGTCTATCTCATTCTTTATTTCTGTTATTTCTGTCTTCTTGTTGTATATTTCGTAATTGATAGCCGATGAATAAGCATCAAAGACTATTCCCAAAAGCAATATAAGGGTCACAAAAAGTATCATTCGCGCAATAATCGCCTTGAAGCTTCTGATGTGAGTGACATCGGTTCTTACAGCTTTCGCTCCGGAAACACCAGCTTCTTTTACCCTGTCATAAACCTGCTTCCCGGCAGCTCTCGCTGATTCACCGTTTATTTCTTTGCTTCCTGCTTTCAGCTTTCTGTTAATCACAGAACCTGTTCTTACTGCCTGCATATCTATCTCCTGAATCTTAGATCTTCTCAATTATCCTTAATTTTGCGCTTCGTGCCCTTGGATTTTCTTCGAGTTCTTCATTGCTGGCTGTCAAAGGCTTTCCCGTGACTTTTTTGGCTTCCGGCTTCTTCCCGCAAACGCATACCGGAAGTCCGGGCGGACATGTGCAAGGATTAATCCTTGCAGCAAAGGCTTCTTTCACTATTCTGTCCTCAAGCGAGTGGAAGGTGATGATGGAAAGCCTCCCCTTTGGTGCCAACACGTCTATGAAGTCCTCTACAGCCTTCCTGAGCTGACCCAACTCATCATTGACCTCTATTCTTATTGCCTGAAATGTTCGTTTTGCCGGGTGAGGTCCGTCTCTTCTTGCTGCCGCCGGAACAGCCGCCTTTATTATGTCTACAAGTTGTCCTGTCGAAATGATGCGGCCTTTACCTCTTGCCCTGACCACAAAGTCGGCAATTCTGGCAGCCCATCTTTCTTCTCCGTATTCTCTTATTATTCTCGCGAGTTCTTCCTTTGAATAGTCGTTTACGACATCTTCGGCGGAAAACCCATCCTCCTGATTCATCCTCATGTCAAGAGGTGCATCCTGCATATAGGAAAACCCTCTTTCGGGATTGTCAAGCTGGAATGAAGAAACCCCTAAATCCAGCATCGCCCCGTCTATTCTTTCTATTTCCATTTCGGCGAGAATGTTTTTTATGTCTGAATAGTTGCTCTGAACAAAAGTCTTTCTGCAGCCGTAATTTTCAAGGACTCCCGACGCAGCATTAATAGCGTCTCTGTCCCTGTCTATTCCTATGAATAGGCCGTCTTTGTCAAGCCGCGAGCACAGGAGTGATGCGTGACCTCCGCCTCCGAGGGTTCCGTCTACGTATACTCCGCCGCCTTTAATATTCAGACCATCTACAGTCTCATTGAGGAGGACTGAGGTGTGTTTAAAGTCCATAAATCATATTCTGAGTCCCGGTATTCTGTCTGCAAACTCTATGCATTCTTCCACATCAAGGTCCACAGCCGTAAGCTTATCCGGGTTCCATATTTCCATTTTGGTTCTGTTTCCGATAACTACCACATCTTTTTTGAGATTTGCATACTCTCTGAGATTTTGCGGTATGATTATTCTGCCCTGTTTATCGGTTTCGCACTCACATGCTCCACCGAAGAACCAACGTTCAAGTCGTCTGAGCTTTTCGCCTCCGCTTTCAAGGCTCTCAAACTTCTCCTGAACCTTATCCCATTCTACCAAAGAATAGGCATTCAGGCAACCATCCAGCCCCTTGGTGATGATGAAGCTCATGCCCAGTTCATTCCTGAATTTTGAGGGTACAATCAACCTGCCTTTATCGTCCAAGGAATGTTGAAATTCTCCTATTAACATGGCTCCTCACCTCCTTAAATAATGTGGTAAAACTATAATACACCACTTTCCCCCACTTTTCAACCACTTTTCGATTTTGTTACATAACTAATTCTAATATTAACAACAAAAACCCCCTATTTGTAGGTTTAAACCTCAAATAAGGGGAATAATATCTATATATTGTAATATACCTTAGTGGCTGTTTTGTAACACTTTTTCCGAATTGTTACAATTATATTACATTTTGTTTTCTTCGCCTGTAATATAAGAAAATACTTACGATAATCGCAATAATACTTACCAGCTGAGCGGTCTTGAAACCGAAGATTAGCAGACTGTCCGTCCTGAGCCACTCGACAAAAAATCGTTCAATAGAATAAAGCATTACATAAAGCAGAAATATCTGTCCGCTGAAGCTTCGTCTATTGCTGAGCCACATCAGGAAGATGAATAACAGCAGACACCAGATAGACTCGTATAGGAAGGTCGGATGAACCATTTCGCCGCCGACCTCTATAGCCCAGGGCAAGTTGGTCGGGCCTCCATGCGCTTCCTGGTTAAAGAAGTTTCCCCACCTGCCAATTGCCTGCCCAAGTGCCACTGCAGGAGCAGCAAGATCGAGCAAATTCCAGGTTCCCATCTTCCACCTGTGACAGAGGAAGAGTGCGGTAACCACGGCGAAAATCAAGCCTCCGTGAAAGGCCAGACCACCATGCCTTACATTAAGCATATCTATTATACTTCCATGGTAGTAGTCATAGTTGAACGCAACATACCAGACCCTTGCTCCTATTATCGCAGCAGGAAGGCTGAACATACAAATATCCAGCACTTTTTCCTTTTCGATATCGAATTTATCGGCTCTGAAGTAGCATAGGAAGACACCGATAAGCATAGCAGCGCCTATGAGAACTCCGTACCACCTTACTTCCACATTTAATATTGTAAATGCAATCGGATTAATATTCACAACACGCACCTCTATTTTCAGTCAAGACAGGCAATATATGGAATTCCTCTATATTTTTCGTCATAATCTAACCCATATCCCACAACAAATCTGTCCTCGATGTTAAAGCACTCATAGTCAGGCTCAATGTCGGCCGTCCTTCTTGACGGCTTGTTGAGCAGAACGGCAATCGCCATAGATTTTGGATTTCTTTTGCCTAAGAGCTTTGTCAGTTCAAAAAGAGTGTTGCCAGTGTCAATAATATCTTCCACTATAATAACATCTCTTCCCGCGATGTCTACGTCTATATCTTTGGTGATTTTTATTACTCCCGAGCTTTCAGTGCCGCTGCCATAGCTTGCAGCTCTAAGGAAGTCAATTTCCACATCTATACTCATTGCTCTCATAAGGTCAGCCGTGAATACTGCTGCACCCTTAAGAATACAGATTAATACCGGCGGCTTTTCACTGCTTTTGTACGCTTCGGAAAGCTTTTCTCCGAGTTCTCCAACTCTTTGGTTGAGCGTTTTCTCGTCAATCAGCACTTTTCCGTAATTGAAACTACTCATTTTGCATTTCCTCCCACTGGGCGACAACATCGGCAATGATGTCAAGCAGCTCGCCTGTGCCTGTTTTCTTCAGCGCGGAAACAGGAAGCAGTACATCGTCGGCCTCCATCCCCAGCTTTTTTCTGATAGCGTTTTTATTTTTTGCCCACTCATTTTTAGATATTTTATCTGATTTTGTGGCAACAACCAGCCCATCAAGCTCATAGGTTTTCAGCCATTCGTACATCTGCACATCCTGCGCCGAGGGTTCGTGCCTACAGTCCACGAGCTGAACCACAATTGCCAAGTTGTTTCTCCTCTTTAGGTAGGTTTCTATCATTTCACCCCAGTTTTCGCTGAGACTTTTTGAAACCTTAGCATAGCCGTAGCCCGGCAGGTCAACAACCCTGAATTCGTCGTTGTTTACCGAATAGAAGTTGATTGTCCTTGTCTTTCCCGGGTTTCCGCTCACCCTCGCAAGATTTTTCCTTCCTAACAGGAGGTTGATCAGCGATGACTTGCCGACATTTGACCTCCCGGCAAAAGCGATTTCAACCACAGCCTCATCCGGATACTGCGCTGGCTTTGCCGCAATGGTCAGCAGATCTGATTTTTTGATCAGCATAGCATTCTCCTTAAAGAGAGGCTTTTATACAAAAGCCTCTCTGAGCACTTCATCAATTTTTTCTACAGGGATAAAGGTAAGCTCTGCTCTTACATTTTCCGGAATATCATCTATATCTCTTTCATTTTCCTTCGGGAGTATTATAGTTCTTATTCCGGCTCTGTGCGCAGCCAATACCTTTTCTTTTATTCCGCCAACAGCTAAAACCTTACCTCTGAGGGTGATTTCTCCTGTCATAGCCAAGTCATTTCTTACCGCCCTGTTAGTAAGAGAAGAGACCATGGAAGTACACATAGTAACTCCGGCAGAAGGCCCATCCTTCGGAATAGCTCCCTCAGGCACATGAACATGAATATCCTTGTCCTTGTAGAATTGTCCTTCAATTCCGAGCTCCTCAGCCTTACTTCTGATGTAGCTGTAGGCCGCTTTAGCAGATTCCTGCATTACGTCACCCAGCTGGCCGGTCAGCTCCAGCTTACCAGTGCCGCTCATAACAGCAGTTTCTACAGGGAGGGTTTCGCCTCCAACAGAGGTCCAGGCCATGCCCGTAACCATGCCCACCTCAGGCTCCTTTTCAATCTTGTCATAGAGGAAGCGGTGCTTTCCAAGCAGATCTGTGAGGTTCTTTGGAGTAACCGTAACAGTTTTCCTTTCTTCGCTCACAATCTTCTTTGCTGCCTTTCTGCAGACCTTTGTTATCTCCCTCTCCATATTTCTTACTCCAGATTCTCTGGTGTAATAGTTTATTATATCTCTTATCGCAGGCTCTCCCACCTTTATCTGAGACTTTTTTAAGCCGTGAGCTTCAACCTGCTTCGGAAGGATATACTCAAGTGCAATTTTAACCTTCTCTTCTTCGGTATAGCCGGAAACCTCAACCACTTCCATTCTGTCAAGCAGAGGCCTTGGGATAGTTTCCGTAGTGTTTGCGGTGGTAATAAACAGCACCTTTGAAAGGTCAAACGGAACATCGAGGAAGTGATCGGTGAACTCCTTGTTCTGTTCAGGGTCAAGCACCTCCAGAAGAGCCGCCGCCGGATCCCCTTTATAGTCAGCCCCAACCTTGTCTATTTCGTCTAAGAGGAAGACAGGGTTTGCAGTTTCGGCATCTCTTATTCCCGTTATTATTCTTCCAGGCATAGAGCCTATGTAGGTTCTTCTATGGCCTCTTATTTCTGCCTCATCCCTCATTCCGCCAAGGCTCATTCGAGTAAAGGTTCTGCCCATTGCCCTTGCAATGGACTTAGCGATAGAGGTTTTGCCAACGCCCGGAGGCCCTACCAGGCAGATAATCGGTCCCTTAAGACCTCCTGCGAGCTGTTTAACCGCAAGATACTCGACTATTCTTTCTTTTACCTTTTCAAGGCCATAGTGGTCCTCGTTGAGTATTCTTTCCGATTCGCCTATATCAGTAATATCCTCTGACAGTTTGTTCCATGGGAGTCCGAGAACCCAGTCGGCGTAGGTTCGTACAACTCCGCCCTCTGCCGAGGCCAGCTGAACCTTGTACAGCCTCTTTATCTCGGTTTCTATCTTAGCATGAATTTTTTCCGGAAGCTTCAGAGCCGCAAGCTTTTCAAGGTATTCGCTTACTTCAAGCTCTACATTTTCTTCCTGACCCAGTTCTTCCTGAATAGCCCTCATCTGTTCCCTGAGATAGTATTCCCTCTGGTTTTTTGTCATGGATTTTTTGACTTTTTCGCCAATTTCACCTTCAATTTTCAGGATTTCAATCTCATCATTGAGGATTTCTATTACTTTTTTTATTTTTTCTGCCGGATTGAAGATTTCGAGTACGGATTGTTTTTTCGGAATGTCTAACGGCATATGGGAGATTATCATATCAGCCATATCGCCCGGCTCACCCACTCCGTCCATCATGGAAATAACCTCCGGAGGGATTTTACCCTCAACATCAATATATTCTTCAAAGGTTTCGTAGAGAGTTCTGCCAAGTGCTTCATACTCCGTAAGAGCCTCCTCGGTATCCTCTATCGGGAGGTCCGGTCTCTTCTCTACCAGACAATCTATATACTCATCATTTTCTATGAAGTCGGCTATTACAGCCTTGCAGACGCCTTCCACCAAAACCCTTACGAGTCCGCCCGGAAGCCTGAGCATCTGTTTAATCTCGGAAATTGTTCCCACCCAGTAGTAGTCATCCTTTCCCGGATCCTCTACTTCCGCATCAATCTGGGAAATAAGAAAGATTTCCTGATTATTAAGCATAGCCTTCTCAAGTGCCTTTACCGATTTTTCCCTGCCAACATCAAAATGTGCTACAGTGCCAGGAAAAATGCTTACGCCCCTGAGGGGAATGGTGGGATATTCAAATAATTCTATTGTTCCCTGCCCCTGTTCAGCTATTTCAGCCTCTTCGTCGACAGCCTCTTCGTTCTCCGAAACAGCATCGTCCGGTATAAGAACGCCATCTTTATTTATCATCCTATTCTCCTTTTATGCGAGTTCTTTATCTTTTTTTGTTTCCGCCTTCTTCTTCGGAGTCGCGGCCTTAGTCTTTCCTGTTTTTTCCTTCAAAATCATCTTTGGCTGTGCAGTCTTATCATCCACCATTTCTCTCGTGATAATGCACTTAGCCACCTCATCTGATGTAGGAATTTCATACATAATATCCAACATCATTTCTTCGATTATTCCCCTGAGGCCTCTTGCTCCGGACTTTCTTTCCAGCGCCTTTTCCGCGATTCTTTCCACGGCATCCGCCTCAAATTCCAGCTCCACATCATCCATTTCGAGAAGCTTTTTGTACTGCTTAACGAGAGCATTCTTTGGCTCTGTAAGAATGTTCATAAGAGCTTCCTTGTCAAGCTGATCAAGCACCACAAGCACAGGAAGTCTTCCCGCAAATTCAGGAATAAGCCCGTACTTCAGCAGGTCCTGAGCCTCAACATTTCTAAGCAGCTCCTTATCTTCTACCTTATTTGATTTAACCTCTGAGCCAAAGCCGATGATTTTTTCTCCTGTTCTTCTCTTAATAACCTTGTCGAGTCCGTCAAACGCACCGCCGCAGATGAAGAGAATTTCGTTAGTATCAAACTGGATAAACTCCTGATGAGGATGCTTTCTTCCTCCGTTTGGAGGCACATTTGCCACTGTTCCCTCGAGGATTTTTAACAGTGCCTGCTGCACCCCTTCGCCGCTGACATCTCTCGTTATTGAAGGGTTGTCAGACTTTCTCGAAATCTTGTCAATCTCGTCCACATATATTATTCCCTTCTGGGCTCTTTCAATGTCAAAATCAGCTGCCTGAAGGAGTCTCAGAAGTATGTTTTCAACATCTTCGCCAACATAACCCGCTTCGGTAAGCGCCGTTGCATCAACAATAGCAAAAGGAACATTAAGCACCTTGGCTAAAGTCTGAGCGAGAAGAGTTTTTCCCGAGCCGGTAGGCCCAATAAGAAGAACATTACTCTTCTGTAATTCTATCCCGTTTGTATCTACTCTCGATTCGATTCTTTTATAATGGTTATATACCGCAACCGCCAGAGCTTTTTTTGCAGCATCCTGTCCAACCACATATTGGTCAAGAATTGCGGCAATTTCCTTTGGTTTTGGCACATTAATTCCTTCACTTGCAGCAACACCAACACCGGATTGCTTCATCGTGGAAAGATCTCCACCCAAAACCTCAACACAAAGCTCGACACACTCGTCGCAAATGTTGACTCCGGGTCCTGTTATCAGTATTCTTCCGGCTCCCTCAGGTTTCCCGCAGAAGGAGCATCTTTTTCTATCATCAGAACGTTTTCCCATTACTCGATTTCTCTCTTATTTTCTTGATTTTACCACTTTGTCGATAATTCCGTATTCAACAGCCTCATCAGCCGTCATAAAGTTATCCCTGTCAGTATCTTTTGCCACTTCTTCAAGTGTTTTTCCTGTATTTTCGCTGATTATTCTATTAAGCGTATCCCTTGTTTTCAGGATTCTTTCGGTATGTATTCTAATATCTTCAGCCTGTCCTCTTGTTCCTCCGAGCGGCTGGTGAATCATGATTTCCGAGTTTGGCAGCGCATATCTTTTTCCCTTCGCCCCTGACGAAAGAAGAAACGCTCCCATACTTGCGGCCATTCCCACGCAGATTGTTGATACGTCGCACTTGATATACTGCATGGTATCATAAATCGCCATCCCTGCAGTCACCATTCCTCCCGGGCTGTTAATGTAAAGACTGATGTCCTTGTCCGGGTCCTCACTTTCGAGGAAGAGAAGCTGTGCTACCACCAGACTTGCTGTAGCATCGTTAATCTCGTCTCCCAAAAAGATTATCCTATCCTTAAGCAGTCTTGAATAAATGTCATATGACCTTTCACCTGCTGATGTCTGTTCTACTACCATTGGTACTAACGGCATAATCATTACCTCCTTTTTCTCCTAAAACACAAGGGTCGGGCGCGGGCCCGACCCCCGGTATTAATTAATATCTGCTCAATTGTTGATTAAAGCTTCGCCCCTATTTAATCACAGCTGCATCATATACGAGCTGAATTGCTTTTCTGTTTGTGATGTCCTGAGTGATGAGCTCGAAATCTTCCGGTCTGAACATACCCTTAAGTTCTTCAACCTCCATGTTGTAGTGTTCTGACATTCCTTCCAATTCCTTATCGATTTCTTCCTGAGTTGCTTCAAGCCCTTCAACCTTAGCGATTTCATCAACTATAAGTCTTGTCTTCATCTTCTTATAAGCATCAGGTCTGATTTCGTTCTTGAAGGATTCGATGTCCTTGCCCATGTAGCCGAGATAGTCCTCGAGCTTAACGCCCTGGTACTGGAGCTGCATTGAGATTTCGTCCATCATTTCTGCTGCCTGGCTGTCTACCATTGCATCAGGAACGTTGAAGTCTGTATTTTCATAAACGAGGTCTAAGAGAGCATTCTTCATATCAAACTCAGCCTTGTTTTCTGCTTCAGCTTCAAGCTTTGTCTTGTAGTCTGCCTTTAATTCGTCAAGTGTATCAAATTCTGAAACGTCCTTAGCAAATTCGTCATCTAATACAGGCATTTCGATTTCTTTGATGTTTAATACCTTAACCTTAAAGATTGCTTCCTTGCCTGCTAAATCTTCTGCATGGTAGTCTTCAGGGAAAGTCACCTTAACGTCGAGCTCGTCGTCAATCTTTGCACCAACAAGCTGTTCTTCAAAGCCAGGAATGAAGGTTCCGCTTCCGAGTTCTAAGTCCTGACCGTTAGCTGTGCCGCCCTCAAACTGTTCATCACCGATGAAGCCCATGTAGTCGATTGTTACAGTGTTGCCCATTTCTGCAGGCTTGTCGCTTTCGCTGATTCTTGCGTTTCTCTTCTGAAGAATTGAGATAGCTTCGTCAACGTCTTTTTCTGTGATTTCAGGATTGATTTTTTCAATCTCAAGTCCCTTGTACTGACCGAGCGTGAATTCAGGTCTTACGGTAACCTTAATTGTAACTGTAAGGCTTTCGCCTTCGTTAAATTCCTTAACTTCTATCTCAGGACTTGCAACAGGTCTGATGAGGATCTGACTGATTGCATCAGGGTATGAGTCTGAAATCATTTCGTTTATTGCGTCTTCAAGGAATACGCCTTTTCCGTATTTAGCTTCGATAACCTTTCTCGGAGCCTTACCTTTTCTGAAACCATCTACTGCAAATTTGCCTTTTTCCAGTTTATAAACTGCGTCAATCTGTTTTTCGATTTCGTCTGCTTCAAAAAGCATTTCAAATTCTACTATGTCGTTTTCTTTGCCGATAAATGTTGCTTTCATTAATTTATTTCCTCCTAATATTAGAAAACTGCATTACACTCAATTATAGCCATTTTTTGTGATTTTGTAAAGGAAAACCCCTTATTTTTTCGGACTTTAAGGGCCTCTTTCGATAGCTTTCACATTTATTTACTAAAAACCTCAGGTTGGGCCTTTCATATTCGTTGCAAAGC
>DCGW01000009.1:363-711 GCA_002315335.1 Firmicutes bacterium UBA1768 | reverse complement strand
TTGTGCTATACTGTCTCCATCAGCAAATCATTTAATCCGGAGGTAAATCATGGATAACAATACAGCTCTCACCGAACGCGAGAAAAAAGTGATAACATATATGCGGACCTGGGTAAAAAAGAAGGGCTACCCGCCTACAGTCAGAGAAATCTGCCGTGACCTTGACATTAAGTCCACCTCAACAGTTCACAAGACTATAGAAGCCCTTGAAGAGAAGGGCTACCTCAGAAAGGACCCCATCAAAAGAAGGGCAATAGAAATATTAAACCTCAACGAAAATCTCTTTCCCGAGGAGGCTCAGAGCTGCAGCCCCAACGGCAGCGAAGGTACCATAATAAGTCCGGACTT
>DCGW01000009.1:0-338 GCA_002315335.1 Firmicutes bacterium UBA1768 | reverse complement strand
GGCTCAGGCCTTCCCCCTGCAGCAGCTTTGCAGGAGGACATAATAGAGATCCCTGTGGTTGGAAAGGTTGCTGCCGGTCAGCCTATACTTGCCGAACAAAACATCGAGGATTCTTTTCCTCTCCCAGCACGTTTTATCAACGGCGGCGCCCACTTCATGCTTAAGGTTCAGGGCGACTCCATGGTCGAGGCAGGGATTTTTGACGGAGACTTCATTTTGGTTCGTTCCCAGAGCATAGCAAAAAACGGCGAAATAGTCGTCGCCATGGTCGAAGGGCAGGAAAGCGAGGCTACGGTAAAAACCTTCTACAAGGAGGACGGCCACATACGCCTTCAGCC
>DCGW01000064.1 GCA_002315335.1 Firmicutes bacterium UBA1768 | reverse complement strand
AGGTTAGGGGTACCTGAGTAGTTACATTATCGTTAGGTTTACAAACAAAAAAGTGGACTCTTAATTAATAAGAAGTCCACCGATGCCCCCCACAAAATATGAATTATTTTTCAAACCACCAAATTTTTTTACAAAATCTATGTTTCCGTTTCACGTGAAAAAATATCGTCTCTACCAAAGAGATGGTTATAAGGGGAGACATATAAAATAATGGCGCATATACCGCGCCATCATCCATAAACTTTTGTACAGCAGACCAGGATATATCGGCCACCCTGCTTGTGTCTATGAGCATGATGCAATAATAACAAAAAATGTGTTTTTTCCTAAATTCTGTGACGAATTACCTTGAGGCATAAAATTCTGGAAAATCTCAAAGTCCTGAAAGCGGCAATGTATGACAACACCGAGGCGATGACAGACCTCGGATACGGAATGATATGCGACAACCTCTCCCGTCAGGCTTCTGACGTCGGAATGTACTGGCTGAGACTGGCCGCAGAGTCCGGAAGCCTTCATGCAGCAGCACTGATAGGGTATGTCAAACAGTTTGACCATACATATCAATATGATCCTGATGGGTGCCGGTCTATTCTACAAAGGGAAGCAGACAGTGGAAACCATTTTGCCCAATGGTTTCTAGGAGACATGATGTACCACGGACGTTCTCCTTTTGAAGAGGACAGGATAACCGGAATATACTACATCAGGAAGGCAGCAGAACAGGGCAACTCCTATGCATTGGCATTCCTTGAACAACGTGAGGTCACCCCTTCAGTATGGGGAATCTGGAAGATGATAATATCATCATTTCTGCACCCTTGAGGGTACATTTAACACTCACGTTGACCTTTTCGCCAAATCAGAGTTATACGAAAAGGTTCCTTTGTTTTCGCCGTTTCAATTGCGGTGATTGGGGCTGGGGTCCTCTATTTGACAGATGTGACCATAATAGGCACAGTACATGATGAACTATCCGTGAATTTCAAATTCGATATCTCTGTCTACCAGATTAAGGCAGACATAACGGACAGTTTTGATGAGTTCCTCCCTGTCACAGAAAGCATTGGTTTTGTCATCCTTCAGGTATCCATACCAACGTTCCCTATCTTTCAGTTCCCATGGTGTGGGGAACCTGGCCGCTTCAAACCATATTACATCCACCGGTTCTTCATTGCGATATTGAGCTTTGAGGGAAACCATCGCGTAATAATGTCTCTGGTCGGGAAAAGTATCAATGAATACTTCGGCAATGAAAGATGTTTCCAGGTCTTCCATATGTCCGAAAGGAAACTTTTTGAGGTTGCGGTACAGCCGGTCAAGTTCGCCGTGTTTTCCCGTCTTTACCCTCAGAGAAGGTATCCCTTCCCTGAGTTCATTCAGTGTCTGCTGTCTTTCTTTCATCTGTTTCTTTTTCTTTATTCTTTATCCTTGGGTTTTCGTAAGAGTCTGCAAGATAGCGATCAAGAATAGAATTGAAGTCAAGGCCTTTGGATTCCATCTTTGATTTGTTCCTGAGACCACTCTGACGCTTTATTCTTTGTTCAATTCTCTTTTTAAGATTTATAAGTTCATCAGTAGAATACTTGCCAGAATTAGCAAACTCCCAGAATGCATTGTAGACGACCTTTGAAAAAATCGAGGGCCTTGAAGTGAGAAGAATGTACATTGCTTCGGCTTCTTCAGCGTTGAACACAACGCTTTCCGTCTTCTCGCAGGAATCACATACGGGTGGGTGGTCTTCCTGTTCGGAATTGTATTTCAGGCTCTGTGTCATGATTTTACCCTTCACAACCTGATTTGAATGCTTCATGAAATCCAGAATTGTTGCGGAAACCTGCGGGTCTTCTTTGTAGTTTTTTTCTTTTTCCATACGCTAGATTTTAAAGTTAATGATAAGTCTAACTCCGCTCCGGGCAGGGGAGTGGATACAAGAGTGGCGTACGGCGATAGGGAAGAGAGGGGGAAAATAATAAATGTAGAAAATGTAATGCGAATCGCTTTTTTGTGAAAAAAGAGTAAAAAGGTAAGCTTTACAAGGCTCGCGAGCCTCAGGCGGGTGGTACGTCAAAGGAGCAGAAGCTTCAATAGAACGATGCCAGGGAATATAATATGGTCAGATTTTAATAGGACAGCCACTGCCCGATAATAAGGCAGCGGGGGTCCAGCAAATGTTTTAAAAATTAATTTTAGCCGCACGTCAAAGATCTCTTTCGGCGAAGTTATACAAAAAAAAGCAAATAACAGTTCCATTCTGCATGTGGTTTCTGAAATTTTTACTTTTTGTTAAAAATAATTACTTTTACAAAATAAAATGAGGGACAGGCATTCAATTCCCATTATGAAGACACGTACTGGCTATTGTTCAATTATGGAAGCGAATGCGGGAGTTTTCATCCCATGATCGTGGGATTTTCCAGTGCAATAACATAATACTAAAAAGATGAAAGGAAAAGAAACACAAGACAAAATTGAGATAAGCCAAAAAGAAGAAAAGCCGAAGAGGCTAGGATTTTTCCGTGATTTCGCAGCAGAATTGAACATTTCGTTGTCCCATATCGCAGAAAAATCCGATAAGAAACGCCAGCTTATGACGTACTACATGAAGAAAGACGACATGATGCTGGACACGGCGCAGGAGATGTTTGAAAACATTGGATATAAACTTGAGTTCTCTTTCAAAAAGCAAGTTGACACCAAGTATAAACTCAATATCGAAATTAGCGAACAGGAGTTGAATAACCAAAATCGTCTTGCATTCATTAAGAAGGCTTTCATGAAGTATAGAATTACCTCCAAAGACACAGCAAAAAAACTAAAAATTTGTCCGGAAACAATTAAATATTGGTTTATTAACGACAATGTATCCATAAAATACCTATATGATATCGCTGAAGTTTGGGACCTGGATTTAGATATTAATATAAGGCCTCTCACAACGAGTGAAAAGGAGATAATTGCTAAAAGGAAAGAGGAGAAAAGTAAAATTCAAAAGGAGAACGAGCTCAAACTTCCTGAATAGATGACATCAGAGGTCCGGTTTCACGATGAACTCAGTCATCGCTGCAATTGGAAATAGCTGCGTAACAGATACTCCATCAAGTTTCTTGACCGTTTTTGCTCCACGGAGAGTGAACTACCCAAAAGCTAAAGACTTTTGGGCTTCTGGCTTCGCTGGCTGTTGCCTACCGAAATAGGTCT
>DCGW01000041.1:19961-20904 GCA_002315335.1 Firmicutes bacterium UBA1768 | reverse complement strand
ACATTCCTTTCTTATCGACCTCATATACCCCTTTCAATGTGACTGCTAAAGCTTCACTCGAGTATTGATATCCGTTTGACACGTTTACCTCTATTGATTCCGCAAAACCTTCAGGCACCTCTTCAAAAGTTAAAGGCAAAATGACAAGCAACGCAATAAATGAAAGACCTATAATAAGAAATGATACTTCTAAACTATCACTCTTTTGAATAACAAAAGATGCCAACGGAGACCATACTACCGGTCCGCAAGCAAAAAATGCGACCAGAAGACCATTAGCAAAACCCGATTTTTCAGGAAACAATTGAATCACATACGCGGATAAACCCGGATAAATAATTGCATTGCCTACAGCTATAAACAACCCCTGATAAATATACAGTTCAATCAGGCTCCCTTGAATAAAAGCACAACAAAGAATCCCGCCGCCAAAAAGCAATCCTCCCAAAATCATATATAGCTTTAAGCCAAGCTTCTTTTTCAATAAATCCGCGATAAATATAACAGCAAAGAATTCTATCACGCTCATCACCGAAAAAGCTGCCGCTACAGAGGTTATTGACCAACCATACTTCTCCGATAGCGGAATCTGAAATACACTGAGTCCATATTGAAAACCGTTGCAGGCAATTATTATAAGGCTTGCAACAAAGCAAACCATTCTTTTCTTTTTGAATTTTTGATTACTGATTCTATCAACCATATCATTTTTCACACTATTTATACTACAGCCTCGTTACTCACACTTGTTTTGTGATTATACCACATACTGTTAAATATGTTAACGATAGCAAATACATTTCCACATTATTTATATGTGGAAACCTTCCGATTTCACAACCTTCAATATAATGATGCAAAAAAATGAACAACCCCCGTCTTTCAACGAGGGTTGAGAATGTATCAATCAAAAATAATTATTCAACGATACCAGCTAACTTCT
>DCGW01000041.1:15556-19880 GCA_002315335.1 Firmicutes bacterium UBA1768 | reverse complement strand
TGATTCTCTGAGCCTGTGGTGAACCAGCGCCATGTAATGATTCTGTTCTGTAACCAACTGCAGCAGCACCGAGGCAGAGGTTTTCCATGAATCTTAAGATCTTCTGTCTGTTTTCTACAGGAACATTACCATTACCCATGAAGTACTTCTGGCAGTACTGACCAACTGTCATGTTGCTTACTGTAGGAACCTTAACGTCTGATTTGAAGTCTGCTTCTGAAGGCATTGTAACGAGGAGACCACCAGCGATATCTTCAGCTAATCTTACGATTTCGTATGGGAATCTTGTTACGTTCTGCTTACATACGTTAGCAAGTAAGAGGTTGATCTGGAAGTTGCCAGCCTTTGTCTGGAAACCTTCAGCTGAACATGCAATACCGCAGCAGAATAATGTTTCGTTTAAGTGCATCATTTCGATGAGCTTATCCTTGATGTGTGAAGCTTTCTGAGCGCCATTGTAATCAGCAGCTACTGCAGCAGCACCGATAAGAACGTCGCCAACGCCTACTTTACATCCGCCGTATGACTGTCTGTGATAACCAGCAAATCTTTCAACTAACATTCCTGAGAAATCCCATTCGCCGCACATAAAGATTCTTTCGTTTGGAACGAATACGTGGTCAAATACTACGAGAGCTTCCTGTCCGCCGAACTGAACGTTACCTGTATCGATAAGTTCGCCGCCTTCGAGCTTTCTCGTGTCGCATGACTGTCTGCCGTAAATCATGAATACGCCAGGAGCATCTGATTCGATTGCGAATGATACTGCATAATCCTTATCATCTTCTGTCATTGACATTGTAGGCATGATAAGGTGTTCGTGTGAGTTGATTGAACCTGTCTGGTGAGCCTTAGCACCACATACAACGATACCATCTTCTCTTCTTTCAACGATTCTTACGAATAAATCAGGATCCTTCTGGAGGTGTGGAGGAAGTCCTCTGTCACCCTTAGGGTCTGTCATAGCGCCGTCTACTACGAAGTCTTTTTCTTCGATGTAAGCAGCATATTTTCTGAAGTTCTGGTGATAGTTTGTACCATACTTTTCGTCGATTTCATATGTTGTTGAGAATACAGCATTGAAAGCATCCATACCAACGCATCTCTGGAAACATGAAGCAGTCTGCTGACCAAGAAGTCTCTGCATCTTTACCTTCTTACGGAGGTCATCTGTGCTCTGATGCATGTGGCAGAATCTGTTGATCTTCTTACCTGATAAGCATGATGTTGCTGTCATAAGATCTTCATATTCTGGCTTCTGAGCAAGCTCATAAGTCATTGCCATACAATTGATTGATGGTCTGATAATAGGATCGTCTACCCAGTTATCAACTTTTTTACCGAATGAGTATACCTGTGTTTTAAGAGCTCTTAAGCTTTCGATATACTGCTCTTTAGTCATTAATGCCATAATTAATCACTCCTTTAAATTATTAATAATTTTAATTTATAACATATCGATAGTCATCTACCGAAGTATGCACAAAACCAAGTCTACCTTTCGCCTCTCATGAGTTTTCTTGCCATCTCGATAAGGTCATCAGAGACTGAAGTGTCGAGCTTGACATCCTTAACTTCAGGAATATTCTCCATGAGAAGTTCTTTTACTATTTCTTCCGTTGTAATCTGTGCTGAAGGGCATCCGCTGCAACCGCCTACTAATCTTACTGTTACAACACCATCTTCAAGTCCCGTCATCACACAGCCGCCCGAGTGTTCTCCAAGAATCGGATTTACTAATTCCTCAAGGACCTTATTAATTCTGTCTTCCATGAAGTTGTCCTCCGAAAATTGCATTAATACGAGAATAATCCCATACCGCTATTAATTTTACCATTAGTTAACAATATAATCAAGCAAAAACTTATTTTTATGCCCTCGGATGAGTTTTATTATATACATCCGTAATTTTACTCTTATTTACTGTCATATAAATTTCTGTTGCTGACACATCTTCATGCCCCAACAGTTCCTGAATAGACCTTAGGTCAGCACCGTTTTGAATCATATGAACAGCAAACGAGTGCCTCAAAATCTGTGGCGTAATATTCTTCTTGATTTCAGCCTTTTCCGAATAAAACCTAATTATTTTCCACAAGCCCTGCCTTGTAAGGCGCCCTCCGGCATGGTTTAAAAACAATGATTTTTCTCCATACTCAAAGGTTAATTTCGGCCTCGCTTCATTAATATACTTTTTAAGCGCATCCATACACTTTCGGCCAATCGGAATAATCCTTCCTCTGCCCTCTTCAGCACCGCATGCTACAAAATTCATTTTCAGATTTACGTCACCCTCATCAAGGTTAACCACTTCGGTTACACGCATACCGGTAGCATACATAATCTCAAGAATTGCTTTATCTCTGATGCCTTTTAAACTCTCATCTGGTTGTTCAAGCAAGCTTTCAACCTCTTCTGTAGTGAGGTATTCCGGCACTTTCTTTTCTACCTTAGGAGCCTTGATTTTTTTTACCGGATTTTCGCTGACATCTCCCCTCTTCAGAAGAAAATTATAAAAAGCTCTTACAGATGCAATCTTTCTATTAATTGTAGCCGTAGACCTGCCCTCTTTCTTCATTTGAAGGACATATGCAATAATTGTAGAATCCGTTGCCTCGTTAGGATTCTCTATGCTCTTTTCCTCGAGGAATCTGCCAAAAGCCCTGATATCTCGTCGATAGGCATCAAGTGAGTTCCTCGCCATTTTCTTTTCCTGAAAGAGATATGACTCAAATTCAGCAAAAATCGTCTCCATTTGTTATTCAACCTCTTATTTTAACTTCCAATATTTTCTTTAAACAGTTCAAGCATTCCTTCAGGATTGTTTATATAATATGGTCTTGCCAGATTTCCGTTTGAATCATAGTCGGCGCCGCTCCACCAAATTGCCACCTTAATATTAGCATAATCCTTTATTTTCGCGAACATATCCTTAGTCCACTGAAGCTTATCTCCGCCGTAGCCGCTGCAGGCAAATTCGGTTATCATCATCGGCTGAGAAAACCATGCGGAATATGCATAATAAAAGCTATCATAGAGCTTAGCGAATTCTGTCCAGGTTTCTCCGGAATAATAGGTTCCTGTATTGTATGCCGTAAGCCCAATTATATCTACATATTCATCTCCGGGATAATAGCATAACGCGTGATTCCAATAATAGTCCGGATATGATTTGTGATTGGGATTCCAAACCCAAATAGTATTTGCAAGAGCTCCGTTTTTCTCAAAAATCTCGTAAATATATTTATAGAACTTGACGTAAATGTCGGTATCTTTCCCAAAATGATAAGCAGAATATGCGCACCAATCACCATTCATTTCGTTAAATGGTCTGAAAATCACTGGCTTTCCGAATTCTGCAACAGCTTTTGCAAATTGGTTAAGATAATCATCATACTTTCCGTTAAGAGCATCAATAACCATATTGCCTTCTGATTGCATGCTTGTCTGAAGAGTAAGCTCCACCACTCGTCCCTTTTCGTCCGCCTTTTTAAGAACATCACTTACATAATCTGGAGTTCTTCGGTTGAAATTCTCTATATAACAACACAGGAACTTGAACTCTGTACCTATTACAGATTCTATTGCATTTAAACTGACAAAAGTATACTGAGGTGTTTCCGGATAAAATACGCCCCAGGTCAGGCTTGCTTCCGGGCCAAAATACTGTTTGTATAGATTCTTTGTTTCCTCATTCCAATGAGTATTTTCTATTGTTTTGGTCCTATCATTGACAGCAGTCAACGCCTTGGCAAACACGCTTACGGTATTCATAATATTAATGTATGACTTTGAACCGTTTGAGTTGAACGGCTCCGAGCTTTTGAAGAAAAATGTCATAACCTCGTTGTTTGAAAGCTTTAAGTCAACCGTTGCATAATAGTTTTTATCATCAGGTATTACAGAAAGCGCATTCCTTGACCACTCTAAAACGTATGCGGATTTGCCCGCAAAGTCCATGGTGCCGGAATATATTTTTTTATAAATCGAACTATCCTTAATAAACTTATTCGAATAATTGATATATGACGAAAATCCGGTAGGCAAACTTTGTCGGTAGACTTCAATCTTCATTTTAGAACTTTCAACAATCGTTCTGATTTCTCCGAAGCCAACATCGATTTGCGCACTACGCGGCACCATCATCCTGAAGCCCTGAGAAAAGTTTGTCAGGTACTTGCTATAGTCGTTTATCGCTTCCGTTTTATAAACCGAATTTTCAACATCTATTGAAGGATCTGCTGTTTTATCTTCAGGCTCTTCAGTGAAAATATCTTCACTTTCAGCATAGGTCTTATCAGTACTGAAAAGCACCTCATGTGTA
>DCGW01000041.1:14547-15498 GCA_002315335.1 Firmicutes bacterium UBA1768 | reverse complement strand
TCAGCTTTACATAATTGTATCCATTAACATTATATGCATCAAAACTGACTGCTTCACCATTGAAGTATACGTCAGATGTTGTTTTCACTACTCGCGTCTCATTTGAATCCGACGGTTCATAGGTTTCAGAGCCATCAGACTTATATTTTTTACCGGTTTCAATGCGCACACTATTTGTTTTTTTGTCAAAGGAAACCTGGAATTTTTTTGTAGTACCTGAAAGTGCTGAGGCAAGATCTCTAAGCTTAAAATAATTGTTTCCTTTGATGTTATAGCCCGAAATATCCGCCTTGCTTCCGTCTACAAAAATGTCGGATGAAGCATTAGCTGCTTCATCCGCAAATATTGTCGTAGTAATTCCGACAAGCATTGTCATTACAAAAACAAGAAGCACTGCAAAAAGTACATTCTTATTCTTTTTCATAATTACTCCCCTTCTCCACTAAATTCCTGCTTTGCAAGGGCTATTCCCACCACCGTTTTTCCGTCGTGAAGTTCTCCGGTCTTAATCATTTTCATAAGATCGTTAATCGGATATTCCTCAGTCACCAGAACCTCGGTTGGATCAAAGTCTGTTTCACCAGGAGTTAATCCTGTAGCAAGAAAAATATGGATGTACTCATTACAGAAACCTGCTGTTGGGTAAAACTCAGTAAGATGAGTCCACTTATCAGCAGTATACCCAGTCTCTTCTCTCAACTCTCTTTTCGCAGTCTGAAGAGGATCATCTTCTCCCGGGTCCATAAGACCAGCCGGGATTTCCAGAAGCTCCTCATCTACCGCAATTCTGTATTGGCGCACCATAACCACAGTCCCATCCTCCTTGATTGGGACTATCGCCACCGCTCCGCCTTTCTCGACAACCTCTCTTTTGGCGTCAATTCCGTTTGCGATAACATCCTTGACGTAAAGGTTCATTATTTTGCCTTCATATATAGTTTTAGTTGCCTT
>DCGW01000041.1:0-14523 GCA_002315335.1 Firmicutes bacterium UBA1768 | reverse complement strand
CTTTGTTATTTCTTTCATAAAGCCTGTTTCCTACTTCTGAGCATCAGTTCGTGCGACCGCAAGAGCCGCATCAAACACAGCACTCCTCATGCCTTTTGCTTCGAGAACTCTGACAGCCTCAATGGTAATGCCACCTGGGGAACAAACCATATCCTTTAAAATGCCGGGATGCAGGCCCGTCTTGAGAACCATCTCTGCAGAACCCTTAACAGCCTGTGCAGCAAATTTATATGCCTTGTCTCGAAACATTCCCGCTTCAACTCCTGCATCAGCAAGAGCTTCAATAAACATGAATACATATGCAGGGCTGCTTCCGCTGAGAGCGGTAACAGCTGGGATAAGTCTTTCTTCCAGTTCTTCACTTTCACCGCAAGCATCGAATATTGCTTTTGCAACAGCCATTTCGTCATCGCTTACGTTGGCATTTCTTGAAAGTGACGCCATTCCCTGTCCAACCATAGCAGGCGTATTCGGCATTACTCTGACAATTTTTTTATCTTTACCAATCAATTCCTCAATTTCCGCAATGCTATAGCTTGCAACAATAGACACAAAGATCTGATCCGATCTTACGGCATCCTTAATTGTTTCAATCATTCCCGGGAAAAATATCGGTTTTACGGCAAAAAGAACCAAATCTGAATTGTCGACTACTTCTTTAGCTCCGGAGCACTTGTTGCAACCAGTATCAGCAACAGCTCTATCTAAAGTCTGCGCCGCAACATCATACGCATAAATGGATTTTTCATCTCCCTTTATTGCTGATGCATAACCACGAAGTATGGAACCACCCATATTACCGGTTCCTATAAATCCAACTTTCATATTAGCCTCCTTACACCAACTCAAATGACCGCTTGCCCTAAAGTAAGCTTAAGCGATTGATATCGTTGCTATTCTACTGTAAGTATTCCTGAGAAGCCAGTAATTTCAAATACTTCCATGATATCTGCGCAAACATTGGTAATCTTCATTGAACCCTGCTTGTTCATTGTCTTCTGTGCACTAAGAAGAACTCTGAGACCTGCAGATGAAATATACTGAAGTTCAGCAAAATCAAATTCTAAAGCTTCTGTTCCTGGTAAAGCTTCCTTGAGTTCAGCCTCGAGCTGAGGTGCTGTTGTTGTGTCAAGTCTTCCCTCTAAAGCAAGTTTTACTGCGCTTCCATTCTGTGTCTTAGTTACTGTCATTTCTAACCTCCTAAAATTTCTAAATATATTTTAAATAATATTTGTTCTATTATTTAAAGTCAAGTTCGCTAACTTCTTCAATGAGTTCAGCAATTCTTTTGCTGAAATATTTTACTGCTTCAGCATAGTTATTGTTGCTCTTTATTCTTCTTGCAAGATGTCTGAGACACCTGAGATCCCCTATGAGTTCAACCTTCTTCTGAACCTCATCAAGTTTTGCCTTATCGTCAGTCCCAAGATATGCAGGAAAGAAAGTTTCCCATACTTTACCCATATCTTCAACGGGATATCCAAGGAATTCTTCCTGGTTTATCGGATCAACACTCGGAAGACCAACAAGACCTGCATATACATTTGCCAGCTCGAATACTGGATGACCATAAGCCAGGGTATCCATATCTATAAGTAAAGTTTCTCCGTTTTGTACCATAAGATTGTTGGTATGATAGTCACCATGAATCATTGTAGCCCTGTTCGGAGTTTCATCAACCAGCTTTTTTAACTTGTTAAAGACTTCTTCAGGAAAATATTGTTCTGTTTCGGAAAGCCATTTATATACAAGCTTCTTTTCATTAAAGAGAACATCTGCATCCACATCAGTAGAATGTATTTCCTTCAACAAATTTGCAAAGCCTTTTGCATATTGTTCTATATTCTCCGGTTCTTCGGCAATTTTTTCCGAATATGACTTGGCGTCGAGCAGTTCAAATACAGAACCATAGCAATCTCCAACCTTTACTATATCATACGATATTGCGGTAGGAATTCCGAGAACGAATGCAATCCTTGCCATCTTTCTTTCATTTTTGATGTCAGGAAGACTGTCTGGGTCGTTATATACCTTTATTACTGTTTCAGCATCATAACGATATACCGTCCCCTTTGCACCTTTACCTATCGCCTTGCATCCGTCAAGGTTCATTTTTTTGAAAGCTTTTTCAACACTCAAAAGCTCGGTGAACCCGGTCATTTCTAATATTTCATAAACTTCACTGGAAACATTTATCGCTTTGGTATCAGTCCCACGCTTTATAAGTTTAAGTATTACTCTGAGACCTGCACTGGAAATATATTCAAGCTCTTCCATGTCAATGACAATGCTGTTATATTTTTCCTGCTCTAAAACATCCCAGATTTCCTGTCTGACATCTTCAGCATTATTGGAGTCAACTCTACCAACTAAACCTATTATTATAGCTTCTCCATTCTTGTTTATGTTAATCATAGACTCGCCTCTCTAAAAAACATATTTCGTTTATTATACACTAATGTCAATTTGTTTTCCACATTTCTTTTAAAGATTTTAATTCTTTTATGCAATATTATTTCCCTCAACAAACCACCTGCCGAGATTGCTGCCAAACAAGCCTGTGCTCCTTTCAAAAAACAAAAACTTTTGTCTGCCTTTCACCATTATTGTATAACGATCTCCCTGACCCCCTACTTTGAGCGATGCCGCTTGTCTTATGTCCGTAACCTTATCTATGTGATATCTTTTACCGTCCTTCCAGACTATATCGGTAGGGATGACCGTACCGTCTTCTCTAAAAAATACATTTACCTTTACATATACCTTTGTGTTCAATAATTATCCCTTCTTTATATCAGCAGCTCTCATAGTCATAGCTGTCGGGTATTGGCATGTTTTTCATAAAATCGGTATTTTCAGAAACCGGAGACTCGATTATTTTATATCCCTTCCACTTAAGCATGCGGAATTTGAAGTCAAGGAGCTCCGGTGGTACCATGAGCTTGGCTGCGCAGCCAAAAAAAGTTATATCCTGATTCAGCAGGTCTAACACTTCCTCATCTTTTAATAAATATTCTGCAGCAAAAATATTTGCTTCCTTTTCAAGTAGAGAAGACTCATCAAACATTGCAGCCTCATGAAAAGCATGAAGACCCTTTTTTCTATGAAGAACCGCATGACCCAACTCATGGGCACAGACTATTTGCTGTATCATCAAAGGCATATCGCTGTTGAGGGTTATTACCTGCACCCTCTTGTATTCAAGATAAAAGCCCTTTACAGCATCATCGTCTTTTCCCATAGATTCTCTGAGCACCTTTATACCCATCGCTTCAGCAAGCTTCAACGGATTATCCTCGCCAAATTTTTGACGAGCCCGCTTAACTTTTCCAAAAATCTCTTCGTACGTCACTTTAGTTTCTCCCCAGAACCCACGTTATTATTTGAGTATTTTGATTTGGCTTCTTCTTTGCAGGTAACATATGCGGTCATTACTGCCTGAAAAAAAGCGTCTTTCTGTGATTGAGATAGTTCACCGCCAGCAAACAGAGCTGCATTATCCGCTAAAAGTCGGTTGACATCTCTGACTCCGCTCTCTCCATACTTTATGCTAGCTTCTTCTATATACCCGTCTTTTTCTATGTCTTCCATTGGATTTTCACAATTGTCATCAGAAAGAAACTTTACAGAAACCCCTAAGGCAGAGGCCAGTCTGAGCATAGTTCCCTGACGAGGCACCTTTTCTCCCTTTTCATACGCTTTTATAGATCTGGCAGATACACCTGTTTCTATGGCAAGTTCCGTCTGTGATATGCCTCTTTCACTTCTTGCATCCCTGACCTTTTCCGAAAATGTCTTCATTATTTTTCACCTTAATTCACTTTTTGTGTTGACTCAAGTTCACTTTAGTGTTATTATCTTGATGTGAACTTGAGTGAACTTTGATGTTGCAATAATAGCACATGCGGTGAACCTTTGTCAACCGCATAAATAAAATTATTTTCCGCTTGTCAATTTCTCAACAACCCAACGAAAGGCATAACTATAATGGAAAGAGAACGAATCATTCTTCACAGCGACATGAACTGTTTCTATGCCTCGGTAGAAACCATGCTGCATCCCGAATTAAGAGACAAGCCGGTGGCCGTCTGCGGCAGCACCGAGAGCAGGCACGGCATAATACTTGCAAAGTCTGAAAAAGCAAAACAAGCCGGCGTTAAAACCGGAATGGTAAACTGGGAGGCCAGACAGCTGTGTCCGGATATAATAATGGTTGCTCCCCACTACGACCAATATCTTAAATGCTCAAAAGCCGCCCATGAAATTTATTATAGGTATACAGATAAAGTCGAACCCTTCGGTATGGATGAATGCTGGCTGGACGTAACCGCAAGCGGACATTACGGAAGCGGTGTTAAAATAGCAGAAGAAATAAGAAGCGCCTGTCGAAACGAATTAGGACTTACCGTAAGCGTCGGAGTATCCTTCAATAAAATTTTCGCAAAGCTTGGCAGCGACATGAAAAAGCCCGATGCCATGACCGTAATAACAAAGGATAATTTCAGAGAAAAAGTATGGCCGCTCCCGGCTTCCGAACTTATATATGCAGGAAGGTCAACCTGCAAAAGACTCGATGCCTACGGAATTAAAACAATAGGTCAGCTTGCGGGTGCAAGTCCGGATTTTCTGAAGTGGCTTCTCGGTATAAACGGGCTTAAGCTTCACACCTACGCAAACGGGCTCGACGCTTCAAACGTATGCCACAAGGATTTTGAAAGCCCTATCAAGTCCATAGGTCATGGCATAACCTGTACCGCAGATCTGAATAATAATGATGAAGTTTTCAGAGTCATGCTTGAGCTTTCTCAGGATGTGGGGCACAGACTTCGCGTACATGACTTAGCCGCCAGAGGAGTTCAGATTTCAATAAGAAATCACGACCTGACCGGAAGACAGTTTCAAGGAAAGCTTCAGCTGAAAACCCAGCTCCCGTCAGAAATAGCGGCAGAGGGCTTCCGTCTGTTCAAAAAAAATTACAGATGGGACAATAAGGTCAGAGCCATCTGCATAAGAGCCATAAATTTGGTTCCAGCTAATGAAGCCGACCAGCTGACTGTGTTTACAGATATCGACAGTCTTATAAAAAATGAACGCCTTCAGGATACCGTGGAAGAAATTCGGCGACGTTTTGGCAAGGCCGCAGTAAACTACGCAGCTCTTATAGGCGACCTGAAAATGCCGTTCGACAACAGACACCTTGTCAGAATGCCAAAGCCGATTGCGTAACAGGGCGGAAAAGCCGCTTAAATGACCTCGCCTTGATTCAAAGTCAGTTTGTTTTGCTTCAAAGAAAACTTCAAAGTTACTCCAAACAAGCAGAACTGCGATTCTGGTTTTTGCGGATAGGTAATAAACAGAAGAATTGAACTCAACATCATAATACGAAGTGGGTTATGCCCACTATTGCAGACCACCATTCAGGCCAAGGTTTCCACCATTAAAGTCGGATACCAAAAGCACCGGCCAGAAAAATGACCGGTGCAATTAGTCGCAAAATTTGATTGCTATAGCTTTAAAAATTTAAATATTTTATACCAATTTAAGCATACAGCCCAGTTAAATATTACAGGCTGAATTTGTAATGAGGACAACATGGTTATCCATTTTAATCCTTTAACAGCGGCGATGCCAACAACCATATTACCAAACACACCGTGAAGCAGCATCGGACCATCAGGATTTAGCTTGCCGCAGATACACCTGTGTGTGATAGCGTTGAAGGTATGAGCAGCTTCTTCCGAATACCCGCAATTTTCACAGACAGCCCTATGCACATTTCCATCGCACTGCGAGTAAGTGAAGGCGTGGCTTTCGGAGGTCAACCGAATATTTGCCGAAACCTTGGAGTCAGAAAAATCAAAACCATAAACGTCATAAGCAAGATACTGCTTTTCAGAACCGTTCATTATATACAGCCCGCCGTCATACTTCCACTTGAAGCTTTCATCATCACTGTAAGAAGAAACATATAAAATACTATCATCGTAAGGAACACTCTCAGCAACGACGTATTGTCCGTGCTCATTTTTCAGAGAAAAGCCATTTGTGCGGTCACCCGTTATGGTAAACTTACCTACTTTCTTGCCGCCGAGGAATAGCGTCTGTTTGCCAGATGTGAAATCTGCAAGGTATTTACAGACAGTCAAACATACATATTGGGGCTGCATATCATTATAGGTTGTTCCGCCAAATGATACCGAATAATCGCCATCTGTGCTGATAGAAATATCCTTATTGGATGCACCTGTGCCGTCCTTGCAGACAGAAGCTTTAAGCTGTGCGCACTTATAAACCTTAAAGGCACCATAAATGGCCCTACCATCAGCTTGAGTTAAAAGCGCAGCGCAGTCCAGTGCAGAAATACTACGGTCGTTGCCGACGCTGATGCCGCAGCAGGTAGTCTTGGTTAAATCCGAAACGCTTCCAGTAGTAGCTATGGTATCCGAGTCCTCACCCAGAATAATATCTCCACCAACGGAAACAATACCGAAGGAATAGGCTTTATTCGTTCCTATTTCGGTAATATCACCGGAAGAAGCACTGATGGTGCCTTCGTTGTGCAAATCATTCAGGCACCTTATACCCGCAACCGTGGTGTCTTTTCTGTCGCCAATAGTTTCATTATAGTCCGCCAAACCATTACCGCTTTTGGCAGTGATTCTGCCATAATTATTCAAAGATTCCGCATAAATACCATTGGTAAATATCGCATCCCCAGCCACAGCTTCTATTGCGCCTACGCTTTCCGTTTCATCATCGTTAACAGAATCGCTATAGTCGACACCAGAACAAGCAGCAGTCATTGGATTCCCTCCATTGTCATTATATAGACCTTCCTCAACATATATTCCCATCGATGTATCGGTTCCGTTGCCGCTGCTGGCAGTGATTTTGCCATTATTGTTCAAATAAGATGCGGTATAAATGCCATAGGCAGAAGCCGCACCACCGGACGCAGCTTCTATTATTCCTACTTTTTCCTTCTCTCCAGCATCGAAATTGTCGCCGCCTTCATCTTCAGAACAGGCATATACAGTCACAGAACCACCCATGCCCCTATTATTCAACAGGTATCCGCCTCCATAAAAATCCATGTCTGGTTTGACATAGATTCCCGCTGACAGGCTGTCATTGACATAGTTCCCTTCCTCTGTTTTGGTTCCGCAGCCGCTTTTAGCTGAGATTTTACCGTCATTACTCAATACATCATGAGAATAAATACCGTAGGTTTCTTTAGCATTTCCAGCTGTGGCGATGATAGTGGCGGTGTTTTCCGAAGCCACCTCACCATCGGCAGAATCGCTGAATCCAGGAGAGTAATTAGTGGTGGTATAAATCATCTTACCGCCCCCATCATTATAGAGACCCTTTCCCGCATAAATTCCCGCCGACAATTCTGCAGCATCGCCGCTAGTAGCGATAATAGTAGAGCCCTGTGCAGCTGCCTCTTCATCCTCTGAACCATTTGCGAAATAGTCATTATAGTTGCCTTCACCGTATGCAGCCGTTTCGAAATATTCTGGGATGGCTCCTTCAAACCCATTATAGAGAATATGTGATATATATATTCCCATCGATTTTTCAATGCCATTGCCACTTTTAGCAGTGATTTTACCGGCATTCCTCAATAAATATCGGGAATAAATACCATAGGTTTTTGTTGCGTTGCCACCTGTTGCGATGATAGTTGGGCCATTATTGCCGATAGTGGAATAGGCTACCTCACCGCCTCCGTTGATTCCATTATAGAGACTGCCCACATAGATTCCCGCCGACAATTCTGCAGCATCACCACCGGTGCCTATGATAGTTGGACCCTGCGCAGCCTCCTCTTCATCCTCCGAACCATTTGCAAAACAGTCATTATCATTATCCACATGATAACTGGCGGTAGTTGTGGTTGTTGGGCTATCCGCTTCTTCTCCCTCAACTCCATTATAGAGATTGCCTTTGACTACATAGATTCCAGCCGATATTTCTGTGGCGCTCCCGCCGGTGCCTATAATCGTAGGGCCCTGTGCAGCTGCCTCTTCATCCTCCAAACCATTTGCAAAACAGTCATTATCGTTACCCAAAAAACAGCCAGTGGTAATATAGATTATTTCTCCCTGAACTCCATTATAGAGATTGTTTTCGACTTGAATACCCACAGACTGTTTAATGTCATCGCCTCCATAGGCGGTTGATGAAAGGCTGCCCTCACCGGTAAAATACAAATCCTTTTCGGCATAAATGCCGATTATTGAGTCGCCACCTTCACGGCCTTTGGCTACAATCCTATTCTCGCCTGTAAGGTTTATAGTAACAGAATCCTTCACATAAACGGCAATGCCTACGTTGCTTTCAAAATTAAAGCCGTTCATTGCCCAACCTTTAGCTGTATAACTAAGGCCAGGAATACTGCCGTCCACCTTGCAAGCCAAGGTTTCGCCGTCATCGTAGGAGATATAAACATCGTCCTCCTCACCCAAGACCAGAGTGTATTCTCCAGCAAGAGCCGTATAATTCTCACCTATTGTTTCACTTCCGCCACAAGACTCGCACTCCCCACCGGAATAACCTATCATAGGTTGATTACCGCACCACTCACATAGTACCTTGCCAAAACCCAGGCACATACCACAATTTTTCGGCTCTCCAAGGCATTTATAACAAACGCCAAAAGAACACGGATAATTGCATTCTCTTTCCCCATATTGGGGACAGATTCCCGTACCATAGCAATGCTCGCACCATTTTTCATTACCGTGACATTCAAGGCAGGTGTCTTCCGTGTGGCCAGTTCCGTTACAATGACTGCAGGGCTCCCAACCAACCCCATTGCAGTGCGGACAGGAAATATCGGCACCTTCTTCTATAAAAGTGCATTTTAAGTCCCACACATCATGGTTTGCTGCACTGATTACCATAGGTGTCATAATCAGCATAAAAGCAACGCTCAAAACCAGCATAAAAATCATTTTTTTCATAAACTATTCTCCTCGTAAATAGGTTCTTCAGGATAGCCCGAATAGTATTACTTATATAAGATATATGGCATCAAACAATTAAAAAGAAATAATGTATTTTAACACCATAAAAATTTTATCATAAAAACATAATCACAACAATTGTTAAGCATCACTTTTAGCTTTTTCTTAATTATTGCATCAGTTCGCATCCCTCACTTTAGCCCACTAAAGTCTTACGCCTGATAATACAGGTGATAATCAGACCGACCAGACCAACCAAGAATGCAAAAGCACAAATCCATCTGAGTTCGTTCAGCTCACTGCGAGCTTGCGAAACAGCCTCTTTACAGTACTCATACTCCGCAGCAAACAAGGAACTTCCATTCAAAGAATTGCCCACCTGCACCTCACTTGCACAGTTTAAAAGATGCAGCTTCGCGTCAAGCTTATTCTTTTTTTCAAGCAATTCACCCAGTGAAATAGTACCATCAGAATACTTTTCTTCGTTTTCGGAAAGCATTTTCTCAGCATCATCAATCTGCTTTTTTCCGTCTTTGTATTCAGCATAATACCCGGACAGCTCCTTAGCTCCGGCATCAAGCTCCGATTTCCCCTGATCCAGCTGACGTTTAGCATCGGATAATTGTGCCTTACCGTCGTCCAACTGTCGCTTACCATCGTCAAGCTGTCTCTTTCCATCCTCCAGCTGACGCTCTGCATCAGACAGCTCCTGTTTACCCTCTTTTAGCTGACGTTCGGCGTCTGCCAGCGTGGCCTTGCCTTCATCTATTTCCTTTTTTGCATCCGCCAGCTGTTTTTCAGCAGCTTCCAGTTCAGCCTTTCCAGCTTCATATTTTTCCAATATAGACTCTATAGATCCGTAGCTTGTCAGATTGGTTTCGTAGGCTACCTTTGCCGCGTACACAGTAGGATGCAGCAAAGCCGCTTTAGCAAGGTCTCCGGCTGCCACCGCACTATCATATCTTGCCTGTAAGTCACGATATTTGTTATATCCGCCTACCAGCAAATTATACAAGCCTGTATATTTTTCCAGCTCCGCTTTTCCGGCATTGTATTCCTCCAGTGCCGCATCATATTCCTTCTGCCCGTCTATTAGCTGCTGTTTTCCTTCCTCATACAGCTTAAGATTATCCTGATAAAGCTTCATTCCGTCCTCGTATTGAGCATAGGACTCGTTATAAAGCTTCGTATTGTCATTAAGCTCCTTTTCACCGGCTGCAAGCTCTGCTTCACCTTGCCTGTATTGGTTAAGATAGTCATTGTACTCTGCCAGTCCCGCATCATACTCTGCCTGCCCGGCTTCAAGCATTTTCTCTCCTGCTTTCAGTTCAGTCTTAGCAGCCATCAGTTCATCATAACCAATATCTCCCGTAAGGAACTGCTCTACCAGGCCAAAATAGTTAAACCCTTCAAGAGAAGACTCTACCTGAGACAGTTCTGCTTCAATATCCTCAAGATAAGCCATTTCATTATCATTTTCATAAAGTCTGTCCTTAAGGCTTTGTCCGGCAACCACGTATCCCACACAGGATGCAGTCATGACAAGTACGCATATCAAGGTCACGGCCACTCTTCGCGCTTTCCTCGGATTATACAGTGTCGGCAGCGAAAACGAAGTTTTTCTTACAGCACCCTCAGTGACTAACAGCAGCTGAGGCAGAGCAAAGAGCACGAGACACATTGTAATTAGTGTACCCGTGGCCAGATATAAGCCAAAGCAGGCTACAACTCCGGTGCTGACAAGCTGATAAATCAGCAAGCCTGAGAGGGTCATAATTCCACCGGAGGTCAGAACTGTAGGTAAGGCAAAGCTCATAGTCTGACTTATCGCCTCACGAGGCTCAGTTCCCCTTCCCCTAAGCTCACGGAAACGAGAAGAAATAACAATTGCATAATCAATATTTGAACCCATCATTATGGAGCTTACTATCAGATAACAGATAAAGTATACATTTCCGCCTACCAGCGAATGAATACCGAAATTCAGCCAGATACTGCCCTGAATCACAAGAATAAGGAGTACCGGCATTGCTAAAGCTCTGAATGCAAAAAGCAGAATCAGCATAACCAGCACAATTGAGAGCACCGATGTGATAGTCTTATCGGTTTGGAAGCTCTCAGCAAAATCACTGTAAACCATACTGAAGCCGGCAATATGCGTGTCATTTGGATAGAAAGACTTTGCCACATTCTGCAGCCGGGTCAAAATGTCGCGCGTTTCTGCGCTGTCAAGCGGGGCATCAAGAGAAAGCAGCAGACGGCTATAGCGAGGTCCCTGAAGTTCAGACTTCATCCTGTCAAGCATATTATATAGCTTCTTGACCGTCTCTCTCTGCTCATCACTGACTTCAAGCTTTGGGTCATCAATATGCTTATAAAGGCAGGTGAACACATCAATCAGAGGAGCCTTAAAAGAGTCAAGCTGCTCAGAAAGAACCTCAGGCTGACCCTTTTCGACTGCATAAAGAGCCATAATTCCCTTTGCTGTCAGTTTGTCCACCTCAGCAAGCTTCTGCACAGCTTCAACACCTATGTCATCTGCAAGATAATAGCCCTCGACAGCCTCAGTATTTGCAAGCCCCGAGACAGTTCTTACCGAAGTTTCCGCAGCAAGAGCTTCAATCAAGGCTTTTTCCTTGTGGTAGTCACCCGCAGGCACCAGTATTTCCACATCGTTGGTTCCCAGTTCTTCGGTAATAGCTGCATAAGCTACCGTAATATCCAAAGGTTGGTTCACCGGTGCTTCCATCTCATTATAGAGGCAATTTACATTGGAAAACATACAATACGCCGCCACAAGTATAATAACAAATAATGCAGGAATAACATGGCGGGTTTTATGTGCAAAACGTCCCAGCATATCAGACTGCGGAATAAGCCTTTTGTGAATCGTCTTATCCATCATTTTTCCGAACAAAATCAAAAGAGCCGGCATAAGCAGAAAGACAGTTATCAAGCTGATAACTATAGCCTTGATTAAAACAATTCCCATATCCCGACCCAATCCAAAGGTCATAAAGGTCATGGCAAAAAGACCTGCCATAGTTGTCAGACTACTGGCAAGAATTTCTGGTGCCGCTCCTTTCAGAGCCTCAGATACTGCATCTCGAACAGGCAAGGTTTGGTGGGCCTCCCAGTATCTGTTGGACAATATTATGGCGTAATCCAGCGACAAGGCCAGCTGCAGGGTCACGGCAACGGCATTTGAAATAATAGAAATTGTCCCAAGAGCAAAATTCGAGCCCATATTTAACAACGCCGCAACCACGAATACGAGTAAAAAAACAGGTATTTCGGCAAAGCTTCGGCAGGCAAGCAATAAAATAAGAAGGACCGCCAGCGCTATTACCCCGATAACCACGGCCATTTGATGATTAACCATATCCTCCATATCTTCCAGAAGCTCGCTGTAGACATAACTATTATCATACTGACCTGGTATTTTAGAAATCTCCTTGATGGTCTTCATGCTTTCGGGGTCATCAGCCTTGCTCATAAACGAAAGATAATATGTGGCCGTATAACCAGTAGCTTTCCTACTGATATTATCGTTAAAGTAAGCTACATTATCCAGCTTCTCTACTTTATCTTTTATAGCATCCACCTCTGCCTTTGAAATATCAGACACCATAAAATACATGCTGCCGAATTCCGTGAACTCCTCTGAGTCAATATCCACACATTGGCGCGACTGGGTGCTTTCGTCAAGAAAATAAACCGTATCTTCCTCAACCCTTACCCAATTCATGGAAAATAAGGAAAAAAATACCAGAATGGCAAACACAACAATAATAAAATGCCTGTGCTTAACAATCCGGTCGAAAACGCTGTTTATCTCTTTAATATCAGCCTTTTGGCTTTTATGCGATAGCTTCTCCATGGTCTTCCTTCTATAGTAAAAACTAATATCTCTTTATCTTCTGACTTGAAGTTTTTGAAAACGGCTTATCTGTAAGTATATAATCTGCAATACTGCAATTTACAGGTAGTTTCATGTTAATCTGCCTGATGTCGTCTTTAATCTTTTCTGCTGTAAGTTCTCCGTCCTCAGAATAAATAACTGCAATTATTTTATCGTCCTGCTCTTTTACAATGCATTCCTTTACATATGACAGTTCATATAAATGAGCTTCAAGCATTTCCGCAGGAATATTCTCACCATTTGGCAGTATTATTAGGTTCTTTATTCTGCCGGTTATATGCAGCTCCCCGTTATCATCAATATATCCCACATCTCCTGTTCTAAAATAACCATCAACAAAACAACTGTCATTACTACAATCATTGTTTAGATAGGAAGCAAATACCATATCACTCTTAACAAGAATTTCGTTTTCCTCGCCAATTATTATTTCCGTATTTCCTATTGGTTTCCCGACATTATCCAGATCATTGTTTGCTTCTGTAACGGTGCGCAGGGTTATTGTTGACGAGGTTTCCGTAAGTCCATATCCTATATACGGAGTAATTCCCGAATTTAGCATGATTGAAGGATCTGCATTAAAAGGCGAACCCCCAAAAACAATGTACTTCAGCCGAGGACCAGCATACGCTCTGAGCGCCTCAGGAGTAATATCTGACTTCAATGCTCTGATTATCATCGAATACAATGCCGGTACAAGAATGAGAATATCTGGTTCTGCCAGCTTAATGTCAATCAAAAAATTTCTTATGGATTTTGTGATAAAAACCGGAGAATTAATATACATCATATAAAGCAGATTTCCTACTAGGCCATAAACATGGTGAAGAGGCAGACATAGAATAGCTGTGCCTGAAAGCATTGTGTTTCCATCGAGAGCCTTGAATTCCGAAACCATGTTTTTATGTGACAATGGTACAATTTTAGATTTTCCTGTTGATGCAGAGGTAAGAAAAACAGTGCAAATATCATTTTCATCTATCTTCGGAAAAGTCTTAAGTCTGCTATCAGGATTATTCGACAGCACTTCGTCAAAGCTAAGCTTTTCTACAGAAACTTCCCCAATGCTATCTTCGTAGTCATCAGAAAAAACTATTGCCGAGCAATTCACCGCCGCAACAACATCTTTCAGATGTTTTTCTTCTATCATCTTGTCCAGCATGACAGGGGTGTTCCCACTGACTAATACGCCAAAATAAGTCACTACATATGAGTATGAATTATCTCCTATCATAGCAATAGCACCGCCGGATTGTACTCGCCCGGAAATCACCGCTCCCGCGTGCATAACATCCTCATAAAATCGGCTTCTTGGCACGTATTCAGCTTCATTATCAGTTCTATATATAAGAGGATATTCCGCACCCGCTTCGACAATATATTCAAACAGGTCTAATATAGTTTTTATTTGTTCCCTTTTCATAATCAATTTTCAGCTTTCTTTTTTATCCATTTGGTATAATCACTGATTTTGAATATAAACCTCGAGAAAGTAAAGCCCTTCTTATATGTAATCAGCATACATATTACGGTAACTATTGTCGAAATCAATAGATACTGAGCAGCATTCACCCTAAAGCTTCCTTCAAAAAAATCAATATAATAATTATTATTATTTAACATCTTATG
>DCGW01000016.1:32225-33036 GCA_002315335.1 Firmicutes bacterium UBA1768 | reverse complement strand
AGTCTCACAAGAACGCAGAGGTTCAGGCACTGTACGAGCAGTTCTTAGGCGAACCTAATGGTCACCTCTCACACAAATACCTCCATACTCACTATTCAGCAAAGGAAAAGTATGTGAAGAAATAGTGTGAAACCCATGCAATAAAAAAGCTCCCGAGAGGGAGCTTTTTCAATATAGCCCAGAAAATCGTGTGGTATTAAGAATAGAGTGAATAAAGTTCTTAATAACAACTTTTGGTTTATAATAAATTCTGATTTCAGATGAAATAACCGTAATGATAAAGGTGATTTTAATTTGAATTTTATCTAAAAAAATGATAAAATATCACTGCCTGAGCGAGTGGCTTCACTCGACTTTTGGCAAAAAGTTAAAACACAAAAGAAAAAGAAAGGACTAATAAAAATGAAAAAACTGTTAGCATTAGCTCTTACACTTTGTCTGATTTTCACCCTTACTGCCTGTGGTGAAAAGGCTGCCGATTCTGAAGATAACGGTGCAGCAGACACAGCAAAGTATCCGGCAGGTTATACACTTCATATCAGCGATAATTTGCCTGATATCGAATTTAAGTGTGACTACAATGATTATGGTGACACCTTAGCAGAAGATTTTGAAGGATATTCAATAGACTCTGCATATGTTCCTGTTGATTCAGATGAATCTGTTATTGCTGTTTATCGTTGGAATAACGAAGCTGGTGAAACTCTCGTGGAAGCAGCAAAGCATGATATTAAACTTGAAGAGAACACAGAATATGTTGTGCCTGTAGAAATGGATTCATGGGCAGAAAAAGGCGACTATAATTACGTTT
>DCGW01000016.1:31143-32211 GCA_002315335.1 Firmicutes bacterium UBA1768 | reverse complement strand
CTATACATTCTATGAAGAAATGGAAAAAGGCCCTGCTTATATCGAGGACTATTACTTCAATGATGGTGACGACATTGTTGTTATTGAATGGATAACATACACAGAACAAATTAAAGTTGTCGATGATGTAGTATTTAACATGCCTAAATTCATGAAGCAGGTTGAAGTAAGTGAAGAATATGCTGAAGTAGGCGTTGTTGCTTCATTTGCTGATGACTCTTCTGGTTGCTATGCTGGCTGCGATGTTTACTACCTTGACAAGGAAGCAAATGACATAAATGCGGTTGTTGATTATTACAAAGAAAACTTCGATGTAAAGGATTCTGAAGTATTTACTATTGAAAATGATATACCGATGGCGTGGATTCAGTTTAGTAACACCTATGAAGGAACAGACTACTATGTTGAGGACTATGTAGTTGACAGAGGTGATAAGCTCATGATTATTGATTTCTACACAGAAAATGATGAATGGGTACCATTTATGGCAGCATCAATGACTGCGATGATTTACGGATTTGATAAAGCAGAAAAATAAGTCAGTCTAGCAATAAAGCTGCTACACACTAATGGATTGTTGGCAGTCAATCCGTTCATAGCTTATTAGTGATCAGAACGAAAGCTCCGATAGACCATACTTTTATGGCTGTCGGAGTTTTTTCTTATTAATAGAGCATCTGATGTATATTTTATCTAATGTTTTGTGGTAAAATATAATCACTGATGACAATATGCAATGAGCCGGAAAGGGGTGAGTCTCATTTTTCAATATATTCTAATAGCTGCATTGGTAATGCTGGCCTGTGTAGTGATGAACAGGCTGTCAGGTAAAATAGGAATTCCTATGCTTCTCGTGTTTCTTGCGATAGGCATGGTTTTTGGCTCGGATGGTCTCTTCAAAATCAATTTTACAAATTATGAGCTTTCAGAAAGTGTATGCTCTGTAGCTCTCGTTATGATAATGTTCTTCGGTGGTTTCGGGACAAAATGGTCTGAGGCTAAGCCTGTTGCGGCTAAATCTCTGGTCCTGTCCTCTGCCGGGACTTTGCTTACGGCTGGTCTTGTGGG
>DCGW01000016.1:0-31112 GCA_002315335.1 Firmicutes bacterium UBA1768 | reverse complement strand
CTTTTTTGCTGGAAAATTCTGGGAATGGACTTGGCGTTCGGCCTTTTAATAGGAGCGGTAATAAGCTCTACTGACGCCGCCTCTGTCTTTTCAATCCTCAGGACTCAGCGACTTAATCTGAAGGATAATATCGCCAGCGTTCTTGAAATAGAGTCGGGTTCCAACGACCCATTCGCATATATGCTTATGATAATAATGCTGTCAGTCATGAGCGGCGACTGCACCGGAGCAAGTGTGGCTAAGCTCGTGTTTTCCCAGCTGTTTTTCGGTATAGTTTTTGGCGTGGGAATGGCTGTGGCTGCAGTATTTATACTTAAAAAAATTTCCTTCCGTACACCTGGCTTTGATTCGATTTTCATAATAGCCATAGCGCTGATTTCCTTTGCCGCACCTGAAATGCTTAACGGAAATGGCTATCTTGCCGCATATATAACAGGAATTATCATAGGAAACTCTGAGATCAGAAATAAGCCTAACCTTGTGCATTTTTTCGACGGAATAACTTCTATGATGCAGATATTACTTTTCTTCCTGCTTGGTCTGCTCGCAACACCGTCGGAGCTGCCTGGCGTGGCTTTTTCTTCAATACTTATAGCTCTGTTCCTGACTGTTATTGCGAGACCCTTGTCGGTTTTTCTGGTAATGGGTATTTTCAGAAGCAGCCTGCGGCAGATTTTATTGGTCTCCTGGTCCGGAATAAGAGGGGCTGCATCCATAGTGTTTGCAATTATGGCTGTAATAAATCCCGCAGTTGGAGACGATAGGCTTTACCATATAGTGTTCTTCATAGTCCTGTTTTCGATTGCAATTCAAGGGACCTTTATGCCGTTTGTAGCCAGAAAGCTAAGTATGATAGACGATGACGGCAATGTAATGAAGACCTTTACCGACTATACTGATGAAGTTTCTATTCAGTTTATTCGTTCGAGGGTTTATGAAGGGCATGCATGGTGCTGGAGACAGCTAAAGGAGATTGACCTTCCACCGGAATCAATAATAGCCCTGCTGATAAGAGGTGAAAAAAGGATAATTCCAAATGGTAGGACTCTTATTACTCCGGGAGACGTTCTCATATTAAGCGGTCTTGAGGTGGGCGAGGTAAACGACGTAAAGCTCTTTGAGAGAACAATTACGACTCAAAATCACCTGATAGGCTGCAGGCTTGCCGACGCTAAAACCGAGGGACTGGTTATAATGATAATGAGAGACGACAGAATAGTAATACCAAATGGTGATACAGTTCTTGAAGAAGGAGACATTCTGGTATATAATAAATCTCTGTGAGAGTGAAAAACCATGCTTCATTTCAGACTGTCATAGGTGACAAATCATGAAGGGGAGCATTAAGTCATAGTATTTTGGAGGGTGTAATGAGAAAGAACGATTACAGAAAAAAGAGGGGAGACAGGCGTGATGGCCGTTGGTTGAAGGACCTTGACGGCTTACACTTAATTATGCCATTCCTTTTTCCGAACAGAACTGAATCGGAGGTTTATTCTTTAGAGCAGGTAGATGCTACCAAGCTGGTTAAGTATGTTGAACAAAAGAATAAGGAAAATCCCGAGTTAAAAACAACCGCATTTCATCTGGTTGTAGCAGCAATAGGTAAGGCATTGGAATTCAGACCTTTGCTAAATAGATTTGTTGCGGGCGGAAGAATGTATGAACGCTTTGAAAAGACGATTTCATTCATAGTAAAAAGAAAGTTTGACGACCATTCTGAAGAAAGCATAATGATTCTCAAAACAAGACCTGACATGACTCTTGACGAAATCAGTCGTAGAATAATCGGGGATACTGAGAAGCTAAGAAAAGAAGATAATACGGATGTTAACGCAATGATGGAAACCGTAGGTCATTGGCCAAGGTGGATAAACCGCTTTTTCTTCAGGTTAGTAAGAATTGCAGACTATTATGGCCTTATGCCTGAAGCGGTAATAAAGGGAGATCCGGAGTACTCAAGCGTGTTGGTGGCAAATCTTGGCTCAATCAAGTGCAATGCTGTTTACCACCATCTGAATAACTATGGAACAAATTCAGTAGTAGTTACAATAGGAGAGATTCATAAGGCTCCTATTGCGGATGAGGAAGGCAATCTTGTTATTGCCGATGTTATGAACCTCGGCTGTACTCTTGATGAGAGAATTGCAGATGGCTTCTACTTTGCAAGGTCAATAAAATATGTAAAATACTTACTGGAAAATCCTGAATTGCTTGAAGGGGAATTAGAAAGAGAGACTGGATATGTTTTCAAATAAAGACGATAACAACATCAAACAGGAGGGTGTTTCTGAAAAATTTGTGGCTGCCGAAGCTGCAGAGCCGAAGACACCATGGCTTTCATCCTACAAAAATGTTCCTGAACATTTGGAATACCCTGATATTTCAATGTTTGAGATGATAGAGAGAACCTCAGTACAGAATTGTACGCTGCACTATCCTGCCTATGATTTCATGGGTAAAACTGTGAGCTATATAGATTTCATTGAGGATGTAAACAGGTGCGCAAGAGCTTTCAGAGCTATTGGTGTAAAGAAGGGTGATGTGGTTACAATCTGCATGCCTAACACACCTCAGGCTGTCACTGCATTTTATGCCCTCAATATTATAGGCGCTGTATCAAATATGGTACATCCGTTATCGGCTGTTGGGGAAATAGAGTTTTACATCAATCATTCCGAAAGCGTGGCGGTGCTTACGATGGATTTATTCTATCCAAAGTTCCAAAAGCTTAACGGAAAGATTCCAACAGTAAAGACCATGATTTATGCTTCTATCAAAGAAGCTCTGCCAAAAATCAAAAAACAGGTCTTTAACATTACTAAGGGAAGAAAAATTGCTGCTGTGCCTAAAAAGGCAGGCGTTGTTCGTTATTGCGACTTCATAAAGAAGGGGGATACCTTCCAAGGCGAATATAGGATAAACATGAAGGGCGATGATGTTGCAACCATCCTTTACAGCGGGGGAACAACGGGCAAAACCAAGGGCATACTCCTGACAAATATGAATTTTAATGCTCTTGGAATGCAGACCGCTGCGGCAGGAGATTGCATTACCAAGGGTCATACCATGCTGTCAATAATGCCGATGTTCCATGGCTTTGGGCTTGGAGTAACAATTCATACAGCTCTTATCAACTCGATAAAATGCGTATTGGTTCCACAATTCAGCGTTGACACATATGCTGCTATTTTAAAGAAATACAGACCAAACTACATTGCAGGAGTTCCTACTCTATATGAAGCACTGCTCAGAAGCAAGAAGATGGAAGGTCTTGATCTGTCATGCTTAGAAGGTATGTTTTCGGGAGGAGACTCTCTTTCTATTGAACTCAAGAAAAAGGTTGATGCTTTCCTTAAGGAGCATGGAGCAACAATTCAGGTAAGAGAAGGCTACGGAACGACAGAATGCGTAACTGCGTCCTGCCTTACTCCAAAGAGCTTCTTTAAAGAGGGCTCGATCGGAATTCCGTTCCCGGACACCTACTACAAAATTGTAGAAATAGGTACAGACAAAGAGGTTCCGTATGGAGAAGATGGTGAAATCTGCATCTCAGGACCAACTGTAATGAAGGGCTATCTGAAAGAGCCTGAAGAAACCGCAAATACACTTAAAGTTCATTCGGATGGAAGAACATGGGTACATACCGGAGACCTCGGAATGATGGACGAGGAGGGCTTTATTTACTATCGACAGAGAATAAAGCGTATGATAATAAGCTCCGGCTACAATGTGTTCCCATCACAGCTTGAAAATATTATTGACAATCATCCTATGGTACTGATGAGCTGCTGCATAGGCGTGCCGGATGAATACAGAATTCAGAAGGTTAAGGCCTTTGTGGTGCTGAAGCCGGGCGTAAAGGAGAGCATCAAAATCAAGAATGAGATTAAAAAGTACTGCGAAAATAATATCGCGAAGTATGCTATGCCTTACGAATTTGAGTTCAGAGACAGCCTGCCTCAGACTTTGGTAGGAAAGGTTGCGTATCGTGTTCTCGAAGAGGAAGAGCTTGCAAAAATCAATGGTGAAAAGCAGCAGTAAGCGCCCTGTTGACTCGCAATACTATTAGTACAAAACTACAAATTATTAATCGAAAATTTTTTAAAAATTTTTTAGAATAAAAAAAGGAAAAACGAATTAACCTGCGAAAATAATATTACCACAGGTTAATTTGTGTTTTTGAGTAATGAATAAGGGATAGGGAAAACAAATGATAAAACGAAAAGAATATGAGGCTCGTGAATATGAGCTTTTATCTGAATATGCGGCCAAGTCGGCTGAAACTCTCGGACGTGACTTCCCTGAGGATGATTGTGAAGTAAGGACAGAGTATCAGAGAGACAGGGACCGCATTATTCATTCTCAGGCGCTCAGGAGACTGATGCATAAGACTCAGGTTTTTATTGCGCCAGAAGATGACCATTACAGAACAAGACTGACACACACGCTCGAGGTGGCGCAGATTTCAAGGACAATTGCGCGAGGTCTTGCTCTTAACGAGGACCTGACCGAAGCTATTGCAATGGGGCACGATCTCGGACATACTCCGTTTGGACACGGTGGAGAGCAGAGCCTTAGTGAGATTCACAGAAATGGCTTCAAGCACAATGTTCAATCGCTGAGAGTTGTGGAGGTTTTAGAAAAAAGTCCTTCGGGATCTCCTTTAAACCTTACAAAAGAGGTAAGAGATGGAATATTAAACCATACAGGTCCAAATAAGCCCTTTACGCTTGAGGGTCAGGTAGTAAGAATAAGCGACAGGATTGCCTATATCAATCATGATATAGATGATGCGCTTAGAGGAAAGGTGCTGAAATTCGAGGATTTGCCTAAGGATTGTATAAAAGTTTTGGGCGAATCTCACAGCAAGAGAATTAACACTCTCGTCACCGACCTGATGGAAAACAGTGAGGGAAAAAACGAAATCATTATGAGCGAGGAAAGGCTTGAAGCTATGAACGGCCTGAGAACGTTTATGTTCAAAACCGTTTACAGGCCTCCTGTCAGAAGTGTGGAAATGGAGCAGATCAAGCAGATTATCAAGCAGCTTTACGGCTATTTCAGGGAGAATCCTCAGAAAATGCCGCTGGAAATACAGCTGCTGATTCCAAAATGGGGAGTAGAGGAAGCTGTCAAGGACTATATCGCATCAATGACCGACAGATTTGCGCTTAAGACCTTCCAGACAATATTCATGCCGAGGATAGTGGTGTAATATGAGTTACAACGATGCGCTTGACAGGATAAAACAGAATATTGATATTGTTGACTATATTGGGAAAAAAGTGACCCTGAAGAGAGCGGGCGCAAATTATAAAGGTCTGTGTCCCTTTCATGGTGAAAAAACTCCTTCTTTTGTGGTTTCTCCGGAAAAGCAGATTTTCACCTGCTTTGGCTGCGGCGAAAGCGGAGACATCCTGAAGTTTACCATGAGGTCCGAAAATCTGGACTATAGGGAGGCAATGGAAAAGCTGGCGGCTGAGGCTGGAGTAGAGCTTTCAAGCGGCGGAAGGAAAGCCAACGAGAAGAAGGAAGAGCTTTACGAGGTTTCGCGACAGGCTGCTCGACATTTTTACAAGAGCCTGAGAAACGGCGATAATCCGGGCATACGCTATGTCATCAGCAGGGGCATAACTCCCGAAACTGCAGTCAGGTTTGGTATAGGCTATGCAGCCGACTCATGGAATGATATGAGGGATTTTCTGGAAAAAATGGAAGTCTCTTCCAATGCGGCATATGATGCAGGGCTGCTGCAGAAGAACGAAAAAGGCTACTATGACAAGTTCAGAAACAGGGTGATTTTTCCTATTTTCAATACCAGAGATAAGATTATAGGCTTTGGTGGAAGGGCAATAGAAAAGGATGCGATGCCAAAGTACCTAAACTCGCCTGAGACGCTTATCTTTAAGAAGAAGGACAATCTTTATGGGCTTAACCTTGCAAAGTCGGCAATAAGAGAACAAAATCTCGCTATTGTGGTAGAGGGTTATATGGACGTGGTGAGTCTTGCTCAGGCAGGAGTTGAGAACGTAGTTGCCAGTCTCGGAACCGCACTCACCTCTGAACAGGCTCGACTATTGAAGCGATATACCGATACTGTTGTCCTCTGTTACGACACCGACAATGCTGGCAGGGCTGCAACTTTGAGGGGAATAGATATTCTTCTTGAGGCGGGGCTAAAGGTAAAGGTTCTTCAGGTTACCGGCGGAAAGGACCCTGATGAATTCATTAAACAGCAGGGAAAGGCTGCGTTTGATGAGCTTTTGGACTCGGCTGTTTCGTTTATGCAGTATAAAATTGATGTGGCCAGAGAAAAGTCTGATATTTCTACGACAGAGGGAGCAATAAGGTTTCTTGAGGAAATCAGCGGAGAGCTGAAAAAAATCAAGAGCCCGGCAGAGCAGGCTGCTTATGTAAAGCAGGTTTCGACTCTCACGGGAATACCGGAAAGCTCTATAGAGAGAGAAATTCAGGGAGCAAAGCCTTCACGGGGCCGTACGATTTACAGCGAAGCTTCCGGTCAGCAGGACGGAGAGAACGCCCGTATGGAAGCCGAAGCTGTAATAGATGAAAAAAAGAGGCCTACGGTCAGAACACTCATAAGACTGATGGTGAGCAGTGCGTCATATATTCCAATAATTAAGGGAACCGATGAGCTGTCGTCATATTTTCAGGGGAGCGGCTACGAGGGAATTCTGTCAGCGATTTTTGATATTTACAGTCCGGACGGAGAAATAGACGAGACTGCACTCTATGACAGATTAGACGACAGAGATGTTGGGCTGTTAAAGGAAATTATGCAAAACATTCTCCCTTCGGGAGACGACAGAAAAACGCTTTTCGATTGTGTCGCGCGAATAAAGGAAGAAAACCTGACTGAAAAGAGAGCAAATATTATTAAAATCCTCGAGGTTATGGATGAGGAAAAGGATATAGAAGAAAACAACAGGCTTTTGGCTGAGCTGATGGATATTAATTCGGCAATAAGTCAGCTTAAAGCAAGGAAGGAGCAACTCAATGAGTAACGAAAAAACTATGACTGATGTTCAAAAGTCTGAAATTCTCATGAATTTTCTTGAAGAAGCCAAGAAAAAGGGGAAGGTTTCGATGGACGAAGTGAGCGATACCCTCGCGTCAATTGAATTAGACAAGGACCAGGCAGAGGACCTCTACGAAGCGCTTGCAAATGCAGGTGTGGAGCTTGAGATGAGTCATCGAATAGACGATATCAATGAGGAACTGCTTGTTGATGATGATGTCCTTCCCGATGATGAACCGGATCTAGGCAACGAGGACGAGGAGGTTGAAATCGACATTTCTCTCCCAAAGGGAATTAATATCGACGACCCGGTAAGAATGTATCTTAAGGAAATAGGAAAGGTTCCGCTTCTTACCGCGGAAGAAGAAATAGAACTCGCCAAGAGGATGGAAAACGGAGACGAGGAAGCAAAGAAAAAGCTCTGCGAAGCAAACCTCAGACTGGTTGTAAGTATTGCGAAGCGTTATGTGGGCAGGGGAATGCTTTTCTTAGACCTTATTCAGGAAGGAAACCTCGGTCTTATCAAGGCGGTTGACAAGTTTGACTGGAGAAAGGGCTACAAATTCTCCACATATGCTACATGGTGGATAAGACAGGCCATCACTCGTTCAATCGCAGATCAGGCGAGAACCATAAGAATACCTGTACACATGGTTGAAACGATTAATAAGCTCATTAGAATTTCAAGACAGCTTCTTCAGGAATACGGCCGCGAACCGACACCTGAAGAAATCGCAAAGGAAATGGACTTACCTGAAGAAAAGGTAAGAGAAATCATGAAGATAGCTCAGGAGCCTGTTTCGCTGGAAACTCCTATCGGTGAAGAGGAAGATAGCCATCTTGGCGACTTTATTCCTGATGATGATGTTCCTGCACCTGCAGAGGCTGCAGCCTTTTCGATGCTCAAGGAACAGTTAATTGAAGTTCTTTCAACTCTTACAGAAAGAGAACAAAAGGTTCTGAAGCTCAGATTCGGGCTTGAAGACGGAAGAGCACGGACTCTTGAAGAGGTTGGACGACAGTTCGATGTAACAAGGGAAAGAATCAGACAGATTGAAGCCAAGGCTCTGAGAAAGCTCAGACACCCGAGCAGAAGCAAAAAGCTTAAGGACTACTTAGAGTAATGATAAAACTGACAGACAGACTTCAGAAAATAGCTGATTTTGTTCCTCGGGGAGCAAGAGTAGCAGATATTGGAACTGACCATGGCTTCATTCCGCTTTGGCTGCACCTGAACGGAATTTCTGACTATATAGTTGCCGGTGATGTCAATTCGGGCCCCCTTGAAAAAATGAAGGGAAATCTCGATAGAATAGTCGGCGGCTGTCCGGAAAGCATTGTTATGAGGCAGGGCAGCGGCTTCGAGGTTTTCAGAGAAGGCGAAGTTGACACCGTTGTTATTGCGGGAATGGGCGGCAGGCTCATGATGGATATTTTTGAGGCCGACAGAGCAAAAACAGCTTCGCTTAAAATGATGATACTTCAGCCCCGAAAGGAACAGGCAGGACTAAGAAAATGGCTGTTTGACAACGGCTTTGATGTTTACGACGGAAGCCTGGTAAGAGAAAGCCGCTTTGTCTGGGAGATAATGGCGGTAAGAAAAGCGTCCTCCGGTACAACTATACCAAAGCAGTATGAAGTAAACGAAGCCATTTTGAAGAGAAGAGATCCGCTGCTTCGCGATTTTATTGAAAATCGAATAGGCGTTTTAAACAGAATTGCTGAGGAGGCGGAAAAATCTGCTTCGGAGGTGGCTGCTGACGGAAAAAGCAGAGCTGAGTCTGCGATTAAAATGCTGCGGCGGCTGATTACAGACAACGATTTGTAGTTTTTGACTTTTATGGAAATAATTGGTATTATCGGATGCTGCATAAATAAAGGATGTTGGAAGGAAAAGGGATGAAAAAGGAAAAGCTAATAAAGATTATTGAAACAATTGCGCCGCCTCATCTTGCAGAGGACTGGGATAATTCGGGAGTCCAGCTTATGTCGGCAGGGAATGAGGCAAAACGTATCTTAGTTTGTCTCGATGTTTGCAGAGACACTGTTGACGAAGCTATAGAGAAAGAATGTGATTTTATTGTCAGCCACCACCCTATGTTTTTCAGGGGTTTAAAACAGATAGATGAAACCACAGCTAAGGGAGAGCTTGTTTACAGACTGATAAAGCATGGAATTTCAGTGTATTCCGCGCATACCCCCTTTGATTCGGCACAGGGAGGGAACAACGATTTTCTTGCCGAAATAATTGGGCTTTCAAACGTTGCTGCACCTGAAGACGTTCCTATAATCAGGGTTGGAGAATATGTTTCCGGAGATAAGGTGCTGTTAAAGGACGTTATTACAACGGTTGACAGAGCTGTCATGAAGGGCTCAGGCGTAGATTATACCGGTGATCTGAATAGAGAGATTCGCAGGGTGGGAATCTGTACCGGCGCGGGAGCGGACCTGATGGATGAGGCTGCAAGGCTCGGCTGTGATCTGTTTATTACTGGTGATGTTAAATACCATGAGTTTCAGGCAGCCGAAGGACTCGGCCTGGCGATGATTGATGCAGGTCATTTTGAAACCGAAATTTTCTTCTGCGACAACATGGGTCTGGAGCTTGCCTCGAGGACAAGTGGAGATCTTACGGTCATTCCGTCAAAAGCTCAGACCAGCTCATTGAAAAGATATAGAAAGCTTTAGGCGGGTTTTTACAAAAAATGTTTAAATTTCAATAACCCCTTGAAATCCGTACAAATTATAAGTATTATATTATTGTTATGAGTAAAGAAAGAGACTATATGTTCGATACCTTCAGAGGACTTCTGATGTGGAGCATCCCGATTTCGCACTTCACACGTGTTGCGGGACACTTTTCAGCAGCATCCCTGAGCGGTATTGTTTACATCACAATTAATGTTTTCGTAATGCAGGCGTTCGTATTTCTTTCCGGTTATTTTTCAAAAAAACCGGAGCGTGCGCGTGAGACCGCGTTCCACACATTTCTGTGGCCGTACATACTGTGCATTCCATTTTTCTATTTGGTACGCCTTATAATCTGGGGACACGCGACAATAGATCTTACAGTTCCGCCGTTTGCATTATGGTATTTGTTTGCACTGTTCTTCTACAGGTTCTTCCTGAAGAATTATATTAAAATTCCGCACTTCCTGGAATTATCATTGTTGGTATTCCTGTTTGCGGGGCAGGTTCCGTTTTTCTCGGACACCTTCGCTTTGGGCAGAATGGTTTCATACTTCCCGTTCTTCCTGCTCGGGTATTATTGTACCCCAGAACATCTCAAAAGGCTACGTTCTCTGCGAAAGTCGTACTGCGCGATTCTGGGAGCTGTATTGACGGCCTGCTCAGTTTTGCTTGCGTTTTTCGGAGACCAGTTCCCGGTAGGCTATTACCTGCTTAAAAACCCTGCCTGCGAGCTCGGAGTTACATGGTACTGGGATATTATCGGAAGAATGATGATATTTGTTTTAGCCTGTGGATGGATTATCCTCATGCTTAACATTCTTCCAAACAAGAAGAATTATCTGGCTTACGTGGGAATGAATACAATGCCGATATATATTCTCCACCTAATTGTGAGATATTTAGTAAAGAAATACGGAATATTCTTCGGAATTTTCCCTGAAAACGTAGTTCTTTATTATATTCTGATCTTCGGATTGGCAAGTCTCTGCGTTGTGGTATTTTCGTCTAAGCCGGTGGTTAAGGGCTATGACTTTGTTGTTGAGGGTTCCTACGGAATATTGCTATGGGTTCTCGATAAAATTGCGATTTTCCTTGCAAGGTGTCACATTCCGGTAGCTGCAGCTGCGAACAGAATAATGGATTTTATAGAGTCTTCCGAAAAGTCCATAGATGAAAGGAGAAGTCTGAAGGGCGAAAACTCCTGGATTAAGCCGGAAAAAAAGGAAGCTCAGGCTGTCGAAGAGGTACAGGCTGCTGAGGCAAAGGAAGAAGCAGAAAAGCCTGAAGAAATCCAGATTGAGGCAGAGCCTCCAGAAGCCATAAAGACAGAAGAAAAGGAAGCACAAGCTGAGGCAAAGCCAAAGGAAGGACAACCTTCCGATGAAGAAATAAAGAAAGCTGTTGTGGAAAGAACAACCGTGAGGATGGCAAAGCCGAGGACTGAGACACAGCCAAAGAAAAGGGACAAGCCTTTACTTCTGGATTCGGACACAAGTGAACTTACTGACTATAAAGGCGATAATCTATTTTAAAATCTTCCCCGCAGCCTTGCGGGGTTTTTTTAATAAATATCATGCTGAAAAGTTGGCAGTGTGGTGAAGCTGCACGAGTTAATATCAGGATATTGGTGAAAATATGAACCTTGAAGCTTATCTAAGAAAATATTGTTCGGGCGTATACCCTATGCATATGCCGGGGCACAAGAGAAACCCTGAGTATTCATGGGTGGAAAAACCATATGAAATTGACGTAACTGAGGTGCCGGGTACTGATAACCTGCATTGCCCAGAGGGGGTTCTTCTCGACTCAATGGAGAAGTGTGCAAAGCTATTCGGAGCAAAGCGTGCTTTTTACCTGATAAACGGAAGCTCGGGCGGACTTCTTTCTGCAATCCATGCGGCCCTGCCGTACGGTGGAAAGGTTATAATGAGTCAGATCTGCCACAGGGCTGTGTACAATGGTCTGCAGCTAAGAAATGGCCAAAAGGTATTCATTCTCCCGGAGCGGGATGAGGCTTTCAATGTAACTGTTTCCATAACCCCCGAGCAGATAGAGAAGTGTCTTGCCTCTAACCCGGATGCACGACTGGTTATTATCACCTCTCCGACCTATGAAGGAGTAATTTCCGATATTAAAGGAATTGCAAGAGTATGTCATAAAAGAGGAGTGCCGCTTTTGGTTGACGGTGCTCATGGAGCACATCTGCCATTTATGGAAAATAATGGAAAATCAAAAGACCTCGGAATGGGCTGTTTATCCGCATATGATGAGCCGGATATTATTGTTCTCTCTCTCCATAAAACGCTGCCTTCTCCGACACAGACATCGGTTCTTCTGCTAAATGGAGACTTAATTTCGCCAGAAAGAATGCAGGAAGGCCTGAGCGTATTTCAGACCACAAGTCCCTCATATATTTTAATGGCGGGAATAGACCGGTGTGTAAGCTTTCTTGACTCGGACTCTGGAAAGCTCGCTTTTAAAGAATATGATAAAATGCTTGAGGCTTTTTCGGAAAAAATCAAGGGCGCTAAGGGCGTACGAGTGCTGTGTCACGGAGAGGATAAACTGGAAAACCATAGGTTTTTCGGCTTTGACAGAGGTAAGCTTATTGCCGCCGCAAATAATGGGATAGTGAATGGCTTTGAACTCGATAAACGGCTGCTGAACGAATACGGAATACAAATTGAAGCTCCGTTTAAGGATTATATTATAGCGATGACAAGCATTTGTGATACCTGGGAGGGGCTGGAAAAATTTGCGGACGCAATCATTGCAATTCTCGGAGAAAAGTAAGCTGCAGAAGTATTTTGAGTAAGATTTATCATTGACTATTGGAATAAAAACAAGTAAAATATTCCTGTACAATATTTTAATTAAAAAGAGGTGCAGAAAATGAAGAGAATCAAGACTCTTGAAACAAGAAACCTTGCTGAATCCGCTAAGAAGGGCGGCTGCGGTGAGTGCCAGACATCCTGCCAGTCAGCAAGCAAAACATCATGCAGTATTGCTAACCAGCAGTGTGAAAAGTGTAAATAGTGAAGAATCGCCGCTGATGCGGCGATTTTCATTAAACAACCAAAAGGAAATATAATGGTTCATAGATATAAAAACAACGGATATAACATAGTTTTAGACTCAAATTCGGGCGCTGTTCATGTTATGGATGAGGTTGCCTGGGATATAGTCGGACTGTATGAAGATAAAACAGAAGAAGAAATAATTGAGATAATTCTTGAAAAATACAGTGACAGGCCTGATGTAACTCCTGAAGAAATAAAGGAGGTTCTTGAGGATATTGAAGAGCTCAGAAAAAGCGGAAAGCTGTTCACAAAGGATATTTTCGCGGATACGGTATTTGATTTTAAGGAAAGACAGTCGGTAATAAAGGCTATGTGCCTTCATATTGCTCACGACTGCAACCTCAGATGTAAGTATTGCTTTGCCGGGGAGGGTGAATACAAGGGCAGAAAGTCCCTGATGACCTTTGAGGTCGGCAAAAAGGCACTCGACTTCCTGATAGAAAACTCCGGAACGAGGAGAAACCTTGAGGTAGACTTCTTTGGAGGAGAGCCCCTGATGAACTGGGAGGTTGTCAAGCAACTGGTAAAATATGGAAGAGAACAGGAAAAGCTTCACGATAAAAACTTCAGGTTTACATTGACAACCAACGGTATTTTGCTGGACGACGAGGTTATGGAATTTGCGAATAAAGAAATGAGCAATGTGGTCATGAGCCTCGATGGAAGAAAGGAAACCAATGACCGCTTCAGATCATCGGCAAATGGCACAGGCAGCTACGACCTTATTGTTCCAAAGTTTCAGGATTTTGCAGACAGAAGAAACCAGAAGGACTACTATGTGAGGGGAACCTACACTCATTTCAATAAGGACTTTGCCAATGATATTCTCCACATAGCCGACTTAGGCTTTGAGCAGATTTCAATGGAGCCGGTAGTTGCTCCTCCCGAAGAGGAATACGCGCTCAAAAAGGAAGACTTACCTGAGCTTTTGGCGCAGTACGACAAGCTTGCGGTGGAAATGATAAAAAGAAAGAAGGCCGGAAAGGGCTTCACTTTCTTCCACTACATGATAGATTTAACCGGCGGCCCTTGTGTAGTTAAGAGAATTTCCGGCTGCGGAGTAGGGTCGGAATATCTTGCGGTTACTCCTTGGGGAGACCTTTACCCTTGCCACCAGTTTGTCGACAACCCTGAATTCTGTGTAGGCAATGTGTATGAGGGAGTAAAAAAACCAGAAATCTGTGAAGAGTTCAAAAAATGCAATATTTATGCGCATAAGGAATGCAGGGATTGCTTTGCAAGAATGTATTGCAGCGGAGGCTGTCCAGCTAATGCTTATCATTCAACAGGAAAGATTACCGGAATATACGAAATGGGCTGTGAGCTTCACAAGAAGCGAATAGAATGTGCGATAATGATAAAGGTTGCTGAGGCGGGTTTATAAAGCTCGTGCAAAAAGGAGAAAATATGAGAGACTATAAAGCAGAATTTGAAAATCGTGTTCAGTGGATTAAAAATTGTCTTGAAGAAGCACACTGCAACGGAATTGTATTTGGAAACAGCGGCGGCAAGGACAGTGCTCTTGTGGGAATTCTCTGCAAGGCTGCCTGCGATAATACTTTAGGTGTAATCATGCCTTGTCAGTCTAAGAGAAACTTCGGCGAAGATATGGAGGACGGACTTGCGGTGGCAAAGCAGTTTAAAATTGACACAATCACCGTTGATTTATCGGATGCAAAAGCGGCAGTTATGGAAAATATTGAAAAGAGTGTCAGTGTTTCCGAAACAGCTTCAAAAAATATTGCACCGAGACTGAGAATGACTACAGTATACACCATCGCACAGACAATGGGTGCTCTGGTAGCCGGTACAGGAAACAGAGCTGAAAGGTTTGTAGGATATTTCACAAAGTGGGGAGATGGTGCTTTTGATATCAACCCGATTTCTGACCTCAACGTCGGAGAAATCTATGAATTTTTAGAATACCTTAATGCACCGGAAAATATTATCAAAAAAGCTCCGTCAGCAGGTCTTTTTGAAGGACAGACAGACGAGGCAGAGCTTGGAGTCACCTATGCAGCTATAGATAAGTACATGAATACAGGTGAAGGCACTCCTGAGGATGTTGAAATTATCAGCAGGATGCACAGAAATACTGCGCATAAGAGAGTGAATTCCAAGCACTACAGATTTATTGAGGAGTAGTAAGTATATAATGAGAAGGGTCCGGTGTAATGCCGGCCGTCCCCGATAATACTTTAATTTTGTAGGATTGGAGGATAAAGATGACTTATACAGAAAAAAAGAAAGCGGAAATGGCGGAAGCTAATGAAACAATCCGCGCAATAAACTCATCAAAGGACAAATATGTCTCATACAAGGAATCAAGACCTATTACAGATCTGAAGCATATGATCGAAACCTCGGCGCTGCTTTATGCCGAAAGACCGGCCTTTTGGGTTAAAAAATCCCATAAGGAGCCGTATACCTCAATATCATATCTTGAGTTTATGGATGATATTAATGCCCTTGGAACGGCACTTATTTCATTAGGTCTTAAGGATAAAAGAATAGGCGTAATTGGTCCAAACTCATATGAGTGGGCTCTCTCATACATGGCTGTTGTCTGCGGAACCGGTATTGTGGTTCCTCTTGATAAGGAATTATCGGCTGCAGAATTAAAGCAGCAGGCTATTGAGGCGGAGTTATCCTGCGTTATTCTTGATAAGAAGTACAGGGCTGTTTTTGAAGAAATCGCAGCATCAAAGGACACAAAGATAGAAATTCTAATAGATAAGACTCTTGAAGAGGATGAAAATGGAGTCCTTTCGTTGAAAAAGCTGATTGATAAGGGGAACGGACTTCTTGAAAACGGAGATACCTCCTTTACTAAGGCTGAAATAGATAATAAGGAAATGAATATACTCCTGTTCACCTCTGGAACAACTGGCATATCAAAGGGTGTAATGCTCAGTCACAGAAATATTGCTGAGGATCTCATGGTTTCTCCGACTGTAATGAAGCTCAATCCGGAGGATTGCTTCTTCTCTGTATTACCGCTTCACCACACCTACGAATGCACCAGCGGTTTCCTTATGCCTATGTACAAGGGCTGCTCTATTGCTTATTGTGAGGGTCTCAAGTATATTCTTTCAAATATGCAGGAGGTTAAGCCTACATTCTTCTTAGGAGTGCCTGCCATTTTTGAGATGATTTACAAGAAAATCATGGCAAATGTCAGGAAGCAGGGTAAGGAAAAGTCACTTGCTGCGGCACTAAAGGTGAATAAGGCTTCAAGATTCATAAAGATAGACATGAGTGACAGGCTTTTCAAGGATATAAAAGCGTTGTTTGGCGGAAGGCTCAGAATGATGATAAGCGGCGGTGCTGCAATTAATCCTGAGGTCCTTGCTTTCTTCAATGCTATAGGTATTATGGCTGTTCAGGGCTATGGTCTTACAGAGGCTGCTCCTATGGGTGCGCTTATTCCTGATATTGAAACAAACGACAGGTCGGTAGGCAGAGCATTTCCTAACTGCGAGATAAAGATTCACGAACCAAATGAAAAGGGAATAGGAGAAATCTGTCTCAAAGGCGCAAACATAATGATTGGTTATTATAAAAGACCGGATCTGACACAGGATGTAATTATTGACGGCTGGTTCCATACCGGAGACCTCGGCTACCTCGATAAAAAAGGTTTCTTATATATAACCGGCAGGAAGAAAAATGTAATTATTACAAAAAATGGTAAAAATGTTTATCCTGAAGAGCTTGAATTCTACCTTGCAAATATTCCGCTTATTTTAGAGTCTATGGTCTTTGCGCGAGAGGGTGAGGTTGGTGACGACTTCGTAATTGCCGCAACTATAGTTGTCAACGACGAATACATCAAGGATAACTACACCGAAATCCCGTCCGACCAGAGCCTCGAAGCTGAGCTTTGGCAGGAAATAGACAAGATTAATGCACAAAATCCTGGCTTTAAGCAGATTAAGAGCATTCAGGTAAGACATGAGCCGCTTTCCAAGAATTCCGCAAATAAGGTTGTGAGGTTCAGAGAGGAAAACAAATACTGATATATCAACAGCCCCGTCCTTTCAGACGGGGTTTTAAAATAATAATTAAGTTTACAACCACTATAGTCTATGTTATAATTTCAAGGCACATATAAATATGGCATCTGAAATATATAATCACAGATTCATGGGCATCGCCTAAAAACGGGCCGGCTGTCACAGTTCGGTTACGATTAGATCAAAGCCTTTTGCGGGAAGCGGTGCGAAGGTCTGTGGGTTGGCAGGGTTTACTCAGGTTTTTCCGAAATTTACCTGCTTTAACTAAAATCCGCAAAGGGGGATGCATCATGAATGACATCATTATCAGTCTGCAGAACATCAGTGCAGAGTACGACGGAGAGAAGGTTATAGATAATTTAAACCTTGATATCCGTGACCATGAGTTTGTCACTTTCTTAGGCCCCTCAGGTTGTGGTAAAACTACAACATTGAGAATTATCGGCGGTTTTGTCGAGCCTGTTGAGGGTGATGTTTTTTTTGACGGCGAAAGGATTAACGGTCTTCCGCCATTTAAACGAAATGTAAACACGGTTTTCCAGAGATATGCTTTATTTCCACACCTTGATGTTTACAACAACATAGCCTTTGGCCTGAAGCTGACCAAGGTTCCGGAAAAGCAGATAGCAGCTAAGGTTGGCGCTATGCTTAAGCTTGTAAACCTTGAGGGCTATGAGAGCAGAAATATCAACCAGCTTTCTGGAGGTCAGCAGCAGAGAGTTGCTATTGCGAGAGCGCTTATCAATGAGCCGAGGGTGCTGCTCCTCGACGAGCCTCTTGGAGCCCTGGACCTGAAGCTGAGAAAAGAAATGCAGCTCGAATTGAAACGAATTCAGCAGACTCTCGGAATAACCTTTATTTATGTAACACATGACCAGGAGGAAGCGCTTACAATGTCGGACAGAGTTCTGGTTATGAGAAACGGAAAAATCCAGCAGAACGGAACTCCTGAAGACATATATAACGAGCCAATTAATGCTTTTGTCGCAGATTTTATAGGGGAAAGCAATATAGTCCATGGTGTAATGCTTGAGGACTATCTCGTTGAGTTTGCTGGAGTAAAATTTGCCTGTGAGGACAAGGGCTTTGCTCACCTTGAGGCGGTCGATGTAGTAATAAGACCGGAAGATTTCAAAATGGTAGGCGCAGAAGAGGGCATGATAAACGGCAAAGTCGAAAGCATTACCTTCAAGGGAGTTCATTTTGAAATAATCATGGAAGGACACGGGCTGAGGTGGATGATTCACTCAACTGAGTCCAGAGAGGTTGGCGAAAATATCGGACTGAACCTTACTCCAAACGATATTCATGTAATGAAGAAGCTGGAGGAGGGAAGATGAGGACAAAAGCAGCAGCCTATCCCTATATTGCATGGGGAATGCTTTTCATAGCAATTCCGCTCGGCCTGATTATATATTTTTCGTTTACTGACAGCGCTGGCGCGTTAACCTTTGACAACATTATTCGAGTCGGAAAGTACTCAAACGTTGTAGTTAAGTCGGTTTGGCTTTCCGCCGTGTCAACTGTAATTTGTCTGGCTTTAGGTTATCCGATTGCTTACTATATGTCGAGAGCATCGGCAATGACAAGCAGGACCTTGCTCCTGCTTATTATGCTGCCCATGTGGATGAACTTTTTGCTCAGAACCTATGGGTGGATGTCAATACTTGAAAACAGCGGTTTAATTAACCAGTTCTTCGGATTGTTGGGACTGGGGCCTTTTCATTTAATAAATACTCAGGGAGCGGTAGTTTTGGGCATGGTTTATAACTATATTCCTTTCATGATACTTCCGCTTCATTCTGTGATGCTTAAAATCGGAAACGATGTAATCGAGGCTGCACAGGACCTCGGAGCAAGCCCTCGTCATGTACTGACTGATGTGGTTATTCCGTTATCTCTGCCTGGAATAAAAACCGGAGTAATTCTGGTATTTGTTCCGTCTGTCAGCACCTTTGTAATTTCACAGATGTTAGGTGGAGGAGGCAATCAGCTTATAGGTGATATTATTGAGCTGCAGTTCCTGGGAAATGCATATAATCCAAACTTAGGCTCGGCTATTTCCTTCGTTCTTATGCTGATAGTCTTGCTTTTGATGAGCGTAACCGGCTTTATCGGAGATGATCTGGAGGAAAACCTGATATGAGAATGAAAAAGCTTTCCGGAACATATCTCGGTGTTTTTCTGGCATTTCTCTATGCACCGATAATGATATTAATACTCTTCTCTTTTAACGAATCAAAGGGGAGAACCTTTACAGGGTTTACAACCAGATGGTATAGTCAGCTTTTCAGCGATGCGGCGGTTTTAGACGCGCTTTGGACAACCCTTGTGGTGGCTTTCGTCGCTTCGATAGTTGCAACCATTATGGGAACGGCCGCAGCCATTGGCTTAAACAAAATGGAAGGAAGGTCTAAGACCTTAATAATGAATATGACCTACTTGCCGATAATTAATCCGGAAATAATAGTGGGCGTTTCCTTTATGCTGCTCTTTGTTGTTGCAAAAAATCTGCTCTCTTCTGTCGGAATACCCTTTGGCTTCGGATGGATAACACTGATAATTGCACATATAACCTTTAATGTGCCTTATGTTATTCTGAGTGTCCTGCCAAAGCTGAGGCAGATGGACGGCTCACTTGTTGATGCGGCGATGGACCTCGGCTGCAATCACTGGCAGGCCTTCACTAAGGTCGTAATTCATGAGATAAAGCCGGGAATAATAACCGGATTTCTTATGGCGCTGACCTTTTCTGTTGATGATTTTGTTGTTTCGTACTTTACTACCGGAGCAAAGCACCAGACCCTGTCGGTTCTGATTTATTCTATGACAAAAAAGAGAATCAGCCCAGAAATTAATGCTATTTCAACGATATTGTTTGTTTTTGTTTTGGTTGTTCTTATAGTGGTAAACATTATGGAAAGAAAGACCCTTGAAAAGCAGAAAAAGGCGCGAGAGTATCAGCTGAGAGAAGGGGGAATATAATGATGAAAAATAAGGCATTTGTTTTTCTGTTGATTTTCCTCCTGATAGCAGGAATGGGGCTTGCTGGCTGCGGAAAGGCTGTTTCCCAAGATGGGTCCGGAAGCGCGGCAGCTGAAGCAGAAGAAAGCTCGGGTGATGATGGCGGTGCGGCTGATGTTCCTGAATATGATCTGGAATATTACCAGCGCTTCATAAATGACGGTATAGAAATTAATGTTTATAACTGGGGAGAATATATGTCAGACGGCGAGGACGGACTTATGGACGTCAATGCAGAGTTTGAAAAGCTGACCGGGATAAAGGTTAATTACCTGAATTACGAAACCTGCGAGGCCTTATACGCAAAGCTCAAGGCAGGAGCAAATTCGTACGACGTAGTATTTCCTTCGGACTATATGGTGGCAAGGCTTATTAATGAGGGTATGCTGCTTGAACTCGACTATGACAATATTCCGAATTTAAAATATATCGATAAGACCCTGCTGAATCCTGCATATGACCCGGATCAGAAGTATTCTATTCCTTTCGCCTGGAGCAGAATTGCAATTATCTACGATGGTCTCAAGGTTGATGAGGCGGTCGATGGGTGGGATATTCTTTGGGACGAAGACTATGCCGGAGAAATTCTGATGTTCAAAAACTCCAGAGACGCCTTTGGAGTGGCTGAAATGGCCTTGGGCTATGATATTAATACTGAAAACAAAGGGGAACTCGATGAGGCTGCAAGCCTGCTGAAGGAGCAAAAGCCTCTTGTTCAGGCTTACGTAATGGATCAGGTTTTTGACAAGATGCAGAACGGAGAGGCTTCAATAGCTGTATACTATGTTGGAGACTACTACCTGATGAAGGAAATTAATGAGGACTTAGAGGTTTATGTACCTGACTCGACCAATATTTTCGTCGATGCTGCCTGCATACCATCGTGTTCTGAAAATAAGGAAGCTGCAGAAATGTACATAAACTTCCTGAACGAGCCTCAGGTTGCTGCTGATAATGCTGAGTATATAATGTATTCTACGCCTAACTTGGCTGCAAAAGAGCTGTTGGACGAGAGCATTTCACAAAACCCATTGATGTATCCTGACAAGGAGGACCTGGACAACGATGTCTCGTATACCAATCTTTCTGAGGACACAAATCTCTATCTTGATGCTCTTTGGACAGAGGTAATGTCTGACGAGGAAGGCTACAATACCTGGGTTATGCCGGTCTTTGTTGTGGTTTCCATTGCCTTGATTGCAATAAGCAATATTCGCAAGAGAAGAAGGACCCAAAATGAAGGCGACAAAAAATATGAAAAAAATCGTAATTATTGATAATAATGCCATAATAGTACGGAGATGAGAAAATGAAAAAGCTGATTTCATGGAATGTTAACGGAATAAGAGCCTGTCTGACCAAGGGCTTTATGGATTTTTTCAATGAAGCGGATGCGGACTTCTTCTGCTTGCAGGAGACAAAATGTCAGGCGGGTCAGGTAGAGCTTGAGCTTTCTGGCTATCACCAGTTCTGGAATTATGCGGAAAAGAAGGGTTATTCCGGCACTGCGATTTTTGCAAAGGAAGAGCCTATAGCTGTTTCCTATGGTTTGGGAATAGAGGAGCACGACCATGAGGGCAGGGTAATCACTCTTGAGTACCCGGAGTTTTATTTGGTAACCTGCTATACTCCTAACTCAAAGTCCGAGCTGGAGCGTCTTGCTTACAGAATGGTCTGGGAGGACGCCTTCAGGGCATATTTAAATGGGCTTGATGAGAAAAAGCCGGTTATTTTCTGCGGCGATCTGAATGTAGCACATGAAGAAATCGACCTGAAAAATCCGTCGACCAATCATAACAGCGCTGGGTTTACCGATGAAGAAAGGGAAAAATTTACAGTGCTGTTAAATTCTGGGTTTATCGATTCCTTCAGATATTTCTATCCTGAGGCCGAGGGGATTTATTCCTGGTGGTCGTACAGAAGAAGGGCAAGACAGACCAATGCGGGCTGGAGGATTGACTATAATTGCGTTTCTGAAAGAATGAAGGATAGTCTTAAGAGTGCAAAAATTCATACAGAGGTTCTGGGGTCGGATCACTGCCCGGTAGAGCTTGTTTGGGAGTAATTTTGTATTATTTCTGTATTAGTATATGGCAGCAATAATACGTTTGGAAAATGTTATGAATGAAAATGTAATAACTATCATAACCGCAATTACTCTGGTTGTATCAGGTGCCTTTGCGGGTTATGTGACAAATAAATATGCGGTGAGATGGCTGTTCAAACCTGTGACGATATTTGGAAAGCAAATATTTGACGTGAGCATTCTAAGCACAGACCGCAAGCAGGAGGCTTTTATTGAGAGCCTTTCCGACTGCGTGGAGCGTAGAATACTTACTGCAGATGTAATAAAAACAGAGCTGATTTCCGATGCGGTTAAGGCACACCTCGACGAGATAGTTGAGGTGTTTTTATCTCAGGCACTTCCTGCTGAGCTTAAGCACGTCAGCTTATCGGAGCTTGGCGGGTTCGGGGACTCTGCGGAAGGAATAAAAAGGCTTGTTAAAGACATGGCCGAAGAAAATATCGGAGGACTTCTTGACTGCCTCTTTGATGAAATTAAGGTTTCGGACTACCTGACGGTTTCGCAAATCGACAGGGGTGTTGACAATGCTTATGAGGCGGTAAAGCTGGCGCTTAAGGAAAACTATGTTGTCAGAGATCTGGTTGGAAGGATAGCGGGAGAGCTTTTCCTTCAGGCAATGTTTGACAAGGACGGAAGAGCTGCAGCCGCAAAAATTGCATCAAAGTTCTTTAAAGGTGGCCAGATGAGGCCAGGACCAACAGGACCATTTAATATTGATGAGGTGACTCTTCCTGAGAAAATTCGTGATTCGATTAAAGAAATTATCACAAAGGCTGTTGTGGTTGAGCTGAAAGATAAGTCACTTGGAGAAATTCTCGATGCTAATACAAAAAATGAACTGGAATATTTTGGAAATAATCTGTTGAGAGAAAAGCTTGATGACGCGGCCGATAACCTGCCTGAAGAAAAGCTTTTGGAGGTTGTCAGCAAAACTTCCAAACGAGCAGCTAAAAACGAAGGCATAAAACAGGATTTTTCTAACCTGATTTTTGGTTTTTTAAAAGACAATATTGAGAGCATACTTGAGGGCAAGGTGAAGCATACTGTAAAGCTTGCTCTTGGAAAGCTTGATCCGGACCAGCTTTTAGAAGTAGCTGAAAAGCTTATGAAGGGGCAGCTTGCCTACCTTTCGTATTTTGGAGCTGTTTTGGGTTTCATAATCAGCATTCCCGCATTGGTGGTGACTCTCGGAAGCTTCACTGCTACAGGCTTTCCGGGGTCTGCGATGCTTTTGCTTTTTCTGGTAGTCTTGATGGGAGCAATAGGTGTCCTGACAAATGTTATAGCAATACAGATGTTTTTCCACCCTTATAAACCTATTGGCTTTCTTGCAAAGCATAAGAAAACCAAGGTGTTTTCGCTGGGAATTATTCTTCAAAATCAGAGACCCTTTGCCAATACCTTAGGAGAATACGTGGGCTCAACGCTTCTTACGTCAGAAAACATTATAGATACACTGAAGAAAAATGTGGATGGGTTTGAGGAAAGCATAGTGTCAGCCGTTGTAGACGGAATAAAGGAGAGGCTTGAGGACGAAGCTATCAGAACGTCGTTGGCTGACAGACTGACCGTTTTTCTGCTTAACAGTCTTGATAGTAACAGAGCAGACATAGCCAATCGTATTTGCTTAGGAGCAGGCGGAAAAATCATCGATGAATACATTAACCTCAACGACCCAACGATACGTGAAAAATATGACGAGATTTTTGACAGGCTTCTTGACAGATTAGCTGACAATATACCCTCGGATTATGCGGCGGGCAGCGACAACGAAGAAGTGTCGCCGCTCGGATTGTTTGGAGCGGCGCTCGGTATAAATATTGCCATGACAAGGGAAAATCAGGCTGCTGCAAAGGCGGAAGACGATGAGGCTTCGGACTTTCGGTTCATTATATGGGTGCTTGCAAAGCTCATAAGGAAAAGTCCTTCGTTAAAGGAAAAAACGAGGGAAGTGCTTTTGGTGTTTGTGCAAAATGAATTCTCGAAAAAAGGACTCGGTGATATTTTCTCCATGAAGGAGCTAAGCGAAAGTATTGAAAACAATCTTCGCAGCATTGCCGCAAGTGAGGCGGCCTTTGCAGGTCTGCTGGACGCTGTAAAAGCTTGCAGCTCCGCTTTTGTTGAGAGATTTTCGACTATTGTATCGGATAACATGCTGAAAAACCTTATTCTTACCGGTGCAAGGGCAGGCTTTGAGGCACTGATAAGTGAAATCCCTTCTTTGGTTAAGGACATTCATATCGGAGAAGTAACTGAGGAGAGGGTTGCAGCTCTCGAGCCTGAAGAAATAAAGAATGTAATAATATCCTTTGCGGGAGAAGCTATTCATAAGCTATATGCGCTGGGTTTGATAGGCTGCATTTTCGGCATCAATACCTACCTCGCTTTTGTGATATTTATAATCGATAAAATACGAGAAAAATGATGTGCAAGGAGAGCTATAAGCCTCTCAATGGTTTGACCTTTATCCTGACTTCCTATATAATATATAGGAATGTACTCATTCTGTTTGGAGGATAGCATGAACAGAACAAACCAATCAATAAAAACCATTCTGTTGAAAGGCCTGGCAATCCTGATATGCTTTGCTGTGAGCTTCACATATATCCCCTTTGTGGAAGATGAAGGCGGAACAGTTGATGCGGCCAGTATGATAGAATTAGGGGACTATTTACAGATGGGAACCTATTATGACGAGCCCATACTTTGGAGGTGCGTAGGCTTCTATAAGGTGGATAATAGCGGTAAGGTAGATCTTAGCGACACCTTGAAAACGTACAAAGACGGATATCTTCCTCTTATGCTAAGCGATAGAATTCTGTGCCTGAAAGCCTTTGATGCAAGCGGTGATGTTGAAACCGGATCTCATGCCAGGGGCAAAAAGTCCGGCCCTCCTCGTCAAACGAATCCCACAGCTAATAGAAAAAATTATGGCTCAAACTACTGGGGTGACTCTAACATCAGGTGTTGGCTTAATTCCGATGCTGCTGCAGGGGAAGTGAAGTGGTCATGCGGCAATCCTCCTGATAAGGATCATCTTATAAAAGGGCTTAACAGCTATGAAGACGAAGCAGGTTTTCTTACACACTTTACTGCTAAAGAGAAGCTTTGCATGAAAAGTGTTACTCAGCATCAGCTGCTTGACAAGTATGAATATGAAGGAAAAGAAGAAGAATATCACGAGTATTATTTGGATATAGACAAATGCGTGGCAAATTTCAATGAGGCCTATAAAGAGCCTTGTACTGATACCGTGTTTCTGCTTGATGTAAACCAGGTCAACTTGGTATATCAGAACCGGGAAAAGCTGGGAGAAGAATATTATAAAGGGAAACCCACGGAGGAATGCGTCATAAACAGCGATTTCAAGTTAGGAAACCTCAACACAAACGAATATTGGGATTACTGGCTTCGTACTCCAAATGCTGACCATTACAATTCACCCGGCAGAAATACAAGCTGTGAGGTTCGCTCTGTCAGAGTGGACGGACAGGTTTTCTCATATGATGCGTATATAGGAGAAATTGGTATCAGACCCGCATTCTATTTGGATGTAACGGCTGCAGGCTTTTCGTCCGGAGATGGTAGTGAAGACAGCCCTTATGTGGTTGGGGAGTCTGATGGTTGTGATAAGCTTGCCGCCTGTGTTGGGTTATTCGCACTTGGCACATGGCTCTCGTTTAAGTGGATAAAAGGCTTTGCTGATTGGAAGTGTTTGCTGGCAAAGGCAGACCTTTGGAAGAAGGCGCACTGCTGCTGTTGCTGTAAGTGTAATCCTTTGATACTGAAATGCTGGTATAATAACTGGCACCTTTTGAGGTGTAATAATACTTGTCTCAGGTGTTGAGTTCTCATGATATTTCTTGGAAAAACTAACGTTGCCGGAGGAAATAATGGAAGAAAAAAATAAGAATTGTGCGGCTGAAGCTGAAGAAAACCAGGCCGAAGAAATAATAATATACGGAAAGGCTGCTGTTGATGGAGTGGCAGTACCTGCTAAGGAGCTTGAAAAGGCTACTGAGGATTATCCGATAGTTCTGGTAGTTCATGAGGATTTTGAACCTGTAAAAAAAGGCGACGAAATAAAGACTCCGTATGATGCGGTGCTTGGAATGAACGAAATTCAGATAGTAGGGCCTATGATAAGGGTGATTTTCTGCCCTGAAGTGGGCTACAATATTGAGGCATAAGTGAGGAAGCATAAATGAAAAATACCGAACTAAGAATACAGATAACAAGAAAGATGACTTACCCGCTTTTATATGAGCTTGACCTTCTTGCAAAGGAAGATGAGTGTCTTTCTGACGAAGAAATTATTGCAGCTGCAAAGGCAGCAGCTTCTCTCGGAATTACAAAAATCAGACTTACAGGAGGAGAACCTCTTGAAAGAGAAGGTCTGGAGGAGCTCATAAAGAGTATAAAAGCGCTAGATGGAATAGACACTCTTTCAATGACAACTACCGGAATAGGTCTTGCTGACAGAGCCGTAGCCTTGAAGGATGCCGGTCTTGACAGTGTCGATGTCAGATTAGATACGTTTTATCAGGAAAAGTATATTTTCCTTACCGGCGGTGGCCCTATTGATGCGGCAATGGACGGAATGGAGGCCTGCGTTAACCTTGGCTTGAAGCCTGTCAGAGCGCTCAACACTGTAATAACAGGTCTGAATGATGATGAAATACTCGACTTTGCACAGCTTTCTCTCAATGAGCCTATTGAAGTTGTTTATGTGGGCAAGCCTGACAGAGGAAATATTAACAACAGCGACAAGGTTGAAAGAGAAATGAAGTTCATGGCAGCCGAGGATGTAAGAAAGAAGTTCAAGGGTGCTGTGGCTGTTCCTGAAAAGGACCCGCTTTTAGAGTCTATAAAGTGGTTTGAGGCGAGAAGCAAGATTTCCTTCCTCAGCGCCGAAAGAGGCCTGGAGTTTGGGGCAGAGCTTCTCTGTGACGGAAGCCTCAAAGCGAGCCTTTATGACGATGAACCTACTGACATCAGTGAGGCGGTAAAGACTTGTGATGCTGCTGTGATTGCTGAAAAGCTGTCAGGCATCTGATTGGATGATAATAAAAAGTGTAAAATATCAGAGATGGGGAGAAACAAAATGGGTTTAAGACAGGTAAAAAGTGAATATGACCTGAAAATGAAAAAGACTCCTAATCGTGCGAAGGGCAACCAGAAAATTGCTGAAATCAGGTGGATACAGACTGCCTACAACTATGACTCCGACAAAACCAGAAAGGGGCCTCCGCTTAATCTTTCGGAGGTTGTCAGAATTCTTGACGAGGAGTTTGTAAATAAGCTCGGAATTGAGGATCATCTGATGATAAGAAAATACAGAGAGCTTGTGTCGTGGCTTTTCAGCGTTGTAAAAATGAAGACAAAGTCGGACATGCAGCTTCTGAAGAGCATACACAATATTCTGGCAGGAGAAACGGAGTGCGAGTTCAGAAAGGGAGCAATTCTTGACCACGAATTCTCCTACATCTATGTACATCCGCAGTCAATAGAGGAAGAGCTCAATGAGATGTTTGAGCTTTATAACAAGATGTACAACAAGTGGAGCCCTGTGCTGAGAGGCTGCTTCCTTCACAACGAGATTGTGAGAATCAACCCATTTGAGGAGCTTAACGTTGCTGTTGCAAAGGCTATCCTGAACTTTGAACTCATTGGCGGAGATTATCTGCCGTTAGCCTTTGATATGGACATAAATGTTTACAGGAAATATGTTGGTGAATACATTGAAAAAGGCAGTATAGAAAACTTTTATAATCTGATAAGGGACAGCCTTGAAGAAATGTATGCAACCTTTTCGGAGTAGAAGGCAGGCTTGAATTTAGAACTGATACTTATGGGCTTCGTGCTGATGAGATGTCGGACAAAGTATCTTAATAATGCTTTTGGGTATTCCGTATTTATCGGTTTTGTTGTATAATTTAACAAATATTTAGAAAAAGAGGGACATAATATGTATATTACATGCTTGGATATGGAAGGTGTACTGGTACCGGAGATTTGGATTGCGTTTGCAGAGGCTACAGGAATACCTGAGCTGAAGAGAACAACAAGAGACGAGCCTGATTATGATAAGCTTATGCAGTTCAGACTTAACATTCTCAAGGAGCATGGTCTTGGACTGAAGCAGATACAGGATGTTATCGCAACGATTGACCCGATTCCTGGAGCAAAGGAGTTCCTGGACGAGCTGCGTTCACAGTGTCAGGTTATTATTCTCAGCGATACCTTTGAGCAGTTTGCAAGTCCGCTGATCAAAAAACTCGGCATGCCGACAATCTTCTGCAACACACTCGAGGTTGCTCCGGACGGAAGCATTACAGGCTACAGAATGAGAGTAGAAAAGTCAAAATACACTACAGTAAAGGCGCTGCAGTCAATCGGCTACGAAACTATTGCCAGTGGTGACAGCCACAATGATATGGGTATGATCAGAGCCAGCAAGGCGGGCTTCCTCTTCAAGAGCACGGATCAGATTAAGAAGGATAACCCTGACTTAGAAGCCTTTGAAGAATACGACGACCTTTTAAATGCAATAAAAAAGGTTTTAGCGGAATAATATGATAATAAAGAAGCTGTCACTCTGAGTTGTAAATCTTGGTTGGCAGCTCTTTTGATTGGCGCAATATTGTGACTTTTGAAACCGCGATAAATGGAAAGGAGACCAAATTGAAGAAGTCTTTAATAATAGCTGTTGCCGGAGCTGGTACAATGGGGGTTACGCTTGCGCGGCTCTTTGCTCAATACGGATATGAAACAATACTGTGGAATCGCCGCAGCTCATCGCTTGAGAGGGGCGAAGCAGAAATCAGAAAAGAGCTTGAAGCCTTGAAAGCAGGAAATATCATAGCTGAAGAGCCTGAGAAGATTATAGGCCGCCTGACCTTTACTACTGATTGGAACGACTTTGCAAGGGCTGACTACGTGATTGAAAATGTTGCGGAGGATATGGACGTTAAAGCTGAGTTTTATAAAAAGCTATGTACGTTTGTTTCTGATGATACAATTATTGCTTCAAATACTTCCGGTTTAAAAATCGGAGATATTGCTGCTTCTGTTTCCAAACCTCAGCGCTTTTGCGGAATGCACTTCTGGAATCCTCCTGACCTGCTTCCTCTTGTAGAGGTTACGCGAGGAGCTGAGACTGCAGAGGAAACCTCTGACAAGATTTTTGAGCTGGCCCTTTTGCTGGACAAGGAGCCAATAAGGGTAAAAAAGGATATTCTGGGAATAATTGGAAACAGGCTTCAGCTTTCCGTGGTGAGGGAAGCACTATATCTTCTTTCGCTTGACATAGCGAGTCCCGAGGATATAGATAAGGCCATGAAATACGGTCCGGGCCTTCGTTATCCAATATTAGGTCCGTTAGAGTCTCTGGATTTTACCGGCTTGGATGTTGCTGATGCCATTTCAACATATCTTTATCCTGACTTTTGTTCAGATATGAGGAGCCAGGTGCTGACAGACAAAATCGAAGAAGGTAAATTGGGTGTTAAGACCGGTGCCGGATTGTTCGACTATCCCGATGATGCAGGTGCAAAGAAATTAAGGTGGAGAAACGATATGCTCCTTCAGCTGAGGACTCTTCTTAAAGGAAAAGAGTTTAAGAATGTTTAGTGTTGAAATATTAAAATTTTTTTATCGTATTGTTATTTTTCTGACATGAAAAAAGTATACTGAATAAGGTATATTTTCAGCTAATACTGGTTGGAGTTGATTTATTAACAAAGCATTCTTTGCAATTAACCAAATTAGTTACGGAAATCAATACAAAATACAGTAACAATTATTGATTTGAGCCAAAAATGAGTGGCTGTATTTTGGTATTGAAAGTACACTACAGTTTATTGTATAATAGTTGTGCATTTTGCTGTGATTAACGAGCGAGTCGGCATGGAGCCGAATTTGTCTTGTTGATTTGATGGCAATTATAGCAGTCTATTACTTTTTTAAATGTGAGAGGAAAAGAAATGAGATTTAAGAAGACAATTGCAATTATTTTAGCCTCAGTGTTGGTTATTCAGGCATTTTCTTTCACTGCTTTTGCGGGTGATAGTGGAAGTGAAAAATCTGGAAGTATATTTGACAAAGAGCTTGTATATACTGCTATAGGCGACAGCACGGTTATGGGCTTTCACATGAACGATACTAAAATAGGCACTAAATATTTTGATTTAGCCAATTACATGAATGAATGTGATTGGGATTGTTATCCGCAGCTTCTCAGCAAAAAGATTGGATATAAGATGAACAATCTTGGAATATGCGGGCTGACTTCGGAGGGGTTGGCTGATATACTTACTAATCCAAATGCTGATATAAACAATACTGAGGATTTGTCTATGTATTTTCCTAGAGAAGATGCTGAAGCTGGCGTAAGTAAATATGAAATACCGAATAAGAACAATAGATATTATTATGCTGTAAAAGCTGCAGACTTCATAACCATTAATATTGGCTCAAATGATCTTCTAAAAACTAATTTATGTAAGCAGTTTATGACCATCGTTTCCACTTTAACTAATATAAATAAAGACGGAAGTACAGCAAAACTGGATGCTGATTTTGTAAAGAAATTCATCAAATTCATGATTAACTCATATCAGGAAGATGCGTTTAAAGACACGGTTACTGATTATAAAACGAATTATAAAACGGTTTTCGATGCAGTCAGAAAATTGAACCCAAATGCACAGATTGCACTTGTCGGCTGCTACAATCCGTTCAGCAAGGATAACCTCACACAGAGAATAGAGGATGCGATTGCTGATGCCACAATATGGAAAAGGTTGGGTGGAGACCTCAGCGCATTCAGAACATTGATTAAGCCGCTTATTCAGATGGCTCCAAAGGTTGAGCAGTCAAGCTTATATCAGAAGTTAAACGCAAAGCTTGACGAACTCGAAAAATCAACTATATATACTACTCTTGTAGGAGAAATCGATGATACCAAAGCGATGAATACTCTTATTTCAGACCTTGTTTATGTGTTTGTAGTAGCTACGGTTGGAGACAGAATTGGGGATTTCATCGATGAAATTAATGAAGTTGTAAAGGACTATGCAAATGGTACAGATGTAATCTATGTGGACGTGCCTGGCTGCACCGTTCCTATTAATGCTATGGACATGCACCCTGATGATAATGGCCACCAGTAT
>DCGW01000076.1 GCA_002315335.1 Firmicutes bacterium UBA1768 | reverse complement strand
AACTGCCAGCTCCTTAGTAATGGGCTGACCCTCTGCGAAACAGGAAAATTCAGTTGCGATATGCAGATACTTCTCAACGGTAGCTGCGCTTTTCTCCTCCTCGAGCAGATTTCTCGAAAAATCATCTAATGTCGTTTCATATATAATTCCATCCTTCATGTTCTTTCCTCTTTAATTTGCACAACGCAAAAAACAACATGTCGACAAGAATAAAGCCGCCACTCCTACAGCTCCAGCAATTCAAGGAGTTCTTCCTTAGTCATGCTTCCAAGGCTCCTATTTTCGCCTGAAAGCACCGCATCAGCCAGCTCACTCTTGTTTTTCTGAAGCTCAACAATCTTTTCTTCAATTGTATCCTTTGCAATCAGCTGGTATACCGTGACATTTTTTGTCTGTCCTATACGATGCGCTCTATCTGTAGCCTGGTCCTGAGCCGCCTTGTTCCACCACGGATCGTAGTGTATTACTATATCAGCCCCTGTAAGATTCAGCCCTGTTCCACCAGCCTTAAGAGAAATCAGGAAAATCGGAGTTTCATCCTTGTTAAAGGCCTTCACCATTTCAATACGTTCCTCTTTTTTTGTTGCTCCTGTCAAAATATAGTAAGCAATCTTTTCCGCTTTAAGGTCTGCCTCAAGCAGGGCCAGCATGGATGTAAACTGAGAAAATACCAGCAGCTTGTGACCGCCATCAATAGCACTTCTTATCAGGTCTAAGCAGGCCTCCCTTTTTGCAGATCCACCCTTATAATCCTCGAAAATAAGCCCTGGGTCGCAGCAGATTTGCCTGATTCTGGTGAGTTCTGCCAAAATCTCAATTTTTTCCTTGCCAAAATCAGCGTTTTCTGACGCCAGCATTCCTTTAATCTTGGCAGCCTGCGCTGTGTAAAGCTTTAACTGCTCCTTATCAAATCTTGCAACCTGAACCTCCTCAATTTTATCAGGCAGCTCCTTAAGCACATCTGACTTCTTTCTTCGCAAAACGAATGGTGCAATCATGCTCTGAATAGCCTTGGTCCGCTCTTCATCCTTGCTTTTGCTTATAGGAAGCTCGTATTCCTTGCGAAATTTTTCATAACCGTATAAAAACCCCGGCATAAGATAATCAAAAATGCTCCATAGCTCACTCAATCTGTTCTCAATCGGAGTTCCAGTCAAGGCAAACTTATGCTGGGCATGAATAAGCTTTGAAGACTTTGCAGCAGCAGAGCCCGCGTTTTTTATATACTGTGCTTCATCAATAATCTGGTGCTTGAACTCCAATTCTTCATATAAATCGACGTCTCGTTTCAGCAAATCATAAGATGTGACCAGCAGGTCATATTTCTCGTAATTTCCCAATATTTCGCTTCGCTGCGACTTACTTCCCACTACCGGTACAGCCGAGAGCTGCGGTGCATATCGTGCCACCTCATCAATCCAGTTATAGACAAGCGATGCCGGACACACAACCAGACTACATCCTGTCGTTCCTGCGAAATCGTTTTGGTCTCCCTCCTCCTTATCAGCAAGAAGCATAGATATTACCTGCAAGGTTTTTCCAAGTCCCATATCGTCAGCAAGAATCCCTCCAAAGCCAGCATTCTGCAAGGTCTTAAGCCACTTCAGGCCATACTTCTGATAAGGTCTCAGCACCTGCTCGAGCATCTCCGGAGGTTCATAATCCGCATCAGTAATTGTCTTAAAGTTTCTGATTAAGCTGCGATAGTGACGGTCTCTGGAGGAGACCATCTCTTCATGCCCTTCCAGCATCTTTTCAAGATATAGTGCACGAAATGCAGGTATTTGCATCTTACCTTTTGTAAACGCTTTTACAGAGATTCCCGTGTTATCCAGTATCTGAAGCAGGGCTTCCAGAGATTCATTCCTTTCCAAATCGACAAAATCTCCGCTTTTCAGCTTATGAAACCTCTTCTTCAATTTATAGCTTTGCAAAAGCTCTGCAAGCTCGTCATTTGAAAGGTCGGAGTTTTGTATTGACAAATCAAGAAGATTGCTTTTAAGAGCAACTCCAAGAGAAACCACAGGGGTTCTGCGAATCTTGGTACCCGAAAAAGCATCTGTGCTATGTACATCGCCGCACGAGAGCAGCTTATCTATACCATTACACAAAAAATCATATTTTACTTCATCACTGTTTTCAATATAATAACTGCTCTCTTTGATAGAATAACCACTAAAAAGCTTGCCAATCAGATTTCTTGCCTTATACTCCTGATTCATGTCCCTGACCTTTTGCATAGAAAAGTCCTCAAGGTCAAGAGGTTTTATTGCAAACTGCTCCTGATTGTAGTTAACCTTGGACTGACAAAGGATATAATCGTCATCCTCATCGAGGTAAAACGAAAACTCAGCCTTAGGCTTCAGCAAGCCATCAAGGTCAGCCATGTCTGTAATCTGGAAGGACTTATCCTCCTTCAACCTGGAAAGAACATTGTAATAAAACTCAGAAAGGTTCTTTTTTCCTATTACAAATTCAAATTCACCGCTTAAACCTACCGATACTTCCTCAAAAGGAAGCAAGAGGTCCTTAGATTTAGCGTCAATTATTCCAAACCTATCATTTGAAATAAAATAACGATTTTTTCCACCTGCAACAATGTGTGGGATACTTCCGCTAACCTTTATGCCTACCGGATGCTTCTCGCCATTTTGCTCCATATAGGATGTCTGAATCAGCATTTTGATATTTGGATTACCCTCGCCAACCGGAATAGACACTTGTTTCTTGGAATTCATAACCCGGCCTTCGATTTCTTTCCCTTCGTACATTTCAAATATGGTATCAGCCACATTTCCCACAAAAGGAATACCTCGTCCGGTCTCAAGCGTGCCCCCATAGCTATAGGTTAGTTTTCTCTCCATCTTCTTTTCTATCGCTCTGGCTCGCTTGACCTCATGACTAATTATTTCAAACAGCTTTGCAGATTCCTTGTCAAACGATTCTTTAGAAAAATCTATTGTGCAATCCTTACCTAAAACCTCAGCACTTTTATTTTCAACACTGTCGAAGAGGCCTGTAAGGTTTTTTACCACATACATTTTTCCTCCGTTTCCGATACGGAAGGTAAGCTCCAGGTCATCATTCACCTGTGAAATTCGCGGCTTAAGGCAGACATTGCCATAATGGCCAGCTTCTGATGGAGCCGCCTCCGTTTTTGCTGAGCTATGCCCGAAGGTGTTCATAAAGATTATTCCCGCACGGTCTGAATAATCACCAGGATCAAAACGCCTGATATGCTCATCAGAAAGCTTCATCAGGGCTACAATATGCTCGCATGGCTCGTGCTTTTTATTGTTATAGTATCCCCAGTAAAATCCGGGCCTCCTTTGTGCCTGACAGGCTTCACATTGATAATGAATTACTCTCTTTCTATTAAAAGCAAGCTCTATAAGCTCATGACTTTTCTCTGTCTTGCAGACACCTATTGATGTTGCAATGCGGCTGCTATTGGGGTCAGGATTATAGGTGTCAAGGGCTGAATTGAAGCTTTCAAGATATAAGCTTTTCTCCTCAAGAAGCTTATTTGCTTTATCAAGCATGCTTTTTCTAATAGCAAAATCCTGAGCAATTACCGGAATCGAAAAGAATGTAGGGTTTTGCGGGTCATCCTCACCAAAGGGATTTGTAAGGACTTCATTAGTTTGATTTTTATCATCAGTCCGTTTCGACCATTCAAATAAAACAGCCGCCATGTGCTTGCACAGATGTCCATCCATTGAATACTTACAGTTACAGCCTAATCTCATTTGGTTAGTTCCCGGATTTTCTATAATAACGTCATATGTATCACCGCCGAAAACCTTTGCCTGAATCCGGTTTCCTGTTACCTTGTTCATGGATACAAGTTCTCGGGAATAATAATCATATCCTCGATCAAGAATTCTTTTATCAAAATATAATTTCCAGTTAATTGGTTGTTTTTTAGAATTTTTCATCAGATTGTTCTCCAATGCTCAGAATATTTTGGCTTCTTCTACTTTCTCTTCACTTCTCAAAAATAATTATAACTTGTTTTGCATTCATACTATTATTTTCTAACAGATTGGTCAAGCCATTTTAAGCTATCGGAATTCTGTTTCATTGAAAAGGCTCATATTTTGTTGAATTTTCGCAAAAATATGAGCCTAATATGACTAATTTCAAGTATTCTAAGTGAATAAATGGAAATTATTTCCATTTATAACCGATAATTTTCCCTAAAACCACAAAAATCCAGATGAAAGTTCACCAACTATTCCTTAAATCTGCGTGCTGAGCACCAAAAGGCTCATATTTCATCCCGAAACTCAAAAAATATGAGCCTTTTTGGTGTTTCAATTTAATGGCCGCAGCTTTCAGAACGCAGCGCACGGGCGCGGGGCGCAGGTGCGGGGCGCGGGTGCTGGGCGCAGGTGCAGGGCGCGGGTGCAGGGCGC
>DCGW01000025.1:3807-3944 GCA_002315335.1 Firmicutes bacterium UBA1768 | reverse complement strand
TCACCTGATATGGTGTCCCAAGTACAGAAGAAAGGTACTTGTGGATGGTGTTGATGAACGTTTAAGGAAACTGTTACTGGAGAAAGCTGCAGAACTGGGTATCACCATTGAAAAAATGGAGGTCATGCCAGACCATG
>DCGW01000025.1:0-3774 GCA_002315335.1 Firmicutes bacterium UBA1768 | reverse complement strand
TCTTTTCGTGAAGGGAACGCCAACCGTTGCCGTCCATTTCATCGTGAACCAACTGAAGGGTTACACCTCAGTTGTTCTACGCAGGGAATTTGCCACGCTCAGAAGCCGTCTACCGACCCTTTGGACGAGATCTTACTACTGTGAGACAATTGGTCACATATCCAAAGATACAATCGTGAAGTATATCGAGGAGCAAAAGAAAGTGTAACAAAATCGCCAGTTAACAACTGGTAACCTGCTATCATCCCACCCCTGAAGGGATGGGTATTCGCGCAGGAAAAATCATAAAAAAAATGTATTGATAAGTATAACGCCCCCAGAAGAGCAGTCGCTGACGCTCCAGCACAGCTCAAGGTTTATACAAGCGACTAAAAAACACTTATGATTTATGGAATTAATTGGAAATCTCCATAATATACTAAAATTCAACTAATTATAAAGAAATAAAAATTGAGAAAAGGGACATATTGTTTGTTTTTTTACGGACAAAAATATATAATTCCAGAGTTTAAAAAAAAGACTGGATTAATAATTTTTAAAAAATATATGAATAATTTGAAGATAATTAACATATAGTAACATCTAGTTATAACAGAATCCACATGACTTATAAAACAACTTATAAACTTTTATAAATCTCTGATTTACAGTAAGTTACGCTTAACTTCTCGCGCGCAACACCTTTATTTTATGATAAATTAAAATGACTTTTCTTCACACTTCAACACTTCAACAAAAAGGTGCGAAGCACCGCCTTAAACATCTTTTTGTCATCTTCATGACTTATTAAAAGATAGTCATAAGTTATTATTGACTATGGAATTTTAGAAAAACCCTTCTAACTTTTTGTGTCATAGCAAGTTACAAGGATAGAAAAAACGAGAAAAGGGACATATTGTACGAGAAAAGGGACATATTGTACGTTCTATTTTTGAGAAAAGGGACGTATTGTTCGTTTTTTTTAAAAAAAAGGACAAAAAAAAGGAATTTTCCTTTTTTGATTCCTTATTCTTCATTATATTTGCAGAGAAAATAAAAAAAAACATACATCAATGAACAAACTGCCCTCACGCCAAGATCTGATTGTAAGCCGTTACCTTACACAAGCAAAATACCACTTCTCAGTACAGGAAAAGCGTATTATATACAGAGTGCTGCAGGCGGCACAAGCGGAACTCAATGGAAAAAAACTGAAAGGAAACCTGTATGAGGAGAATCTGTTCGGAAGTAAGGAACTTACATACAACATCTCCGATTTCTTTCCAGAAGATGTGGCTGTAAACAGAAAAAGTTTTAAACAATCTATTATAGAACTCGCCGAAAAGATTATCGAGGTTGAAGACGGCGGGAGTTGGAGGGTATACCACTACCTTGACAGCGCATTCTACGATGATAAGACACGGAAGGTGAACCTAACAATAAACAAGGACATATGGAAAGCTTTTTTGAACTTCACAAAAGGTTTCAATATCATCGACCTGGATGTTGCGATGAGATTTGACTCTGTATACACTATGAGGCTGTATGAGGAGCTACGCAACAATATTGTACCGATAACATACTCAATAGAATGGCTACGCGAGAGATTCTTACTACAGGACAAATACGCTGCCTACAAGGATTTCAAAAAAAGAATAATACAGCACGCGGTGGATGATATAAACGCAATATCAGACATAATTGTCACATTCAAAGAAAACAAGGCGAAAAAAGGAAAGGCAATAGAGAGCCTCACATTCGAGGTGGTCAAGAAACCTGACTGGGAGAGTCCGTCAGACATCCAGAGAAAAGTAGCAAAAAGGACAAACAACGCAAGCATCCTGATAGACAAAGACGTCAGAGGTAATCTAAAGATGAGGTGGGGTTTCCAGGATTCAGAGATTATAAAGAACAGTCCGCTTATTAAAGAGTTCACAGAAACGTTTGGCATAGAAAAAACATTAGAAAAGATGGATTATATAAAAGAGGAGCTGCTAAAAAGAGGGGTAAGAAACGCAAAAGGTTATCTGATTGCTTCCTTTAAGAAAGAACTCGAACAGAGAAAGGAGAAATTCGAACAGCCGAATACTATAGTTGAGAATTTGGCCTCTGCCATTAAAAGCAGAACAATCAAATAAACAGACGTAACCGCATAAAATCAATATAATATATTTTAAACACTCATTAAATTTGCTAAAGAACGCCATGTTCCATATATTTGTATAAAATTTAATATATAAATATTTTAATACACTGTAACCTTATGAAAATCATAGCATTCGCAAATCACAAGGGAGGGGTTGGAAAAACGGCCGCAGTGAGCGCCGTATCCTCCATACTAGCAAACGAGTATGGGAAGAGAATCCTGATGATAGACCTTGACGCACAGTCAAACCTCACGCTAAATTATCTTGAAAGGATTCCGGAACGAACCATTCATGATGCCTTTAAGGAGAGACAAAACATTCCGGTTGTTCAAATTAACGGGAATCTCTCCCTGGTGCCGTCAACACTTGATATGATAACCATCGAGTCGGACATAGTCTCCCAGTACCGCAGGGAATACATACTCAACGAACTGCTGGCTCCGATTGCGGATGCATATGACTACTTAATGATTGACTGCCCCCCTGCCCTCGGCATAACCACCACCAACGCAATGGCAATAGCGGACCATGTGTTCGTGCCGATGCTGGCTGATGGGCTATCAGTCTACGGTCTGGCAATGATGAATGACTATATCAACAAGACCAGGCAGATAAACGGGACACTCGAACTGACAGGCGTTTTCTTCTCAAGGTTTGACAAACGCCGCTCCGTTACCAACGCTATAGAGCAGACCGTAAGACAGCAGTACGGAGACAAGGTCCTTTCCACCGTTATACGTGAAAACGTGGCCGTAGTAGAAGCCTTCCTCGCAAACAAGGACATAATAACCTACGCACCCATAAGCAACGCCGCACAGGACTACAAGGCACTGACAAAAGAAATAATAGAAAAAATCAAATAAGTATGGCCATTAACAAAGACGCAATGACAGCCCTTAAAGGACTGACCGATGAGAACAAGTTCCGTTCCATAAAGAAAGAGGAAGAGAAAGATGTCAAAGTGAGGACAACCCTGTTTGTAAGGAAGGACCTGTACACACAACTGAAGGTTGCTGCAGCAAAGCACAACAAAAGCATAACAGACCTTCTGACAGAAGGGATGCAGTTTGCGGTGGAAAAATACAAAGATTAGCCTACATACCTCTAAAAAAGGTATTAGAATTAATACTTTAATATATTAATATGGCAAAAAACGCAAATTTAGGCGCCGCCAAGACTGCAAAGAACGACGAGTTCTACACGCAGTATGAGGACATAGAGAGGGAAATCAACGCATACCTGGAATACGATGAGAATGTGTTCCGCGGCAAGACCGTGCTGCTGCCGTGTGATGACCCGGAGTGGAGCAACTTCACCAGGTACTTTGCACAAAACTTTGAAAGATTAGGTCTCAGAAAGCTCATATCCACCAGCTACGCCGTTGAAAGCAAAAACATGAATACTGGTTATATGCCAAGCCTGTTTGAGACACAAAGCCCGTCGTTTGATGAGATGAAGACACGGATCAAGGGCAAGATTTTCACCCTGGAACAAGACGTCACAGGCAATGGCCGTATTGACGTGGAGGATTTGGAGTGGCATTACTTAGATGGAGACGGTGATTTCCGTTCTCCTGAAGTGTGCAAACTCCGTGACGAAGCGGATATAATTGTGACAAACCCGCCATTCTCTTTGTTCAGAGAGTTTG
>DCGW01000052.1 GCA_002315335.1 Firmicutes bacterium UBA1768 | reverse complement strand
CTTCATCTCGTGGTCTGTTCCGTCGAGGTCGACTTTATCCAGGTCCTTTTGCTTTACGCCCGGAATCATCTTCAGCATATTGTTGAGATTATCCATCTTTCTTACCTGCTGAATCTGGTCCAGGAAGTCCTCTAAGTCGAGGGCTTTATTCTTTCTGAGCTTTTTTTCAAGCTTTTCTGTCTTTTCCTTATCGAAGGTTCTTTCCGCTTCCTCGATGAGTGAGAGCATATCTCCCATACCCAGGATACGAGAAGCCATTCTGTCAGGGTAGAAGACCTCAAGTGCTTCGGCTTTTTCGCCTGCACCTATGAATTTTATCGGCTTTCCTGTGACTTCTTTTACGGACAGAGCAGCACCACCACGGGTGTCACCGTCCATCTTTGTCATGATTATGCCGCTGATTTCAAGCCTTTCATTGAAGCTTTTTGCCGCAGTAACCGCATCCTGACCCACCATGGAGTCTACTACTAAGAGTATTTCGTGTGGGTTAACCGCGTCTTTTATTCGGACTATTTCGTCCATCAGCTCTTCGTCTACGTGCAGACGACCTGATGTATCGACTATGAGTACATTATAGCCCTTGATTTCCGCTTCTCTTCTTGCAGCCTTTGCAATTTTTTCAGGTGACTTTTCACCCTCCATAGAGAATACGGGAACGCCTACCTTTTCGCCTACAATTTTGAGCTGGTCAATAGCCGCAGGTCTGTAAACGTCGCAGGCCGCCATCATAACCTTTTTGCCTTCGTTTTTCAGGTGGAGAGCTAACTTTCCGCAGGTAGTTGTTTTACCTGTACCCTGAAGGCCGGCCATGAGAATGGTAGTAAATCCTGAAGGTGAGTATGTAAGCTTTGCCGCTTCTCCTCCCATCAGCGCAGTAAGCTCTTCGTTAACAACCTTAACAACCTGCTGTTCCGATGTGAGATTTTGTGCAGCTTCCGCTCCGATAAGCCTTTCTCTGATTCTGCCAATGAACGGTTTCACCACTTCAACGCTTACATCGGCCTCGAGCAGTGCCATTCTAATTTCTCGAAGAATCTGGTTGACCTCGGCTTCAGGAAGAAGGACCTTACCCTTAAGGTTTGAGAACGTACCTTGAAGTCGTTCCGAAAGGTTCTCAAATGCCATTTTTCATTATCTCCTATTCAATTTTGAAAATAATTTCCTGAATTTTTTCGGCTTTTTCACGTACCAGACCCGCATCTATGCTGTCTTTCTGTGATATCTTGCCAAGCTCCTCCGCTATATCTGCGATTTCTTTCAGCGCTCTTTCCCTTTCAGAAAACCTTGAAACGAGTCCGAGTCTTGTCTCGCAGTCACTCAGAGCCTTTTTCGACTTTTTTATCGTGTCATGAACAGCCTGGCGGCTTACCCCAAGCTCTTCAGCTATTTCGCTGAGAGAATAGTCATTTTCAAAGTAAAGAGTCATGATTTCCCGTTGTTTTGCGGTTAAAAACTGGCCGTAATAATCAAGCAGCAAGCCTGTTTGCAAATCAATCATCTTTCCTCCCTACCTTTCATCAGCTCTCATATTGTATAGCAAAAAAAGACGGCTGTCAAGCATTTTTTCTTGACAGCCATTTTCATCGATAATATATTTTTTTACCGGTCTTCTGCCCTTCTCAGGACAATAACCGTAGTGTACATATCATAGCAAAGCAGCCTCAGCACTGGCATTACTTCCATGTAGTCTGCTTCAGACATATCCCACGCATCTATTACTATCAGCGATGATTCTTTAGTCAAAGCATATGCCGCTCTCACCTTGACATAGTCGACAGCAGACATTTCCCAACGTCCCTTCACAAGCACCCTGTAATCAAGGTCAAGAAGGTCCGCCGCCTCTGTCAGAGCAAGATATGAGTTTTCCATTTTCGTGAACTTAGGAATAGGCTTTCGTTTTTCCTTTGCTTCACCGCCGTATATAAATGTAAGATCTTTTTCCCTCCAGGTTCTCAACTCATGGTTTTCTCCTGGATTGATGGCAATCCTGTCAATCAGAATTTTTTCTATTCCGGAAAGCCTGCCCTTGGTAAAGACTCGGGAATACTCATCCTTTTCTCTTTTATACCTGCAAAATACCTCTTTGTATTCAGCCCTTTCTACACTCAGCACAGGCTCGTCCAATCTTAGCAGCTGGAACTTTGGCGGCGCAGGAATAACCTCAAAATCAAAGCCAATCTCGCCGAGACGACGATGCACTTTTTCTACAAGCTTTAATGCAAAATCAAACTCCTCAAGTCCGAGCTTTCCACCTTCAAAGCTTGCAAGCGAAATCAATCCGCCTCTGTGATCCTCCCCTGTAACCGGGATAATTCCGAACGAAGAAATTTCCTCCTTCATCGTATTTTGAATCTCAACTAAGAGGTGGCTTTCCTCGTTTATATCTGTAAACAATACCGGATAACCTCCGTCAATGGCGTTTTTAAGCTTTGACTCGCTGACCTTCATTCGAGACATCACTATGTCTCTCGCCGCGCCACCCTTTGTCATTACAGGAACAAGATTATATGTTCCCTGCTGCTCATGCACCATAAAGAAGGTTGCCGTGTCAGCACCCGTAACCAGCTGGATTTCATCTATTGCATAGCTGATCAGCTTTGCAGTGTTGTCTATTTCACCAATAATATTTTCAAACCTTTTGAGAGCATCCTCGTTTGAGCCGATTTCCTCCTTGCTATAGTCAGAAAATATCAGCCTTTTAACAGCTCCGGGTGTCTTTCTCAGAACTCTTGCCCCTTCAAGATTACCATAGTCGTCAAACAGCTGCGTATCAAAGCAGTGGCGCTGAAGAATCCGGCTCTTGTTCCTGTATGGGTTAACCCTGACCACTCTGCTTACATATGTAAGGTAGCCTGCCTGACCCATAACGTCGCCCTCATGGAGAATGAATTCATAATTCGGCTGCTTGAGAGCCGCCCTCTGCGCCTTGTTCATTACAAACCAGTTATATGGCTGACCACCGATAACAAATACGTCGAGGTCCATATCAAGGCGATTAATATAGCAGTGAGTCGCGTTAAAGCCGCCCTTTGAATGACCAATAAGGCCTATCCTGCCGGCCGTTCCTTTAGTTTCTCTGTCAAAAAACCTTAAAGCTTCCCTTTGCTGTCTCATTGGAAGACCTATTCCTGAAAGAATGCAGCCTCCCATATCTATGAAAAAGCTAAGCTTGTCAGCGTTTTCACAGCCCGCGAAAACAACTACCCTGTTGTCTTCCGAATCCGCAAAGCACATCCCCAAAAGGCTTGTCTTTAGCCTGGAAGCGGTGTTGCCGTAGCGGTTATAATTATCGCTGATATAGCCTCTGAGAACCACATCCCCCAAATTGTTACTGTTATTAAGGATTTTCCTGAATTCCTCTCTCTTTCGGTAAACGTGCTCTCTTGTTGAACCGTCCGCTTCCTTTTTTGTGACTATTGAGTAGTCCCCATATACAATATTTTCAACTAAGTCTGCCAGAGGTATGGGCTCTTCAGAAAGGTTTAAATCCTTTTGTTCAATCGGAAGGTGATAGTAAGCCATCTGCTGAAGAAGGTACTTTTCAATATCCAATAATTTTGAAAGCACAACGCTCATAATTTCCTCCGGTTGGTTTATACATTAAATCTGAAAAGAATTACATCTCCGTCTTTAACCACATATTCTTTTCCTTCTGACCTCACCAGACCCTTTTCCTTTGCGGCGGTCATAGATCCGCATTCAATAAGGTCTGTGTAAGCAACGGTTTCCGCTCTGATAAAGCCTCTTTCAAAGTCGGAGTGGATTTTGCCGGCAGCTCCCGGCGCCTTGGTCCCCTTCTTTATTGTCCATGCTCTTACCTCAGGCTCACCTGCCGTAAGGAAGGAAATAAGGTTGAGAAGACTGTATGAAGCCTTGATCAATTTATCGAGGCCTGACTCCTTAATGCCGAGTTCCTCAAGAAATACTGCCTTTTCTTCTTCGTCAAGCTCTGTAAGCTCAGCCTCCAGCTTTGCACAGATAACCGCACAGCCGCTGTTTTCCGAAGCAGCGAACTCCTGAACCTCTTTTACGAGAGCATTGTCTTCTCCGCCGGCAGCATCCTCTTCCGAAACATTTGCCGCATAAATAACCGGCTTGTACGAAAGCAGTGTTAAAGTTTTCACAAAGTCAGCTTCCTCAGGAGTGAGGTCCATAGTTCTCGCCGACAGCCCCTGCTCCAGCGTAGCCTTTACCTTGTTGAGAATATCAAGCTCCTTCTGAAGTCCCTTGTCTCCCTTGAGGTTCTTTGTTGTCTTTACAATTCTTCTTTCGATGAGCTCTAAATCTGCGATAATCAGTTCAAGATTGATAGTTTCTATGTCCTTGAGCGGCCCGATTTTGCCGTCAACATGAACAACATTGTCGTCCTCAAAGCATCTTACTACATGAATAATGGCCTCAACCTCTCTGATATGTGAGAGAAACTGGTTTCCGAGACCTTCACCCTTGGATGCGCCCTTTACGAGTCCTGCGATATCGTAAAACTCTATTGTAGTGTAGATTGTTTTCTTTGAATTGTACATGTCGTGCAGGACCTGCAGTCTTTCATCAGGAACCTGAACAACTCCAACGTTCGGCTCAATCGTACAGAACGGATAGTTTTCCGCCTGCGCACCCGCCTTAGTTATTGCATTAAAAAGTGTGCTCTTGCCGACATTTGGCAGACCCACCATACCTAATTTCATAATTAATAATTCTCCTTTAAAATCCTTTATTTTTCGGGCTTTATGAGCCTCTGTATCAAATCGAGTGCCACATCGAGTGCCACCGTCTTTAAACTACATTCAAAGCATCAGCCACAAGGCCGATTTCTTTGTGTTTTTCGTCCTCCGTAATAGATGAATTGTTCTATAGCCAGATTTACTGACTCCTCTCTGCCAAAAAGAAGTCCCGAATTAGCAGTAGTAAATTATATCACTAAAGGACTTCTTTTTCAATGAAAATTTGTACATAGGATAGTCGCATGGTCTTATTTTGCACCCCCTGATCGTTATGAGGATAAGAACACACTCAGATAACGATTGAAAAATTGCGAAGAATCTAACGGCAAAAAGGTAATCGCCAGGTTTCAGGGTGTGGTGCCTGCCTAAAGCCTGCATTTTCTTCTTTTAAAACTTCATCTAATACTGACATTTTATCAACCTACATTCCCCTAAAACAAAAACCACCCTCCAGAAAACGGTTTTCACCATTCCCCAGAGGGCTCCTATATATTTGTGGACTATCTCCACCACCTTTTATAAATTTCTTATTCTTAGCGGCCTCAGCTGAAACCATTTTTTCCTACCGTAAAACTGCGGGCTATATCCCCATATCCTACGGCAAACAGAAAGGTGACTCAGAATTTACTTTTTAATATGCTTCAATAATGTGATATCGTTTCCATCTGCATCCTTAACCGCATAGACGCTTGTCCATTCTGTATCAAAAGGTCCACCCAGAACAGTTCCGCCGCTTTGCTTAACAGCTTCAACAGCTGCATCAAGGTCCTCAACATTAAATCTGATACCATGTAATCCGTTCTTCATCGGAACCGGTTTATCCTTTGGTACTTGCATAATTTCCAACTCAACATCACCATTAGCAATAATATATAAAGGTGAGTCTGCTGACATTACAGTTGTATGTTTAGTTGTGAATCCTAAACCTGCATAGAACTCCATGGTCTTTTCTGCATTTTCAGTAACAATAATCGGGTGCATTGAGCTAATTTTCATAAAAAATATCCTCCGTTAAGTTTTGTTTTTATTTACATCTAAAATTCATTAAAAGTCAGATTAATTATCTGACAATGTGGATACTACAGAACCCTTATAGCGATTGTATCATAACAATTTATTTTTATCAAGTTCGAGGAATTGACTGTAAGCAGTTACTAGAAATTTAAGTTTCTTACAAAAACCAAAAAAACCACAACTAACACAGGAAAGAGCCGATTTCTCAGCTCCTTCAACCTCCTTATTTCCCCGCTTTTTTCTTTAGTGCCTCGATATCCGCAGGATTTACCTTTTTATAATGACCCTCCTTCAGGTGTCCTAAAGTCAGATCACCTATGGCACTTCTGTGCAGCTCAAGCACCGGGTGTCCTATGGCCTCGCACATCTTCCTTATTTGCCTGTTTCGACCCTCTCTTATCTTTATCTCGATTACGGAGGAACGGTTGCCGTGCCTTAAAACCTCAGCCTGCGCCGGGGCAGTTTTTATGCCGTCAACAATAACGCCCTTTCTGAGAATATTCAGCTTATAGTGTCCAACCTCGCCCTTCACTCTGGCAATATAGGTCTTCCACACCTCATTCTTTGGGTGCATCATAAGGTTGGAAAAATCTCCGTCGTTTGTCAGCAGCAAAAGACCAGAGGTATTGTAATCAAGCCTTCCTACAGGGAAAAGCCTGTCCTCCATATCTCCTATCAAATCGAAAACAGTAGGTCTTCCAAGGTCATCGCTGGCACTTGTTATGTAGCCTACAGGCTTATTAAGCATAATGTAGACAGGCGGTCTGGTTGAAACTTCAATCCTTTTGCCGTCAACCTCCACTACACTTGAGTCTTCTACCTGTAACCCGAACTCCTTGACAACAGCTCCGTCAACCCTGACCTTGCCCGCCTCAATGAGCTCATCCGCCTTCCTCCTTGAGCAAAGCCCCGAGGAAGCAATGTATTTATTTAATCTCATTTTTAATTATATTCCTGTACGTATTCTACAATATTCATAGCATGGTCAGAAACTCTTTCCAGATTGCTTATGATATCGAGGAAGATAACTCCGCTTTCCATCCTGCACTCGTTTTTCGCAAGTCTCGCAATATGTCTGTCTCTGAGTTCAACCTCCATTTCATCAATCTGCTCTTCATAAGCTTCAACCTTTTCAAAGAAAAGCCTGTTTCCTGTTTCCATGGATTCGAGAGACCAATCAAAGTTCTGCATTACCTTTTCGCTCATTTCCACAAGCTCATCCCTGGCCATCTGCGAGAACACAATATTGTCCTTCAGCATATTCTGAGCGTATTCCGCAATATTTTCCGCATGGTCGCCCACACGCTCGATATCGTTGATAGCATAGAGGAGGTTCTTAACCATAAGGTGCTGTCCCTCGTTCAGATCCAGCTTACTGATCTTAACCATGTATTCGGTGAGCTGCTTCTGATAGCGGTTGATTTTCTTTTCTTCCATGAAAACACTATCAAGCTCATCAAACTCGTTGAAAATCAGGCACTTCAGAGCAAGCCTCATATTTGAACCGGCAATCCTTCCCATCTGAACGATTTCCTTCGTTGTCATGTCAATAGCAAACGATGGTGAACGGAGAATTCTGTCGTCCAGGTGGAGCACAAGCTCGTCTGTCTGAACAAATTCGCTCTCGTCCTTTTCAGGAATAATCTTTGTTGCAATTTTAACAAGCAGATTTCCCATAGGGAAGAGGCAGATAGTGTTGATAATTTTAAAGGATGAATGGAATACAGCGATTAATACCGCATCTACCACCATTCCTGGAAGTGTTGGTACAACAGTGAATACCACTGCCATAATACTTCCGAAAATCGCTACACCTATGCAGTTGAAGAGAAGGTTTATTACAGCAACCCTCTTACCATTCTGGGTGGAGCCAATACTTGAAATCAGCGCAGTTGTACACGAACCGATGCAGGCACCGAGACAAATATATACCGCTACATTTGCTGTAATCATGCCGTTCATTGCCAGCGATTGAAGAACACCGATGGACGCCGATGACGACTGCATGAGGCAGGTTACCCCCGCTCCTACGAGTATTCCCAATATAGGGTTCTGCCCAAGTGTTGTTATGGCATTGATAAATACTTCACTATCCGAATACGGCTGTACCGCTTCTGTCATCCAGGTAAGACCAATAAAAAGTATACCTATGGCAATCAGCAGCTCTCCAGTAATGTTCTGTCTGACTTTTTTGCTGAACATAACCATCAATGCGCCTATTCCAACAAGTATAGGTGCGAAGAATGATGGTTTGAGCAGTGCAAAGGCGTCTCCAAGCTGGGTAGCAGAAACAATCCACGCAGTTGCAGTGGTTCCTACGTTGGCACCCATTATTACTCCGACCGACTGAGTCAGGTTCATGATTCCAGCATTTACCATACCGATAACCATGACTGAGGTCGCACCGGAGCTTTGAATTATCATTGTTACGAATCCCCCGACGAGAACACCCATTACTCTCTTGTTGGTGAGCACTCCCATCATATGCTGCATCTTGTCTCCGGCAAATTTCTGAAGCCCTGCGGACATCATTTTCATGCCGTAGAGGAACATTCCCAGGCCGCCAAAGAATTTGACCAGCATTAAAAGATCATCTAATTGCATTAATCTCACCTACCTAATCACTCTATTCGAGTACAGCCTTGATTCTTCTTACGCCTGATGATGAAGACTGTTCCTTCTTGATTTTGAAGCGGCCGAGCTCACCTGTATGCTCTGCATGAGGTCCACCGCAGATTTCCATTGAGAAATCACCTATTGAATATGTCTTTACTCTTTCGCCATACTTGCTGTCAAACACACCGAAGAACCCTCTTTCATTAGCTTCTGAAAGCGGCATTTCTTCCATTATTACAGGTAAATCCTTATCAATAATTCCATTTACAAGGTCTTCTACCTGCTTGAGCTCTTCCTTAGTTACCGCACGCGAACAGGTGAAGTCAAATCTGAGTCGTTCAGCTGTAATATTTGAACCCTTCTGTGCTATATTTTCCTCAGGAAGAACCTTCTGGAGCGCAGCCTGAAGAAGGTGTGTCGCTGTGTGAAGTCTTACTGTTGCCTCCTGATTGTCAGCTAAGCCTGCGGCGAACTTGCCCTCAGCGCCTGCCTTTGACTTAGACTGGTGCTCTGCAAAGGCCTTTTCATAGCCCTCTTTGTCTATCTTGAGGTTCTTTTCAGCAGCCATTTCCTCTGTGATTTCAATTGGGAAACCATAGGTATCATAGAGGTGGAATACTGTCACGCCGTCAATAATTCCGTTATCTACCTTGCCTGCAACCTTTTCAAATTCCCTGAGTCCGGTCTGGAGAGTCTTCTGGAACTTGCTTTCTTCCTTTGAAAGCTCTTCCTTAATCTTTTCTTCGTTGTCCTTGAGCTCAGGATACGCTTCGCCGTACTTATTGATATATGCCTGTGCAATATCCTTGAGGCAGCCCTGCGGAAGGTCGATATTTCTTCCGAACCTTACAGCTCTTCTTATTACTCTTCTCAAAACATAGCCCTGGTCAACATTTGAAGGGGTTATTCCCTTTCTGTCGCCTATCATGAAGGTTGCTGTTCTTACGTGGTCAAGAATAATTCTGAAGGCCTTTGTTGTTTCCGGAGATTCGTAGAATTTCTTTCCTGTGAGGTCTTCAATAACCTTGATAGCATCCTCGAAGAGGTCTGTGTCATAAACGCTGTCCTTGCCGTTCATGATGCAGAGTGTTCTTTCAAGTCCCATTCCTGTATCTACATTTTTCTGTGCAAGTGGTTCAAAGGTTCCCTCTGCTGTCTTATTGTACTGCATAAATACGTCGTTCCAGATTTCGAGGAAGGCTCCGCAGTCACAAGCAGGCGAGCAATCAGGATTACACTTTTCTTTTCTGATAATGAACATTTCGCTGTCAGGTCCGCATGGTCCTGTGAGCCCTGCAGGTCCCCACCAGTTGTGTTCCTTTGGAAGATAATATACGTTTTCTCTCTTGATTCCGCATTTAATCCAGATTTCTGCGGCTTCGTTATCCTTTGGAGCGTCAGCATCGCCTTCAAATACAGAAATCGCAAGCTGATCTGAAGGAATTCCCAGATATTTTTCGCTTGTCAGGAACTCGTAGCTCCAAGGAATCATTTCTTCTTTGAAATAGTCTCCGAGTGACCAGTTACCTAACATTTCAAAGAAGGTACAGTGTGAAATATCTCCAACCTCGTCAATATCGCCTGTACGAACGCACTTCTGAACGTCTGTAAGTCTTGTTCCCTCAGGATGCTTTTCTCCTAAAAGATACGGTACCAGCGGGTGCATGCCTGCTGTGGTAAAAAGAACTGTAGGGTCATTTTCCGGAATCAGCGATGCCGAAGGGATAATGCTGTGGCCCTTATCTTTAAAAAAGTTTAAAAACATTTCTCTTAATTCGTTACTTTTAATTGTTTTCATTTTCTCTCCTTTTCTCTTTACAGACTTGTTTTTGTTGAGGATTTTTCAAACTTCCATGTAAGCTTGACGGTTACCTGCTGACCATCATCACTTGCAATTCTTCCTGCAATAACAAGTGTAAGTGTTTTACCGTGGATTTCGGCTGTTACAGCCTGGTCATATCCGTCAACATCCTGAATATCATTTTCTATCAGAGTGTATACTCCGTTTGACTCCTTATATGTGAATTCACCTGTGCCGGTCTCATCTCCTATAGTTGTGGTAAGTCTTGCCTTGCCATTTTTAGCAAATTCGAGAACATACATTTCCCCGAGATTTCCCTCATAGGTTTTCTTGAATTCTTTTGCATCCATCAACGTTCCGTCACCTTCAAGGTCAACGGCAACGCACTTCCAGGTTCCGTAGACATCGGTTTTTGGTGGTTCGGTGTCCTTGGTGCTCTTGTTTGTGCTGCCCTTTTCCGCTGATGAAGCAGCCTGATCGCCGCTTCCGTCCGGATTTACATCTGCGCTGACCTCGTTGTCATTTGTTCCCTGGTCGTCATCGGCAGCATTGTCGTCAGCATCTCCGCAGGCCGTCAAAACCATTGATAGTGCTAATAATAAGCTGAGTAAAATTGCAAATTTTTTCATTATTCTCTTTTTCTCCTGTCCCGCGAGGGTTCATCCCCCTGCCTTTTATTTGTATGATTTTTTAAGTATCTCAATAACGCCTTCATCCGTAAGCTTTACTCTGTCACACTTGAAGAGTCCGCCCATAGTCTTTTTTGCATCTTCCGCAATCATAGGGAATTCTTCAGGCTTAATGCCGTAGTCGCTCATCTTAAGGTCATCAACACCGCAAGCCTTCTGGAGGTCTGACAGCGCCTCGACCATATCCATAGCCTTTGAAGCATTTTCCTTGCCGAGAGCCTTAGCCAAATCGATAAGTCTGTCATCAATCTGCCCCGACTGTGCAAAGTATTCATAGTATGCCTTTGAAATCATTATGAGACCCGCTCCGTGCGGAAGCTCCTGATGGTGTCCCGAAAGAGCGTGTTCGATTGCATGCTCGCTTGTGCAGGTTGAAAATTCCATCGAATATCCGCCCAGAGTATTTGCAAAGGCAACCTTTGTTCTTGCTTCAAGATTTGAGCCGTCCTTTACTGCGATTGGGAGGTATTTTGCGAGGTTTCTTACAGCTTCAAGCTCAACCATTGCTGAGGCCTCGTTTGCAGCTACGGAAATGTACCCCTCAAGGCAGTGGAAAAGCGCATCAAAGCCCTGATATGCAGTGAACTTTGGCGGTACAGAAAGCATTGTTTCAGGGTCAACAACAGCCAATGTCGGATATGCACCCATGAAGCCAATCTTTTCGTTTGTTTCAGGGTTAGATACTACGCCCCAGCAGTCAACCTCTGAGCCTGTGCCTGCGCTTGTTGTGATTGCGATATATGGCAGTGACTTTTCCTTCATCTTCATGCCGCCGCCTGTTCCTCCGAAGATATAGTCCCAGATGCGGCCTTCCTTCTGAGGTGCAACAGCAGCGATTACTGTTGCTGAGTCCATTACCGAGCCACCGCCTAAGCCGATAACAAAGTCACAGCTGTTTTCTCTTGCAGCCATTACCCCTTCCATCATTGTAGGCTCGAGTGGGTTTGCCTGTATTTTATCAAATATTACATATTCTACTCCGGCTTCCTTGAGCTCTGCCTCTACAGTTGCCAGTGTACCGTTAGTTTTTGCTGACTTTCCGTTTGAAATAAGAAGCAGTGCTTTTTTGCCCGGCAGCTTTTCCTTATGAAGTTTTTTCAGCATTCCCGGTCCGAACAAAACCTTTGTAGGAAGATTCCATTTAAAACTCATTCTTTTCTCCTTTCACGTCCGTGGGGAACCCTCTCCTGAAGGTCCCTATAATAATGGCATTTTACTGTCTGATTAACTATTAAGCCTCCCTGCTGTCAGGGCATAAACATACATAATTATTATAACATTCAAGTCCCAAAAATAAAAGCCCTTCACCATATTAATGAAGAGCTTTATTATTAATTTTTCCTTACTCGGAAATCGTCTCTGTTCAGATGCCAATGACGGGTTGTTTATATTAAAAACCCCACCTATTCTTCAGCTTCTTCGTTTTCTTCGGCTTCAATAGCAAAATTTCTGAAGAGGAAGGTTACCACCTGACCTCTTAAGCAGTATTCGTCAGGGCTGAAGTGGGTCGCGTCCGTACCTGTTGTGATATTGTTTTCGGCAGCCCAGCCTACTGCAGTTTTATAATAAGCACCGTCTTTTACGTCAACAAAATCACAGGTATAATAATCCTCGTCGTCAGAAATCCAATTATTTCTCGCCATTAAGGTTACTGCCTGAGCTCTTGTAAGCTTGGCGTCCGGACTGAATTTTGTGCTTGAGGTTCCCTTGGTAATGTCGTTTTCTACAGCCCAGCAAACTGCATCATAATAGTAGTCGCCCTTTTTAACATCGGAGAAGCCGCAGTCTTCATACTCAGGCTCTGGCGAGCCGGCCTGTCTCCAAAGGAAGGTCACCATCTGCGCACGGGTTACAGTCTGGTTCGGCCCAAAACGGGAAGCATCTATGCCTGTAGTTATATCGTTTTTTAACGCCCAAAGCACAGGATTATAGAAGTAGTCCTCTTTTTTTACGTCTGTAAAGCGGTTTTCCGGAACATCAATTTCTGAGGTTACAGCAACGGTTACATCAGAATCAGGCATTATGAATGAATAGTAGTTGTCATATTCTAATGGTTCTATTTTTACTGCTTTACCATTTGCGTCAAGGACTGTTATGCTTTTAAGCGCATGGTCCCAAACAGGCAGAGCGAAAACTTCCACCTCTTCGCCCGGAGTTGCCCACTCGTCCACTTCCAAATATATGGTGTCAGGATGGTCTGCAGCGACAGCCTTCTGTTTTGTCCAATGAGCATAAAGAACTGTGTCGGCTTTTGGAGTGAAATAGTCGTTTTTATCACACAGCAAGGTTCCTCCCACAGGCTTGTCATAAAAGCCCGCAAAATCGTAGCCGTCAAAATCCACAGAAATATTAGCCGGCACCGAGTCGCCTTTTTTAACATATATATGGCCAATATAGTCGTTCGAGTTCTCATCATAGTCAAAGTTCGGGTCTATAGTCACCTTATATGCTTTGGATAAGTCGTCATTCCAGATTGCATAGAGAACGAGTACCTCATCATCCTCAAGCTCTATAGATTGTCCTGTTTTATACCAAATTCCGCTGCCGTCGGCTTTGGTATTCCAGCCCTCAAACCACATATCTATTTCTTCAGATCCACAGAAATCTTCATTTGCTGATGCCAACGTGAATTCTTCGTCTATTTCGTTTTCTGAAGCAATAATTGTCCATGAGCGAAGAACAGGATCCAGGGTTATATAACCTCTATTATTTTCATAAAAGAACATTGTGGTTACAGTTCCACCCTCTTCGGCAACTATTTTTTCCCCCGGCTGGTATAATTTATAATTGTACTCCCAACCATAAAACTTTTCGCCTTCACAGATGAAGGTGTTCTCAGGGAGAGTTATTTCATCCCCGTAGTTTTCAACTTCCATCTTGTAGCTGTCGTCTCCGTTTGGCAGCTGAGCAAAGAAGCCCTCAAAGGTAATATACTTATCCGGTTCCTCAGCAGCATTTGAAACCGCAAGGCCAATACAAAAAGTAAGTATCAACGTCAAAAGTGTTGTAAATAAAATTCGTTTTTTCATCGGCGTTCCTCCGTTTCTGTATGTATTCTGGTATTATTCGGTTAATTGATTTAAGCACATACATGGCGCTTAGTCAACATTTTTCTGAGTGGCGTTTGGGTAAGGCGGCCATTTATACGATAAAGCCCCCATCTACAGTCAGAACCTGCCCTGTAACGAACGACGCCCCTTCGCTCGCAAGGTAGGAAACCGCTGCCGCTATATCTTCCGGAACTCCAAGTCTTCTGAGGGGGGTTTCTTCTGCAAGCATGGGAAGAACCCCCTCCGGCAGTGCAGAAAGCATATCGGTATTTATAACTCCGGGTGCAACACAGTTGACACGAATATGCGTTGGTGCGAGCTCTGCGGCAAGAGACCTCGTGAGTGCAATAAGCGCTGCCTTAGTTGCCGAATAGGTCACCTCGCAGCTGGCACCCCTTAGTCCCCACATCGAAGAAATGTTGATAATGCAGCCTTCGTGCTCATGGAGCATATGAGGCAGTACCGCCTGAATTGTGTAGAAGGAAGCATCGACATTAACACCAAAGTAGTGACGCCACGCTTCGTCCGTCACATCCTGAAACTGCATCTGTCCCGCAACTCCGGCATTATTTACCAAAAGGCTGACAGGTCCAAAAGTTTCTTCTACCTTCTTTACCATTGCATTAACCTGTGTTCGGTCGGATACATCTGCCTGAAAAGCAAACGCCTGCAAGCCCTCGGAGGCAAGCTCCTCAACCAAAGAGTCGGCGCAGTCTTTTCTTTCGATATAGTTGACACAAACTGCATAGCCTTCATGGGCAAGTCTTTTAGCAATAGCTCTGCCTATTCCACGGCTTGAGCCTGTTACAAGTGCGATTTTTTTCATATTGTAATTATGGCAATTGGTAAAAATCACCATTCCCTCCTGTGTTATTTTCTTTGTCGATATTATACAATAATTGCTTGTATTATTAAAGGGTTGAACTGTTGTTCATCAAAAAGGCTCATATTTTTCTAAAAATCAGAAAAAAAATGAGCCTCCAACGCCGTTATGGCTAATTTATACATGAATAAAATGGTGCAAATTCCATTTTCTACCATTTTTCCCTCTAATTCCCGAGAAAATCGACTCCAAAACTGCCGAAAAAAGCTTCAACTATTCCCTAAATTCAAAAATAATTCAAAATAGGCTCACATTTTTCTTCAAAACCGCAAAAATATGAGCCTATTGAGCGGTACGCATTGCAGAGCGCGCTCTGGGTGCGTTTTGAGTGCGCTTTGAGTGCACCTTTGCCTCAATCCGCCCCCTCCGAAACAAGAAAAGGTGCAGCACACATTGGCACCGCACCTGTTCGTTCTAATATTTTTCGCTCAACCCTGCTCTTAGAGGTTGTAGTAAAGAGCAAATTCTGCAGGATGAGGAATCTTTGAAAGCTCAGCAGTTTCCTCTCTCTTCGCCTTGATGAAGCTTTCGATTAAGTGCTCTGGGAATACGCCGCCTGCTGTGAGGTAGTCGTGGTCTGCTTCGAGTGCATCGAGAGCCTGGTCAAGAGTTGTAGGAAGGCTTGAAAGCTTAGCCTTTTCTTCATCTGAAAGTGTATAAAGGTTTACATCGTATGGACCCCAGCCATTTGCATGCGGATCAATCTTGTTTTTAACGCCGTCAAGACCTGCCATGAGGATTGCAGCATAGCAGAAATATGGATTACATGTTGCATCCGGGTTTCTGATTTCAAATCTTCTCATGTTTGGTGTCTTAGCGTAAGCAGGAATTCTGATTACTGCGCTTCTGTTTGATGTAGCATAGCCAACTGTAACAGGAGCCTCAAATCCCGGAACTAATCTCTTGAAGGAGTTTGTGCTTGGATTTGTGATAGCGCAAAGAGAATTTATATGCTTTAAGAGCCCGCCCATGAAGTAATGAGCTGTTTCGCTTAAGTGTGAATATCCATTATCGTCTGAGAATACAGGTTCGTCACCCTTCATGAGAAGCATATGAACGTGCATTCCGTTTCCGGCTTCACCATATACTGGCTTTGGCATGAAAGTAGCTGTGAGACCATGCTTCACTGCTGTATTTCTGATTACATACTTAATCATCATTGTAGCATCAGCCATCTCACTCATCTGACCGAGGTTAGGCTCGATTTCAAACTGACCTGCGCCGCCAACTTCAGGGTGGTGATATTTAATAGAAATGCCGAGTTCTTCTAAAAGAGCGCACATCTCACTTCTTGCATCATAAGTAGGGTCGAAAGGCTGTGCAACGTGATATGCCTTCTGCTTTGGAACGATGAGGCCTCTGCCATCTGTAAAGCTGTTCCAGTGAGCCTGATCTGCATCGATGTAGAGTCCGATATTGTCAGGTTCTACCTGCCATCCAGCCTGGTTGAAGAGGTAGAATTCAAATTCAGGAAGAATTATCATCTTATCTGCAATGCCGGTATCCTTCATGTACTGTTCTGCTGCCTTTACAATATTTCTTGGGTACTGCGGAAGAGGTCTGTTTTCAGGATAATCGATGATCATAGCATCGCCTGTCATTGAGAGTGTAGGAATTTCGCAGAACGGGTCAATCATTGCGGTATCAGGGTCAGGAATGAAAACCATGTCGCTCTTTTCGACTACAGCATAGCCATAATTTGAAGCGTCAAAACCGATTCCTTCCTTTAAAGTTTTTTCTGAAAAATTACCTGCAGGAATTGTAACGTGTCTGAACTGACCATTGATGTCTACCATCTTGAAATCCACCATTTTAATTCCTTCATCACGAATGAGCTTCATGATATCCTGTGCAGTTTTTGCCATTTTGTTGCCTCCTAAAAAATTCTCTTATTATATAATTAACAATTTGTCATTCATTTTTGCCACCTTTTAATTAAACATCAAACTTCTTTTATAGTCAAGGGTTTTTCTGCTTGACAACAAAAAACTTTTTTCGTATAATTAAGAGGCTGATTACAAGAAAACCAACAAAAACAGCACATGGAGAAGTACTCAAGAGGCTGAAGAGGACGGTTTGCTAAACCGTTAGGCTGGGTTTACTGGTGCGAGGGTTCGAATCCCTCCTTCTCCGCCAGAAAAA
>DCGW01000054.1:11635-42960 GCA_002315335.1 Firmicutes bacterium UBA1768 | reverse complement strand
TTGATGTGTTCATAATACACCTCCGTAAGTATATTTAAACACATTTAATCACTTTTGTCAACTTATTTGATTGCTTAATTAATTCTCCTAAATTTTTAAATAATGATATTTTAACTGATTTAAGTTAGTATCAGTTCTTGTCCTTAAGCGCCTTTTCAACTACAAAGGTATCATAAATTGCCTTAATAGCTTTTTCAAAGTCCTCATCCTCTACTCCGACAATAATGTTCATCTCACCGGAGCCCTGGTCTATCATTCTGATATTTACATCAGCCTGATAAAGGGAATTGAAGAGTGTGGCAGCAACGCCCTTCTTTCTGTTCATGCCGCAGCCTACGGTTGCAATAAGAGCCAGATTTGCGTGAACCTCAAGAGTATCAGGGTTAATCTTCTTCTGTATATCATCAAGAAGATCTCCAAGAATACCCTCTAATTTCTGAGTTGCAATTACTATAGAAACAGTGTCTATTCCCGAAGGAAGATGCTCAAAGGAAATGTCGTAATTTTCCAGAATGGCTAAGACTCTTTTAACAAAGCCTACCTCGCTGTTCATGTTGTCTTTATAAACATGGATAACGGTGAAGCCCTTATGTCCGGAAATGCCGGTAATAACCTCGTCCGATACTTCAGGGTCCGGTTCTTCGACTATCATTGTGCCCGGATGTTCAGGCTCGTTTGTGTTTCTGATATTGATAGGAATATTTGCTTCCTTTACAGGGAAAATAGCCTCGTCATGAAGAACCGATGCTCCCATGTAGGAAAGCTCTCTTAATTCCTTATAGGTTACTCTTGAAATAGGCTTTGCGTTTGGCACTATTCTCGGGTCCGCCATAAGGAAACCGGAAACGTCTGTCCAGTTTTCGTACACGCTTGCTCCAACCGCTCTTGCCACTATTGCTCCTGTAATATCCGAGCCGCCTCTTGAGAAGGTCTTGATGCTTCCGTCAGGAAGTGCTCCGTAAAACCCTGGAATAACAGCATTCTTGTGCTTTTTGAGTTCTTCTCCAAGAGCCGTATTTGTCTCTTCGGCAAGGAATTTGCCGTTTTCGTCGAATTTTACATAGTCCTTTGGATCAACAAAATCAAAACCGAGGTACTTTGATACAACTATTGCGCTGAGAAATTCGCCTCTGCTTGCAATATAGTCGTTTGTTGCACCATTTTCAAGCATACTCCTTATTTCTACAAAGTATGGGTCTATGTCGAGGTCTATGCCGAGGTTCATAATCATAATCTTGAACCTGTCCCAGATTACCTGAAAGACCTGATGAAAAGGAACATTGTGTTCAATATGAGTCTTACAGAGATAGAGGAGGTCAGTCATTTTGCTGTCGTCCGGAAAACGCTTGCCCGGAGCAGAAACTACTATGAATTTTCTTGCCGGGTCAGCCGCAATGATTTCGCCCACCTTCTTCACCTGCATCGCATCGGCAACTGAAGAGCCTCCGAATTTTGCTACTTTAATGTCCATTTTGTTTCTCCTGAATGGTTATATTTTTAGAGTCCTGCTGCTTTTTTAAGCTGTTCTGCTTTGTCTGTTTTTTCCCAAGGAACATTAATATCCTCTCTGCCCATGTGACCGTAAGCCGCAACCTGTCTGTATAAAGGACGTCTGAGGCCGAGAGCTTCTATTATTCCCTTTGGTGTAAATACGAAATTTTCAGCAACTAAGTCTGCGATTTTTTCGTCCGCAATTTTTCCTGTTCCGAAGGTATCAACCATGATTGAAACCGGTTCAGCAACACCGATTGCATATGCAAGCTGAATTTCACATTTTTCTGCCAGTCCTGCAGCAACTACATTCTTGGCCGCATATCTTGCTGCATATGCCGCACTTCTGTCAACCTTTGTTGGGTCTTTCCCGGAAAATGCTCCGCCGCCGTGACGAGCGTAGCCGCCATAAGTATCTACAATGATTTTTCTTCCAGTAAGCCCGGAGTCACCCTTAGGCCCGCCAGTTACAAATCTGCCTGTCGGGTTTACATAATACTTTGTTTCGCTGTCTAACAGTGCAGCGTCAACCACAGGCTTTATTACGTATTTGATAAGGTCTTCTTTAATCTGTTCCTGACTTACGTTATCGGCATGCTGTGTAGAAATAAGCACTGTGTCTACTCTCTTAGGCTTATTGCCTTCGTATTCAATGGTTACCTGAGTTTTTCCGTCAGGCCTTAAATATTTGAGAGTTCCGTCTTTTCTTACCTCGGTAAGCTTTTTGGCAAGCTTGTGTGCCAACGCGATAGGCATAGGCATAAGCTCAGGGGTTTCATCGCAGGCATAGCCGAACATGAGTCCCTGGTCGCCAGCTCCATCCTTGTCTACTCCCATTGCAATATCCCCGGACTGCTCATCAATTGTTGTGAGAACAGCGCAGTTTTCCGCATCGAAGCCGAGCGCTCCGTCTGTATATCCTATGTCGGCAATTACTCCTCTGACAACCTTTGGAATATCGACATAGCTGTTGGTCGTTATTTCTCCCATAACCTGAACCATACCAGTAGTAACCGTTGTTTCTGCAGCGACTCTTCCCATAGGGTCATTTCTGAGTATTTCGTCGAGAATAGCATCTGAAATCTGGTCGCAGATTTTATCCGGATGACCTTCTGTAACGGATTCTGAAGTGAACAATTTTCTCATTACATTATCCTCCTGTATTTCCTGGCAAAGGCTTATTTGAACTATTTTTTCTTGTTCTGTGCTTTGCGCTTAATATTATTCTTTATGCTCGGGTCGATTTTCTTCCCGGTTCTTCTCTCAGCTTCTTTTAAAGCTTCCTTCTTGGCTTCCTTATATGGATTTACCTTCTGCGGCTTTTTCTGCTGGCCGTTAGAAGTCTTTTCGTTTGTTTGATTTGTAGATTTCTTTGCGTCACGGATGGTGAAAACTATGATTGCACCAAACATTAAGAACATCAGAACGGTTGTGACAAGCGACTCTGTTTTCTGAGACTTTGTCTTGAAGGTGAAGTGCTGTGTTTCGCCAAGTGTATTGCCATCAACATCCGCAACCTTTGCACTGATGGTTATGGTGTATGTTGTCGACTCTTTCAGATCGCCATCAACTACGAGGTTGACTCTCTTAGGTTCTCCGGTCTGTGCGAGAACGAGAATCTTGCACTTTTTGCCTTTTTCGTCCTTAATTGAGAAGTATTTGTCGTTGAAGTACTTTCCGTCAATATCATTATTGAAAACGATTCTTGCCATCTGGTTGGTCAGCTGAAGACCTGTATCTCCGTCCTCAGGGAATATGCTTTGTACTGATAAACCTCCGGCAGCAAATACGGTCGAAGTCATCACCGCAAAAATGCATAATACTGTTATAATAGCAGCAAATCTTTTTTTCATGTCTGTTTCCTCATTTCCCTTAGTTTCGAAAAAAATTCACGGAGTATTTTACGGCACTCTTCCTCTAATACGCCTGTTTCGACGTTGGTAACATGGTTAAAGCGCCCATCTTCCGGTATGTTAAGGAGTGAACCGCAGGCCCCTCCCTTTGGATCCATAGTTCCTATGTAAAGATTTTTTATTCGTGCAAGCAGTATTGCTCCCGCACACATTGGACAGGGCTCTGTCGTAACATAAAGGTCGCAGCGGTGAAGCCGCCAGCCCCCAAGTGCTTTTGAGGCCTGCCTTATAGCTTCCATCTCTGCATGTGCCGTAGGGTCTTTTGCGGTTTCGCGAAGATTATGCCCTCTGCCTACAACCTGTCCGTCACAGACAACCACCGCCCCGATGGGGACCTCTCCGGCCTCAAAGGCCTTACGAGCTTCCACCAAAGCTTCGTTCATATAATACTCTTTTTCCATAGTGAAAATCCTTAGTCCTAACAACTGATTATAACACTTATTTTAGTCTTGTACAATATAAAATTGTGTGCTAAAATGGATAAGTGTTGAGCCCCAGTAGCTCAGGGGATAGAGCGTCGGTTTCCTAAACCGTGCGTCGGATGTTCGATTCATCTCTGGGGTGCCAAAACGATTAAAGGAGTCCGAGAATGGGCTCCTTTTTTGTAAAAATCTGCCTCCTTCTTGACAGCTTTTGTTTATCTGTTGTAAAATTAAAGGGCAATATTTGACTTATTTATTCATATCTTTCACTAAGTCATTAATATGAAAGGAGCTTTATTATGGAAGAATATCAGAGAGTCGTTCCCGTGTGGGTCAGCATAGTAATGCTGATACTGCTGCTTGGTGCTATGGGTAATTACATTGTATGTACCCTCGATGCAGGTCCAAAAATGCTTTTCTCCTGCATCATGGTAATTATTACATCAGTGTTCGCCTGGGTTTACTGTGTAACCGGTTATAAGAAAAACAGAGCAGCATACTTTAAATATTTCTGCTATGCGTTGTTATTGATGTTCTTAATAGGCGGCTGGGCTCTTAACGAATCCATTCCAGCACTTCTTATGTGCTTAAGAACAATCAGCTTTGGTTCTCTGGCAGTAATCGCATTTGCCTTAGACCTCGGAAAAGCCAAGTCAACTATTTTCTCACTCATCATGGTTGTCAGCTCATTAATTGAATTAGGTCACTTCCTCTTTGCTGTTCAAGAAACCCTGATTCCTGCAGTCTTCATTGATGTAGTAATGAGCATTATCATGTTCATCATGGTAAAGGCTAAGTATGCAGACAAGAAAAGAAGGGGCACAAAATAAACCGAAATACAATGCAGCTTTTAAGGAAGGCTTTCGCCTTCCTTTTTTATTTCCATATTTACAAATTCTTCCATCATGGCATTCAGGCTTATATGGTTTTGTCAAAGCTAAGCAAAACAATTAATGTGGCTTAGCGCCCAGCCAAATGATTTTTATAATAAAAAAGCAGTTCGTATTGCTGAGCTCAATCACCAGCTTCCCGAACTGCTTGTTTTTTATAAAAGTTGTCAAGTTTATTTCATGTTGTACTTGTTCTTGAACTTTTCGATTCTGCCGCCTCTTGTTACGAACTTCTGTGTTCCTGTGAAGAATGGGTGGCAAGCTGAGCAAACTTCTACTCTGATTTCGTCTTTGATTGACTTTGTTTCAAAGCTGTTGCCGCACATGCAGGTAACCTTGCATGTTTTATAGTCTGGATGGATTCCTTCCTTCATTGTTTTCACCTCTTTCAGTATTGCATTAAGCCGCTTGTAAAAAGCAATAATTATCTCTTTGAGAACTGAGATGCCTTTCTTGCCTTCTTTAAGCCGTACTTCTTTCTTTCCTTCATTCTTGGGTCTCTTGTTAAGAAACCAGCCTTTTTAAGAGTTGCTCTTAACTCAGGATCTGCCTGAATGAGGGCTCTTGAAAGTCCGTGTCTTAAAGCACCTGACTGGCCGGTTGTTCCGCCGCCCTGTACTCTTGCGACAACATCGTATTTGCCTTCTGTACCTGTGATGATAAGAGGTCTTCTTACTTCTCTCTTAACGAGTTCGAGACCAAAATAGTCTTCTAAATCTTTGCCGTTAACAGTGATTTTACCTGTGCCAGGAAGTAATCTAACTCTGGCAACGGAAGACTTTCTTCTACCTGTTCCGTAGTTCTGTAACTTTGCCATTGTGATTCCTCCTCTTAGAATTCGTATACTTCAGGTTTCTGAGCCTGATGTCTGTGTTCAGGACCAGCATAAACCTTTAACTTAGTGAACATCTGTCTGCCGAGTCTGCCCTTTGGGAGCATTCCCTTTACAGCATGCTTTAAAACTTCTTCAGGTTTTCTGTCGAGGAGCTTTTCAAGTGTGATTTCTTTTAATCCGCCTGGATAACCTGTATGGTGCTTATAAATCTTCTGCTTCATCTTGTTGCCTGTAACTGCAACCTTGTCAGCATTAACGATGATAACGTAGTCTCCTGTATCAACATGTGGTGTATAAACAGGCTTTTTCTTTCCTCTTAAAATTGAAGCTACTTCTGATGCGAGTCTGCCGAGGTTCTTTCCTTCAGCATCGATTACATACCATTTTCTTTCAACTTCCTGAGGCTTAGCGATATATGATTTCATTATTATCTACCTCTCGATATTATTATATACTCATTGATTTTGGAGCCCGTGCGTTTCACCCCACCCGGGTTCAGGTAATCGGCCTGCCTTTCTGTTTTAGCCGGGGGCTAATGGCTTTCCACAGAACATAGCAGAAATATTATAACCACAATATGTCCTGATGTCAAGCGTTTTTTCACGGCTTAGCTCGTCTTTTGAGGGGAAAATTGTGGTTCGCTTCAACCTGTATGCAGCGTTTTTGCTGAGTTAAAGTGCCTTGCTCCTTTTAATCAGGCTGACAAATTCCTCGTTGCTCTTAGTCGCCGCCAGATAGCTGAGTATTGTTTCGGCAGCATCCTGATTTTCGCCGTTTGCCAAAGCCCTTCTGATTTTCCAGATAGCCTCCATCTCTTCTCTCCCAAGAAGCAGGTCCTCTCTTCGGGTTCCTGATTTGTTCAGGTCAATGGCAGGGAATATCCTCTTTTCAGAAAGCTTTCTGTCGAGGTGCAGCTCCATGTTGCCGGTTCCCTTAAACTCCTCAAAAATAACGTCGTCCATTCTGCTTCCGGTTTCAATAAGCGCGGTAGCCAGAATTGTCACGCTTCCGCCTTCTTCAAGATTTCTTGCCGCTCCAAAGAACTTCTTTGGCTTGTGAAGCGCCCCTGGGTCAAGACCGCCCGAAAGAGTTCTTCCCGTAGACGGAATTGTCAGGTTATATGCTCTGGCAAGCCTTGTAATGCTGTCGAGGAGAATGACCACATCTTTTCCGTGCTCCGCAAGCCTCTGCGCTCTAGCCATAACCATTTCAGCAACCTTGATATGGTGTGAAGGAAGCTCATCAAAGGTAGAGTATATTACCTCGCCCTTGATTGACCTCTGCATATCGGTTACTTCCTCAGGTCTCTCATCTATCAGCAAAACTATCAGTTCAATATTATCGTGGAGCTTTGTAATGCTGTTTGCAACCTTTTTTAACAGAACTGTTTTTCCTGCCTTAGGCGGCGCAACAATAAGACCCCTCTGCCCCTTGCCTATCGGCGCAATAATGTCGATAAGTCTGGTTGACAGGTCTGCAGGGTTATCTTCCAGCTTAAGCTTCTCCTCCGGGAAAATAGGTGTCAGAGAATCGAAGTCACGTCGGTTTATGCAAACGTTCAGCGGGTCTCCGTTGACTTTGTTTACGTAAAGCAAGGCTCTGAATTTTTCCCCTTCATTTGGAGGTCTTGTTATTCCAAGAACCTTGTCGCCGGTCTTAAGTCGGAATCTTCTGATTTGGGCGGGAGAAACATAAACATCATTGTCGCTGGTCAAAAAATTGTGAAAACGAAGGAAACCAAAGCTGTTTCCTTCTGACATTTCCAGAATTCCTTCCACGGTCTCTTTATCTGCCTCAGCCACATGACGCTTTGGTGCCTCAGGCATATTATCTGCCCGTCTGTTCATATCATAAGCCTTCACCTGCGCTTCCACCGACGGCTTAACAGTATCCACGGCTTCCGACATTCTCTGAGACTTAGTATCAGTTCTACCTAAAATGCCTGTTCCCGCCTTCTTTTCCTTTAGCAGTCCCAAAATCATCTCTTTAAGAACAGGTTTTCCGTACTCTTCCGGATTTTCTATTCCGAGTTCGCCGGCAAGCTGCCTGAGCTCGGCAATTTTCATTACTTTTATTTCCTCTTCTCTCATCTTTTTACCCTTCAATCATGTCCACTCTCGTCTGGTGGCGTCCGCCTTCGAATTCAGTTTCCATCCAAATATCCACCAGCTGGAGTGCAAGGCCTACGCCTACAACTCTTCCGCCGAGACTGAGCATATTTGCGTCATTGTGCGCACGGCTCATCTTGCAGGAAAACGCATCGGATACTACTGCGCATCTTATTCCCTTTACCTTGTTTGCAGCGAGAGAAATGCCTATTCCTGTGCCGCAGCAGAGAATACCTCTTTCCGCTTCGCCGGCAGCAACCATCTCGGCAGCTTTTCTGCCATACTGCGGATAGTGTACTGAGTCTGTTGAATATGTCCCTATGTCTACGATTTCATGGCCCTTTTCCTCAAGATGCTTTTTGATTTCTTCCTTAAGTTCAAATCCGCCGTGGTCTGATGCTAATACTAATTTCATTTTTTCTTCCTCCTTATATCTTTCAGATTATTAATTAATAAGCTTTTTCAAAAAACTAATTTCAATGGGGTGGATTTTGGTATTTTTACTAATGCCGTCTTGCTGAACGACCAAAACCCGTTTCCATTTTCTTCCATTTTTGTTATATCTAATCTGCAGCAATCGCCCTTATCTGCACTGCCGCCTTGTCCATCCTGTTCATCACCGAAAAGCCTGTTCCCTCAGCCTTCGCTGCCTCAGCAAGAATCAAGTCAAACCCTTCGTCATCGCATTTTCTCAGCAAATCAAAGAGGTTGTATGCTATTGTTTCTGGCTTTAGTGCTGAGCCAAGGCAAAAGATGCTGCATTTTTCAGGGCTTTCCGCTCTGAGTACCGCTAGCTTTTCCAGACTTTCGTCCGCAGCCAGCACCGCAATTCTTTTTCCTTCATTAATAGCAGCCCTTGACTCACTCAAAATGGCGTTGTAGTAATTGTTTCCGCTCCCCTCATACACTATCAGAGGCGCATCAGGTGCATAATGAGTGTACTTCATTCCGGGAGCCTTTGGGATTTCAGTTTTTTCCCTTCGCCCAGCCATAAGCACAGGGCCTATTTCAGCCTCTATTTCTTCTTTTGTCACTATCCCCGGCCTGAGAATAACAGGAGGCTCAACAGTCAGGTCTATCACTGTTGACTCAATACCAACATCGCAGTCCCTTCCCATTATTATCGCATCAATTCTTCCGTCCAAGTCATGAACAACATGCTGAGGCCTTGTGGGGCTTGGCTTTCCAGAAAGATTTGCGCTGGGAGCCGCAACGGGACAGCCGCATATACTCAACAGGACTCTTGCTTCAGGGTTTATGGGCATTCTTATTGCCACTGTATCAAGACCTGCTGTTACGCAGTCCGGAACCCTGTCGGTTCTTTTCATTATTATGCTCAGCGAACCCGGCCAGAACCTGTTCATGAGAGGCTCCGCCTTTTGTGGGACCGCCTTAACTATTTCCTTTAATTGAGCTTTATGTGCTATATGCACTATAAGCGGATTGTCTGAGGGTCTTCCTTTTGCCGCAAATATCCTTTCAACCGCATTGTCATCAAAGGCGTTTCCTCCCAGTCCGTATACAGTTTCTGTGGGAAAAGCAACCACGCCTCCTTCGGCAAGAGTTTTCGCCGGTGCGGTCATTATTATTTCAAGCTCTTTTTCGTCGGAAATTCCTCTGACATCATAAATCTGTGTTTTCATTTGAGTAATAGATAGGTTTGATGAAAGGCGCAAATATGCGCTTAAAGAATTAATTCGTATAGCTATTGTAACACCATTAGCGCTTTGAAACAATCAAAAAATCAATATTCCAATAACACTACTCTGTCCAGGCCGGCAAGGTCCTTCAGCACGGAGAAGCTTTTATAACAGCGGCTTGCCTCGGCAATTTTCCGCAGATCCTCCGCCTGGTCATAGCCTATTTCAAGAACAAGCCAGCCGCCGTTATTCAGCAGAGCAGCCGCCTGTGGCACTATTTTTTCATAAAAATCAAGCCCTGTTTTACCTCCGTCAAGAGCCATCCGCGGTTCATAATCCTTGACATTTACCTCGAGCTCTTCAATATCGGCACTTGGAATATATGGCGGATTTGAAACTATGAGGTCAAAGGGAGGCTCTCCTTCGACGGGTTCAAATAAATCGCCCTGCAGAAATCTTACACCGACTCCGTTAGCCTTAGCATTTTTCTTTGCAAGCTCAAGAGCCTCCTCGCTGAGGTCGGTGGCTACAACCTCCGCAAATGGCGCATAGTACGCAATAGAAACGGCTAACGCACCGCTTCCGGTACAGAGGTCTAAGACGCGAGGCTTTCTTTCTTCAGAGGCAAAGCTTCTTCCCTGCATAGCTTCTCGCGCAAGCCGGCCCGACTCCGCAGCGGCTCCCGCAAGCTCAACGGAGCCCATGACGCCGGCGGCGCCCAAAAGCTGAAGCGCCGCCTCCGCAGCCGTCTCGGTGTCCGGCCTCGGAATTAAAACGGACTCCGAGACAGCGAAGGGCAGCCCCATAAATTCCTTTTCACCGATTATATACGCGAGGGGCCTGCCCTTCGCGCGTTCTTCGGCGCAGCCGAAGAACGCGGCTGCGGCGTCATCCGGAACCTCGTGTTCCGGATGTGTAATCAGAAAAATTCTGTCCTTTGACAGAATTTTTTCCATTAAAACCTCGGCATCGAGTCTGTAAGACTCGATGCCGCTCCTTTTAAGCTCTTCAGTTGCCTTGTTTACAACTTCTCTTAACGTCATAGCTACTCCATATTTATATGATATGACGGCTTATAATAGCCCTCCTGAGTTCTTATCTCGGTGTTATCCTCCTCGTTGCCAGACGGATTAAACTCCATAGAAGCCTTCATCGACGCTATGGCTATTTCGAGCTGATCTTCCTCCGGCTCATTGGTCGTAAGCTTCTGAAGCAGCAGCCCCGGATAGCTCATAATCTTCACAAACCAGCCGTCGCTCCTTCCTGCGAACTGCAAAAGCTCATAGGAAATCGCCGCAATTACAGGCAGCAGCAGCAGCCTTGACAGAATTCTCCATAAGAGATTAGGCCAACCTAAGAACGAGAAAATCAAAAGTGCAATTATCATTACGAACATGAGAAAGCTTGTTCCGCACCTCGGATGAATAGTTGGAAACTGCTTCGCATTTTCAACAGTAAGCTCAAGACCGTTCTCAAAGCAGTGAATAGTCTTGTGCTCCGCACCGTGGTACTGAAAAACCCTCTTAATATCCTTCATCTTTGCTATTGCCCATATGTAAATGATGAAAATAATTATCCTAAGCACGCCCTCTATCAGATTAAGAAAGACCGCGTTCTCAGAAATGTTGCTCGCAAGGTTGCAGACAACAGTCGGCAGAATAATAAATACTCCTATGGTGAATACAAGGGATATAGCGACCGCAACATAGATTAAAAAGTTGTACGCCGCCTTTGACCCAAACTTATCCTCTATCCACTTTTCTATTCTTCCCTTTTCCTCTTCTTCGACTCCCATATCCTCCTCGAGTACCTCTGCTGAATACATGAGAGTTCCCATACCTACAACAAGCGAACTGATGAACGAAATAACCCCTCTCAGAAAAGGAATTTTCGTCCACTTGCTCTTGACCTTGTCCATGTATTTTTTTACGTGTATATCCCCGTTAGACAGCCTCACCGCGATGGCAATCTGACGCTGATTTCTCATCATTACGCCTTCCATTACCGCCTGACCGCCTATTTTTGTGGGGCACGCATTCTTTATAAAAATCTTGTTTAAATCCATTATCTCCCCTCAATTTCCGAAAAACACTTTTTCACCTAAAACTGCTTCATCTTTTCTGCCTGATAGAAGGTGATAAGGCCATCGATAACCTCGTCAAGATCTCCGTCCAGGAAGTAGTCAAGCTTATAAATAGTAAGCTGTATTCTGTGGTCGGATATTCTTCCCTGCGGGAAGTTGTAGGTTCTTATTCTCTCACTTCTGTCACCGCTTCCGACCTGGCTCTTTCTTTCCGCAGCCATTTCGTCGTTCTGCTTCTGCTGTTCGAGGTCATAGAGTCTTGCTCTTAATACTCTGAACGCCTTTTCCTTGTTTCTGAGCTGTGACTTTTCGTCCTGGCAGGTTACAACAAGGCCTGTAGGCACGTGTGTGAGTCTTACCGCAGAGTCTGTTGTGTTTACGCACTGACCGCCGTTTCCGGAAGCTCTGTATACGTCAACTCTTACGTCTTCGGCCTTGATTTCGATTTCTACCTCGTCAACCTCTGGAAGAACCGCAACTGTAGCCGCAGAGGTGTGTATTCTGCCGCTGGACTCTGTTTCAGGCACTCTCTGAACTCTGTGAACACCGCTTTCATACTTAAGTCTTGAATAAGCTCCCTTACCCTTAATCATGATAATGGCTTCCTTTATTCCGCCCATGCCGGTGTCGTTATATTCCATAATTTCGGTTTTCCAGCCCCTTCTTTCTGCATAACGGGTATACATTCTGAGAAGGTCGCTTCCGAATAAGGCTGCTTCCTCACCGCCTGTACCTGCTCTGATTTCAAGAATAACGTTCTTTTCATCATTAGGGTCCTTAGGGAGAAGGAGCACCTTGAGCTCTTCCTCATACGCTTCAAGCTTTTCCTCAAGGTCGGAAATTTCCATCTTTGCCATTTCCTTTAGGTCGTCGTCTGAGCCGGCCTCTTCGAGCAGATCCTTTGCCTCGGCAAGCTCTTCCTTTGCCTTTTTGTACTCTTTATATTTAAGTACAACAGGCTCCATTTCAGACATTTCCTTTACTGTTTTTCTCCATTCAGGCTGATTGTTTATGAGCTCCGGGTCAGATACTCTGAGGCTGAGATCCTCATATTTTTCCTGAAGAAAGTTTAACTTATCAAACATTTATCTATCTCCATTCATTTTTTGTCGTTTCGTTCTGCAATATATTAGTATACTATAAATATTGACTCTCTTCAATAAAAACTATACTAAGTTGTTGACAAAAACAAGGCACCCTCCTCCATGTGACTATAACATAGGGAACGTGCCCATAATATACATGCTATTAAAGCTATAATTATTTTTTCTCGTATCCGTGTACATATCCTTCAGGATAACCGGCTTCTTCCGTCCACCCGGCAGCTTCTCTGTCAATACGATACGCATCTAAACGGGATTCGTAGCTTGCAACCAGAAAAGCGAGCGCAGCAACTCCAAGCTGCCATGTAATTCCTTCTATAATGTCCAGCCCCTGTCCGGCAAGCACTATTACCTGAAACGGCGCAGAGATTATGCTGAAAACCGAAAACAGTATCACCAGCCATTGATTAATAAAAATATTAATTGGTCGGCTATGACGGTCTGAATTAATAATAAAATGATTGACAAACAGACCGGTAAACAATGCCACACAAATAAGATTCAACACGATGTATGCTACGCCGGAAAAACTGTTATAGTATGAAAGCACATCCGGACTTAAAATAATCCCACCAACCACATAGTTTATCTCGTCATATAAGTACCACATCAGTACCGCGCCCAACAGACCTTTCTGCACGTTCTTATTGTGAAGCTTAAAAGATACATACAAAAATATTAAGGATAAATAGAACAGGGTGTCGCAAATAACAAGTGAAATCAACGGTATAAACAGCTTTACTGCCATGTTTATCGCAAATATTACTGCGGTGCAAAAGAACGCCATATCCATTGTTCTTTCTTTTCCAAAAAAATCTGCGAATGCTATAATTTTTTTATTCATTTCATCTTCTCCTTATAGTAACACTATTATACCATTTATGAATAATTATTCAACTCTCAGCGCCCCATTTTGGCTACCGACTTAAGGAAGTCTTTCAGCTCTCCTATTTCGGAAATTGTATTAATTCTCCTCCTCATTTCTGCAGCACCATGAATCCCCTTCAGGTACCACCCCACGTGCTTTCTCATCTCGAGAACCGCAACCTTTTCCGGTTTCATCTCCGCCATAAGCAACAGATGGCGCTCCATGGTATCGGCAAGCTCAGCCGTAGTAGGTCTTTCTGGAAGGCTTCTGCCCTCATACAACGCCAAAATCTCCCTGAATATCCAAGGATTTCCAAGAGCTCCCCTTCCCACCATTACAGCATCGCAGGAGGTATAATCCATAAGACGGAGGGCATCCTCAGCCGAAAACACGTCACCGTTTCCAATAACCGGAATATCAAGCTCGGCCTTAACCTTTTTTATCTCGTCCCAATCAGCCTTGCCGCTGTAATACTGGTCTCTCGTTCTTCCGTGAACTGCCACAGCCGCAGCGCCGCCCTCTTCCGCAGCACAGGCACAATCTATTACGTTAATGCTCTCTTCAGAAACTCCCAGCCTCATCTTTACTGTCACCGGCTTTTTAGTTGTCCTCGCGGTTTCTCTAACAATTTTATAAATCAGATCAGGGTCCTTCATCAGCGCCGAGCCTTCGCCGTTCTTAAACACCTTTGGGACGGGGCAGCCCATATTTATATCAAGAATGGCATTGGTTCTGTCGTCAAGCTTTCTCGCAGCAAAGGCCATGTTTTCAGGGTCTTGTCCGAAAATCTGAAATGCAACAGGACCCTCCTCAGGTCTCACTCTCAGCAGCTTTTCGGTGTTTTTGTCACCATTGTACAGAGCCTTTGCCGAAACCATTTCCGAATAGGACAGTCCGCAGCCCTGCTCCCTGCAAAGCAGACGAAAGGATGAATCTGTTATCCCCGCCATAGGCGCGAGGAAAAACGGATTATCAAATGACTTTATCATAGTTTTCTCCACAAATACTTTATCTCAAGCGAATAATACTTCAGCCCTCGTCTAAAAACTCCGACATTTCTGTCGGAGTCTTACTTGTTATACCGAAGGTCTGTTTTTTCTATAGATTATCCTTAGTCCGTCAAGAGTCAGATCTCTTTCAATGTAGTCGATAACGTCGGTAATATCTGCTATCAGCTGAGCTAACCCACCGGTTGCAATAACCTTTACAGGCTTACCCTCCGGTGAAACCTCAAGCTTCATTCTATTAATTACATATTCTACAAGACCCACGTGTCCGTAAACCAAGCCGGATTGTATGCTTTCGGTGGTGTTTTTGCAAATAGTTTTGCCCGGCTCTTCAATCTCAACCTTTGGGAGCTTGGCAGTTTTTTCTACCAACGCCTCCGAAGAAATTTTGAGTCCAGGTGCAATTGTACCGCCCAGATATTCGCCCTTTTCGCTTACTGCACAGAAGGTAGTAGCCGTTCCCATATCCACTATGATTAATGGCCCGCCGTATTTATCGTAGGCTGCAACGGCGTTTACTATTCTGTCCGAGCCTATCTGCTTAGGATTATCATACTTTATTATCATTCCGGTCTTAACCCCAGGCCCTACAACTATGGCTTTTTTTCCAAAATACTTTCTGGAAAGGTGCTGGAGAGTATAAAGCACTGGCGGCACTACAGTGGAAATAATAACATCTGATACGGCCTTCATGTCCATGTGCTCATATTCAAAGAACTGTTTGATAAGCATTCCATATTCATCAACAGACTTGTTTTTGTCCGTCTTCATTCTCCATGAGCCTATCAGCTCTTCTCCTTCAAAAAGACCTATTACGATGTTTGTATTCCCAACATCAAAAGCTAATAACATCTTGTCCTCCCGACTAAGGTCGTCTATTTTTCACCGTTGGCTGCATCTGTATTTTCGTCGCTATCCACGGTATTTTCATTATCTTTGTTCTCAGGCGCTTCGCTCTTTGGTTCGTCATCCTCGAAGAACTCAGAGTAGTCATCATAAGGCTTTTCAGAAATATTACTGTCCTCAGCTTCAGGTGCCGTCTTTGTTTCCTTCTTCTTGCCCCAGTTTATTTCATCCTCGCCGCTAAGACCGAAGCTTCTGTTCTCGTCTTCCGGCTTGTCGTTATTCTCTATTTCACCCTGTACTTCATCAGGATTTTCCCACCTTATTTCCACATCGAACAGCTTCTTTTTCTTATTGCCCGCATTTTCCTTGCGCGGGTCAACATATTTGCCGGTCTTTGGATCAACCTTTCCCTGAAGAACACGCTTTTCATTTTCGCGGGCCTCTTCGTCAGCAATTCTCTTTGCCTCGGCTCTGGCAGCAATTTTCTTGTTCATCATCTCTTCGTACTCGTTTTTAAGCACTTCGAGAGACTCCCCGTTAAACAGTCTTTCGTACTGTTCCGCATCGAGAGTTTCAAGCTCTAAAAGTCCGTTCGCAATGAGGTGCAGCTTATCCATGTGCTCCTTGAGAATTTCTGTAGTCTTTGCATAAGCCGACTCAATTATTCTCCTGATTTCGTGGTCGATTTCACTGGTGACCTCTTCAGAAATATTCTTTCTTGAAGTAAAGTCTCTGCCAAGGAAGACCTCGTCCTCTGAGCTGTAGTTTACAGGGCCGATTTTTTCACTCATGCCGTAACGCATAACCATGCTTCTGGCGATATTTGTTGCTCTTTCGATGTCGTTTGAAGCTCCCGTGCTGATGTCATCAAGCACTAACTGCTCTGCAACTCGTCCGCCGAGAAGATGTACTATATCATTGAACATTTCGCCCCTTGTAGCAAAGCTCTTATCCTCTGTCGGAAGAGTCATTGTAAAGCCGCCGGCTCTGCCTCTCGGAATAATTGTTACCTGATGTACCTTGTCCATTTCAGGCGTACAGGTTGCAACTACAGCGTGACCTGCTTCGTGGTAGGCTGTGAGTCTTCTTTCCTTTTCACTGATAACTCTGCTCTTCTTTTCAGGGCCAACCATAACCTTGGTAATAGCGGTTTCGATTGTGTCCATGTCAATTTTCTTCATATTGTACCTTGCTGTGAGAATTGCAGCTTCGTTGAGCATATTCTCGATATCAGCAGGTGTGAAGCCCGGTGTTCTCTTCGCAAGAACACTTACGTTTACGTCATCAGAAAGCGGCTTGTTCTTAGAGTGTACCGCAATTATTTCTTCTCTGCCCTTGAGGTCAGGGATGTCAATTACTATCTGTCTGTCAAATCTGCCCGGTCTTAAAAGTGCAGGGTCTAAAACGTCCGGTCTGTTTGTTGCAGCAATAACAATAATGCCTTCGTTTTCGCCAAAGCCGTCCATTTCAACCAGGAGCTGGTTCAGGGTCTGTTCTCTTTCATCGTGACCGCCGCCGAGACCCGCTCCTCTCTTTCGACCAACAGCATCTATTTCGTCGATAAATACTATGCAAGGGTGGTTTTTCTTTGCTTCAGCAAACATTTCCCTTACTCTTGATGCACCTACGCCAACAAACATTTCGACAAAGTCGGAGCCGCTTATGCTGTAAAACGGAACTCCTGCCTCGCCGGCAGTTGCCTTGGAAATGTAGGTTTTACCTGTGCCAGGAGGCCCTACAAGCAGAACGCCCTTTGGTATTCTGGCCCCGATACGCCGGTATTTATCAGGATTTCTGAGGAAGTCTACAATTTCCTCCAGCTCTTCCTTTTCTTCTTCAAGACCTGCAACATCGTTGAAGCCTATCTTCTTCAGGTCTTCTTCTTTATGCAAAGTTGCCCGGCTCTTGCCGAAGCTCATTACGCCTCTTCCGCCGCCTCCGGAGCTCTTAAGCATAAATATCCAGAAGCCAATGAAAACCGCTAATATCAGCAGCGTCGGCAGCATTGACAAGAACCAGTTTGTTGTCTTTGGCTTGTCTGAGGTAAGAGAAATCTTGCCCTTGTCTATTTGCGGCAGCAGATACTGCTCAAAAATAGTGTTTGCATCCGCATAGGTCGAGGTGTACGCCTTTACCTTATCTCCGCCCCGAAGCTCAGCCTCAAAGACAGTATCATTCATTTCAACCTTTTTTACATCTCCCTTTTCGATGTCAGTAATAAACTGAGAGAGTGTTATTTCCTTTGGCTCATCTTCCTTTGGCTGGTCATAATAAAAGAAAGCCACAGTCATAATCACCAGAAAGATGAGAAAGTAAATCCCAAGTCCTTTTATAGTTTTCTTGTTCACTGTCAGTAATCTCCTTATATGTAAATTGTGTTTTATACCTTGTCTAAATTGTTATATTTTATCATATGCACAAAAATCTATCAAGTTTTTGGCCTGTTCTAATTGTTAATTTCTTGTCAATATTATTGTTTTTCCATCATTTTTCCGCACATTCAACTTCCATTATAATAAGCGAAGTGCTATCATGTTTCGCGGCAAATCTCTGATTTACCTCCATTCCCGGAATCCACAGCACAATATTGCCCGCAGCAACAAGCGGAAGTCTGTCTCGTATGTCTCGGTCAACCTTTCTGTCAATAAAGTAATTTTTTAGCTTTTTTGTCCCGTCAAAGCCAAGCGGGCTTATGATGTCTCCCTGTTTTCTGGTTCTAAGCACAGGCTCTCCGGCTTCCCGGACACTATCCCTGTCAAATATCTGAAAGTCCTTATCTCTCCTATCCTTTTTTAATGAGATGAAGCTTGTCACCTCTTCTCTGTCTGTGACAACGGTGAGCTTCAGCCTGCAGCCTTGTTTCTTGTCCTCTTCAGGAGCAAAAAATATCAGCTGCCCGTACCTCTTTTTTAGCATAAAGCCTCTCGGAAAGCTTACATCTCCTGTTGTCTTTTCCGAAAAAACCAGCCTTTCTGCCGCCTCAAGGTGGGACGCACCTATATCCTGCTTAAGACCCGCATCAGCAAAGGCTTTTACCACCAGCCTCTTTCTTATTGCCGGCATAAGAGCCTTCAGCTCTTCAATTATATATTTTCCTTCCTCTGCCTTTGCTTTTTCTGCCGCCCTCGAAACCTCAGCCGAAAAAAACTCTCTGTCCTCTGACGCACTTGCTGACAGTCTGCCCAGAGTTTCAACTATATCGCAGCCCAGCGCCTTGTTTATATAAGGAATCACCTCCAGCCTGACCTTGTTTCTCGTGTATATCGGCTCGAGATTTGTCCCGTCAATCCTCGGGGTAAGTCCTCTCAACTCGCAAAAGGCTTCTATTTCACTTCTGCTTATATCGAGCAGAGGCCTGATAATATCTTCTCTTTTATACTCTATCCCGCAGAGACCTTCAGTACCGGTTCCCCTCGCCAGTCTCATAATAAGTGTTTCTGCATTATCTTCTTTGTTATGGGCAACAGCTATCTTAACCGTTCTATCTGTCCCTTCGACTTTAGTTCCGCAATGTCTGAGTTCTTCTGCCACCTCGCGAAAGGCCCCATATCTCAGCCTTCTTCCCGCTTCTTCGGTGCTTTCGCCTGTCTCTTCTGCAATTTTTTCCACATCAAAACGGTAAGCCCTAAAGCCTATTTGGTGTTCTTCACAAAAGTCCCTGCAAAAGTATTCATCCGCAAAAGCCGGTTCCCCTCTGTACATATGGTTAATGTGTACGGCAAAAATTTCTTCAATGCCAAAATCCTCCTTAAGCTCACAGAGAACTTTAAGGAGGCTCAGAGAATCCGGACCCCCGGAAAGGCCGACAACAATCGCCGTGCCGGCCTCCTCAAGCAGTCCATGTTTAATTATAGTTTTTTTAACCTTCTCTATCATATCCCGAAAAACGCTCTTGCGTTTCTGTTTGTGGCTTCCACCACCTCTTCATATGTTATACCCTTGATTTCCGCAACCTTCTCGGCTGTGTAACGCACATAAGAAGGCTCGTTTCTCCTACCCCTGTATGGAACCGGTGTCAGGTACGGCGCATCTGTTTCTATCATAAGATGGTCTAAAGATACAGTTTCTACCACTTCTACCAGTTTTTTACTGTTTTTATAGGTTACAGTTCCAGGAATAGAAACCCTTGCTCCCAGCTTAACGTATTGTCTTGCCAACTCTGCACTTCCCGAAAAGCAGTGCATAAGCACGCCGGTTTCAAAGGCTTTTTCTTCCTTTAAGATGTTCATCGTTTCCTCATGAGCATCTCTTGAGTGGATTATTATCGGCAGTCCGACCTCTTTTGCCAGTCTTATCTGCCTTCTGAACCACTCCTGCTGAACAGGTCTTGGCACGTCGTCCCAATGGTAGTCAAGGCCAATCTCCCCTATAGCCCTGACCTTTGGGTGTGCCGCCATAGTTCTGAACTTCTCCAGAACCTCCTCTGTCATTGTGTCAACGTCGCTCGGGTGACAGCCAACCGCGCAATAGCACCAATCCCAGGCTTCAGCCTGCTCAATAGCTAATACCGACGAAGGAAGGTCGCAGCCAACATTCATTATGGCCTCTACTCCCACCTCTTCGATTTTTTTTATTACCTCTTCCATATCCTCCTTGAACGCATCGTCGTTAAGGTGGGTATGAGAATCAAATAAGCCTGCCATTATTTTACATCTGCTCCGCTCGGTGCTGTTGTCTGAACAAATTCGAGACCGCCGTCTGCTCCGTCCGCAAAGAGTATCATTCCCTGGCTGAGCTCGCCTCTGAGCTTAACCGGCTTGAGGTTGGCTACTACTACAACCTTCTTGCCAATCATGTCGTCAGGAGAATAGTACTTTGCAACACCTGATACTATCTGTCTTGTTTCTTCTCCGATTTTTACCTGAGAAACTAAGAGTTTGTCTGCCTTAGGGTGCTTTTCGCAGGCGATGATTTCGCCGACCTTAAGCTCAACCTTGTCGAAGTCGTCTATTGTGATTTCGCCCTTTTCTTCAGGCTCTTCCTTCTTTTCCTCTTTTTTTGCAGCCTTTGGTTCTTCCTTTGGAGCCTGACCTGCGCAGAGAGCCTCTAATTCCTTCTCAATGTCAATTCTCGGGAAGAGTGCGGGACCCTTTTCAACCTTTGTGCCAACCTTAAGAACTCCCCACTTGAAGGTGTCTTCCCAGCCTGTGCCTTCACCTTCTGGAATGCCGAGCTGCTTCCAGATTTCGCTTGAGGTGTGGTGCATAAACGGAAGAATCAGCACTGATACTATTCTGATTGACTCAGCAAGGTTATACATTACTGTATCAAGTCTACCCTTATCGGCTTCGTTTTTAGCCAAAATCCATGGTGTTGTTTCGTCTATGTACTTATTTGTTCTTCTTACTATTGCCCAGATTTCGTCCAGCGCTACGCTGTAGTTGAGCTTGTTCATAAGCTCTTCTACCTTATTTGCAGCTCCTGTTGCAACAGCAATAAGGTCGTCATCCGGATCAGCCTTAACTGCAGGCTCAGGAATAACGCCGCCATCGTACTTTTCTATCATGGAAACTGTTCTGCTGACGAGGTTTCCAAGGTCATTTGCAAGGTCAGAGTTGATTCTGTTAAGAAGCGCTTCATTTGTGAAAACTCCGTCACTTCCGAAGGAATATTCTCTTAAAAGGAAGTATTTAAGCGCATCTACGCCATATTTTTCGATGAGGACAACAGGGTCTACTATGTTGCCTCTTGACTTACTCATTTTTCCGCCCTCGAGAAGAATCCAGCCATGACCGAAGACCTTCTTTGGAAGCGGTTCATCAATTGACATGAGCATTGCCGGCCAGATAATTGTGTGGAATCTTACTATTTCCTTGCCCACGAGATGGATGTCAACCGGCCAGTACTTCTTGTACTTTTCGTCGTCTTCGGAATAGCCTAATGCTGTGATATAGTTTGTAAGTGCATCAAGCCATACATAGATAACGTGCTTTTCGTCGATTGGAACAGGAATACCCCAGTCAAAGGTTGACCTTGAAATACAGAGGTCCTCGAGGCCCTGCTCGCAGAACTTAATCATTTCGTTTCTTCTTGATTCAGGCTCTAAGAATTCAGGATTGTTCTTAAAGAGGTCGATCAGCTTATCCTGATATTTTGAAAGCTTGAAGAAATATGCTTCTTCCTTCATCTTTTCTACAGGTCTTCCGCAGTCAGGACAGCAGCCATCAACAAGCTGAGTTTCTGTCCAGAAGGACTCACATGGTGTGCAATAAAGTCCTTCATAGCTTGACTTGTAAATATCGCCCTTTTCGTACATCTTCATGAAGATGTTCTGAACTCTTTTCATATGTCTCGGCTCTGTGGTTCTGATAAAGTCATCATATGAGATTTCCATTGTAGCCCACAGCTTTTTTACGCCGTCTACTATTATATCTACGTATTCTATAGGTTTAACACCGTTTTCATCAGCTATTCTCTGAAGCTTCTGTCCGTGCTCGTCTGTTCCTGTAAGGAACATTACGTCATAGCCCTGGAGTCTCTTAAAACGCGCCATAGCGTCAGCTGCAACTGTACAGTAGGTGTGGCCTATGTGCAGGTTAGAGCTTGGGTAGTAAATTGGTGTTGAAATGTAGAATGTCTTTTTTTCCATTATTGTTTCCTCCTTCGCAGAGAGGCGAATGAAACCCTCTCCGAAATATTATTAGACGTTATATTATAACATATCTGAAAAGATAATAGGAATACAATATTATTGCAAATAAGGCATCTGCATGGTAAAAGCCTTTTAGCAATATCCTGAATTCCTTATTAATACTTATTATTTTCTCTGTTAATATACGAAACCTTGCTAGAGACCGCGAATAATATTTACGTAATCCTGCCTTTGATCAACCAACGCGTATATCACAACACATTTGTTATCTTCGTCAACTTTATAAAACAGCAAATCCTTTTCCAAGGTGAGCACCCTGTATCCTTGTCGTTTGAGAACTGTGTAATGCGGAATTGTTCCGATATAAGGGTTCCTCTCTAATGCGAAGATACTCTTCTCGATTTCGCCAAGTTTTTCCAGAGCAACGCTTGTTCCAAAGCTTTGTGCAATATGTAAGATGATTTTTCTTAAGCCGGAATCTGCTGTGTCGGTTCGGATAATCCTGTATTTCATTCTAAACCTCCTGAAGGATTCGTCTTAAATCATCGAAGGTTTCTGAAACAGGCGCAACTCTGCCTGCCCTGAAATCATTCTCCGCTTCAGACAGAATTTCTAACAGCTCAATTCTTGACTTCATAGTCTTATACGCATCATAAGAAAGTGAAACCGTATCTCCCCTCCCATTTACGGTAATAATTACAGCTTCTCCATTTTCCTTACATATTTTTGAAATTTCATTATAATGATTTCTCAAATCAGCCGATGGCCTGATAGTTTCCTGTATTGATAACATGTTATTTTACCTCCACAAAAGATATGATAATTATATCACTAAATGTCTATGCCATCAATCTGAAATTTTCACACCACCGGAAATGATGCGGTATGAGACATTCTCAAAAAACAAACGACCCGATGCATGAGCACCGGGTCTGATTTGCAACTAGTCGTCTTCTTTAATTTCCTTCCAGTCAGCTTCTTTTGCTACTACTGTAACGCCGTTTTCGTTAACCTTAACGAATCCTCCCTTACAGGTTGCGTACTTGAAGCCTTGTTCACCTTCACGGATTTTTAAAGTACCATCACCTATGATAGCGTTTGTGAATATGTGGTCATAGAGAAATGCTTCATCTCCTTCGACTGTTCTTAAAACAACCATATCCGCTTCGCCATCAAAGAGCTTCTTTTCAGGTGTTACTACATCGAGATGAAATGGTTTTGCCATTATGCCACCTCCTAACTATGCCTGGTTAGCTTTTGCTAATACTTCATCAATACCGCCTGCAAACAGGAATGCTGATTCAGGAATATCGTCCATTTCGCCGTCGAGAATTCTCTTGAAAGATTCAACTGTTTCAGCGATTGGAACATACTTCCCTGCCATACCTGTGAACTGTTCAGCTACATGGAACGGCTGTGATAAGAATCTCTGTACCTTTCTTGCACGGTTTACGATAATCTTATCATCATCACTGAGTTCGTCCATACCTAAGATAGCGATGATATCCTGGAGTTCTGTGTATCTCTGAAGGATTTCCTGTACTCTACGAGCTACTGTGTAGTGTTCTTCGCCGAGTACGTTCGGGTCCATGATTCTTGATGAAGAATCGAGAGGGTCTACAGCAGGATAGATACCTAAGTTGGAGATTTCTCTTGATAATACAACTCTCGCGTCTAAGTGGGCGAAGGTTGTAGCTGGAGCAGGGTCTGTCAAGTCATCGGCAGGTACGTAAATAGCCTGTACTGATGTGATAGAACCCTTCTTTGTTGATGTGATTCTTTCCTGTAATTCACCCATTTCTGTAGCAAGTGTTGGCTGGTAACCTACAGCTGACGGCATACGGCCGAGCAGAGCGGATACTTCTGAACCTGCCTGAGTAAATCTGAAGATATTGTCGATGAAGAGCAGTACGTCCTGACCCTTAACATCTCTGAAGTATTCAGCCATTGTAAGACCTGAAAGAGCAACTCTCATTCTTGCTCCAGGAGGTTCGTTCATCTGTCCAAATACCATTGCTGTCTTGCCGATAACGCCTGAATCAGTCATTTCGTAATAAAGGTCGTTACCTTCTCTTGTTCTTTCGCCAACGCCGGCAAATACTGAAATACCACCGTGCTGTGTAGCGATGTTGTTGATAAGTTCCTGAATAAGTACTGTTTTACCTACGCCGGCACCTCCGAACAGACCAACCTTACCACCTCTTGTGAATGGAGCCATAAGGTCAACAACCTTGATACCTGTTTCAAATATCTGTGATGTTGTATCCTGTTCTTCAAATGTAGGAGCCTTTCTGTGAATAGGAAATCTTTCCTTTGATTCTACAGGACCCTTATTATCAATAGTTTCGCCTAAAAGATTGAATAATCTTCCGAGGCATTCTTCACCAACCGGTACGGTGATAGGACCACCTGTATCGAGAGCGTCGGTTCCTCTTTCGAGGCCGTCTGTTGATGACATGGCGATACATCTTACTGTATCATCACCGATGTGCTGTGCAACTTCAGCTACGATCTTGTTGCCCGCAACAGTGATTTCTATAGCGTTTCTCAGAGCCGGCATGTTATCTGTATCAAACTTGATATCGAGAACCGGGCCGATAACCTGAGTTATGATGCCTTTTTTATCCAAGCACTCCACGTCCTTTCTAATTTATCCTTGTAATGCATTCGCACCGCCGACAATTTCAGTGATTTCCTGAGTAATTGCGGCCTGTCTTGCTCTATTGTAGAACAATGTTAACTGATCAATCATTTCCTTAGCATTGTCTGAAGCGTTTTCCATAGCGTTTCTTCTTGATCCCTGTTCACTTACATAGGATTCAACTAATGCGCCATAGATAAAGCTTTCTACGTACTGAGGCACAAACAGCTCGAAGAATTGTTCTGGGTTAGGCTGGAAGGTTGTAACTTCAAAAAGTTCTCCGCCGCCTTCGCCAATCATGCTTTCGCTTTCTTCTGTAAGCTTAGCAACATTTTCTTCAAACTCATCCTTAGCCAAAGGAAGCACTCTTGCTATCTTTGTCTGCTGTGAGATCATGCTTACGAACTGTGTGTATACGATGAATACTTCGTCAACTTCACCGGCTTCATACATCTTGAGTATTTCGTCGGAAAGCTCCTTAGTTTCTGCATAAGTAACTGTTTCTGCAATGCCCTGATATGATTTCAGTATATTGTAATTTCGCTTTGAGTAATATTCTACGCTCTTTAAGCCAATAGGAACGATGATATTTTCCTTATCTCCGTTTGCCTTTTCCTTTGCAGCCTGAACCTTAAAGGTGTTTGAGTTAAATCCACCGCAAAGGCCCTTATCGCCGGCAACAACTATGTACAGGGACTTCTTGATTTCTCTTGAGCCCTCTACAAATACGCTCTTAGCATCGGACTTGCCGAGTACTTCACCTGCGATACCCGATACAGCTGAGAAATATGGTCTATATGTTTCCATTCTTTCTCTTGCTCTACGGAGTTTTGAGGAAGCAACCAGCTCCATGGCTTTAGTGATCTGACGTGTACTGTTAACACTCTTGATCCTGCGCTTGATATCACGCATGCTATTTCCTGCCACTTAAGCTCACCTCCTGTTTCTCTAAATTAAATAATATTATGCTGAGAAACGAGGTAAGAACTCTTCGATAGCAGCTCTTAACTTCTGTTCTGTTTCATCACTGATCTTAGCTTCGCCTACGATAGCTTCGCCGATTGCAGCATGATGGCTTCTCATGAATTCGAGGAATTCCTTTTCGAAGTCGCCAATCTTATCAACAGGAACTGTTGTGAGGAATCCGTTGATAGCTGCGAAGATGATCATAACCTGTTCTTCTACTGGCATTGGTGAGTACTGAGGCTGTCTTAATACCTGCATGAGTCTTTCACCCTGTGCAAGTCTGTCACGAGTATCCTTATCCAGGTCGGAACCGAACTGGGAGAATGCTGCGAGTTCTCTGTACTGTGCAAGCTCAAGTCTGATCTTACCAGCAACCTGCTTCATAGCTTTGATCTGTGCGTCACCACCTACTCTGGATACTGAAATACCGGAGTTTACGGCTGGTCTCTGACCTGAGAAGAAGAGCTCTGTTTCAAGGTAGATCTGACCGTCTGTGATGGAAATAACGTTTGTCGGGATATACGCTGATACGTCGCCCGCCTGTGTTTCGATGATAGGAAGAGCTGTGATTGAGCCGCCGCCCTTTTCATCTGATAATTTAGCTGCTCTTTCGAGAAGTCTGCTGTGGAGATAGAATACGTCACCAGGATAAGCTTCTCTTCCCGGAGGTCTCTTCAGCAGCAGCGACATTGCTCTGTAAGCAACAGCGTGCTTTGAAAGGTCATCATAGATGATGAGTACATCCTTGCCCTGATACATGAATTCTTCAGCCATTGCGCAGCCTGCATATGGAGCCATGTACTGCAATGGTGCTAATTCTGATGCGTTAGCAGCAACGATGATTGAGTAATCCATAGCGTCGTTGTCTGTGAGTGTCTGTGCGATCTGAGCAACTGTTGATGCCTTCTGACCGATAGCAACGTAGATACAGATTACGTTTTCTTTTTTCTGGTTAATGATTGTATCAACAGCGATAGCAGTTTTACCTGTCTGTCTGTCGCCGATGATGAGCTCTCTCTGTCCTCTGCCGATAGGAATCATGGAGTCGATAGCCTTGATACCTGTCTGCAGCGGCTGGAATACTGACTTTCTGTCAATTACACCAGGAGCCGGATATTCGATAGGTCTGGTCTTTGTTGTGTTGATTGGGCCCTTGCCGTCGATAGGCTGTCCAAGTGCGTTTACAACACGACCGATCATTTCGTCACCTACAGGAACTTCTACTACGCTTCCTGTAGCTTTTACTACATCGCCTTCTTTTACGAGCATATCGGAGCCAAGTAATACAACACCGATATTGTCTTCTTCAAGGTTCTGAGCCATTCCGTATACTTCGTTAGGGAATTCAAGGAGTTCGCCGGCTTTACAGTTTTCTAAACCGTGGATTCTGGCGATACCGTCACCTACTTGAATTACAGTACCAACGCTGGATGACTCTAAGTCTACGCCGTAATTTTTGATCTGATTACTGATCACGGCTCTTATTTCTTCAGGCCTTAAGTCCACTGTAATATCACCTCTATTCTGGTTAAATCATAATATTATCTATTGAAGATTTCATTTCCTTAAGCTGAGTTGCAACAGATGTATCGATAACACTGTCGCCAACCTTCAGTCTTAATCCGCCAATTACTGACGGGTCAACGATAACCTTGAGCTTAATGTTCTTCCCTGTAACCTCGCAGAGCTTCTTTTCGAGTTTTGCGGTTGTTTCCTCTGAGAGAGGCTTACCAACTCTTGCAATTCCTTCTACGATACCGTTCTTTTCGTTTACAAGTGAATCAAACATCTTGATGATGTTTAAAACTTCAGAAGTTCTTCTCTTGTCAACGAGAACATAAAGGAAGTTCATTACTGTCGGAGAGAGTTTACCTTCAAAGATTTCCTTCATACCGTTTTTACGACTCTGTTTATCGATTTTAGGTGAGTCATAAAAAGCGAATAATCCCGGATTTTCGTCGAAGATACCCTTGAGCTCCTGAAGCTCTTTCTGGATATCGTTTGTAACTCCTAATTCTTCACTTACATTAAGCAAAGATTCTCCGTATATTCTTGCGGTTAGTTCTGCCATTTAACATCCCCCGCCTCTTCAATAAACTTAACAACGAGCTTTTCGTTAAGTTCATCGTCCATTTTTTCTCCGATGATTTTTTCAGCGGCCATAACTGCCATAGAAGCAACATCACCCTTGAGTTCATTTCTGGCATTTCTGGCATTTCTGTCGATTTCTGCCTGTGCCTTTTCAATGATGTCGTCTGATTTATCCCTTGCTTCCTGAATTATCTTCTTAGAATTATCATCAGCCTTTGCTTTCGCATCCTTAAGAATAGCGTCAGCTTCCATTCTGATTTCCTTAATCTTCTTCTCGTAATCCGCTCTTAAAGCTTCTGCCTGAGACTTTGCCTCTGCAGCGCCGTTAACGTCATCAGCAATCTGATTCTTACGCTTTTCGAGCATGTTCTTAACAGGATTGAATAAGAACTTTGTTAAAAGAAAAACGAGAATTAATGTATTAATGATCTGGAAAAAGAAATTCCAACTGAAGCTAACAAGACCTGTATATACTTCCATTTGCAAGTTCCTCCTTCCTCATTTGCTTGCTAAAAATAATTATAAAACGTTCGATTTTATAACATGCCAACGAGTGGATTTGCAAATAATAAGATTAACGCTACAACGAGGCCGTAAATACCTGTTGTTTCCGCAACAGCTGCGCCGAGTAACATTGTCTTGATGATATCGCCCTGTGCTTCCGGCTGCTTACCTACAGCTTCTGCACCTTTACCAGCTGCGAATCCCTGGCCGATTCCAGGGCCTATGCCGGCGATCATAGCTGTGCCAGCACCGATTGCTGAACATGCTAAAATTAAAGCTTTGCCTGTAATTTCCATTTAGAAATCCTCCTTATTTTATCTTTTTTAGTATACATTGTCTGATAAACTAATCCGTTTATAACATACCAATGAGTGGGTTTGCGAAGAGCAGTACTAATGAAATAACCAGACCATAGATACCTGTTGTCTGTGCTACGGCCTGTCCAAGAACCATAGTTCTGAGAACTGCACCCTGCAGCTTTGGTCTCATGCCTGTTGCGGCTGAAGCCTGTCCTGCAGCAAAACCCTGACCGATTCCCGGGCCTACGCCGGCAATCATTGCTGTTCCTGCACCGATAGCTGATGCTGCTAATACGATTATGCTTGCATCCATTGAAACAAGTGGATTTGCGTACATAAGAATAAGCGCTACTACCAGTGAGAAGATACTGGACGTCTGTGAAATAGCCTGTCCAAGAATCATTACTACCATTACCTTGCTGCTTGCTTCGATGTTAAGCGAAACACCTTCGATAGCTTTGCCGGCTGCATAGCCCTGACCAACGCCAGGCCCTAAGCCACCTATCATTGCTATACCTGCTGCAAGGCCTGATGCACCTAAGATCAGGTAGTTTGCATCGATACCAATGAACGGATTACCGTACATCAGAATCAAAGTTATTACTAAAGAGAATATTGCTGATGTCTGTGCCATAGCAGAACCAACTAACATGAACATGATTGATTTACCTGTTGTGTTAGGATCCATAGCTACAGCTTCTGCAGCTTTACCTGCCGCATATCCGCAGCCAACACCGGAACCGAGACCCGCTATCATACTCATGCCAGCTCCCATTCCTGAGAGACCGAGTATTACTGCGATTTCGTTTGATGCTCCTACGCTGGCAGCAGCAATTGGATTTGCATACATAAAAATCAGCGCGATTACCAGTGAAAAGATACCTGTTGTCTGTGCTACGGCTGAGCCAAGCAGCATACACATCATGGAACCTCTCTGGTTTTCAGGGGCGATACCAACGCCCTCTGCAGCTTTACCAGCTGCATATCCGCAGCCTATACCTGCGCCGACACCTGCTACCATCGCAAGACCTACGCCTATAGCTGAGCCTGCAATTGCAAGTGCGTTACCTTCCTGGCTGATCATCGGGTTACCGAACATCAGGATTAAGGCAACTACCAGTGACAGAATACCGGTTGTTTCAGCAACACCAGCACCTACCAGCATGGTCATTAAGCTGGTTTTCTGGTTTTCTGGGTGAGCTCCTGTGGATTCTGCGGCTTTACCAGCGGCATAACCCTGGCCGACACCCGGTCCGATACCAGCTATCATGGCAAGACCTGCGCCGATTGCGGATGCACCTAAGACAAGTGCTTCTTTGTCGAATGACAGCAGCCAATTAATGAACTGCGATATAAAATCCAAGTCTTCACCTCCTGTCAACTTTTTTCATTTCAATTCAATTTTAGTCCATAGCCATTGATACAAATACCATTGTCAGCATTGTGAAAATAAATGCCTGTAAAACGCCGGCAAAGATATCAAAGTATGCATGGAGAACAGCCGGAATACCAAGCATGAAGATAGGAATTGGCAGTATGCTGCTCAGGATTGATCCTAATGCGTGATAAACCAGACTCATGATAATCATACCGCCTACGATGTTACCGAAAAGACGGAATGCCAGTGAAACCGGAGTAGCGATTTCAGAGATGAGGTTAAGCGGTGCCATTACTGCTACAGGTTCGAAGAAAGTTCCTTTAACCCATCCGCCTACGCCCTTCTTGCGAATTGAATTGCCATGAATCATGAAGAAAGTGAGCATGGATAATGCGAACGTGGTATTCAGGTCCGCTGTTGGCGGTCTGAATCCGGTAAGTCCCCACAGATTTGCGCAAACCAGGAATATCATTAGTGTTCCCATGTAAGGAGTAAAGCCAATCTTGTCTTTACCCATACTTGAGCCAACAAGACTTGTGAGTACGCCTACTAAGATTTCTGCCACGTTCTGTTTTCCGCCAGGAATAACCTTAAGGTTACGAGTTAAAATGATTGAAACTATTACAAGAATAATCATGATAACCCAGGTATTTATTACTGTTTCTGTAATAAATACACCGTTAGAAAACTCAATTATTTTGTGTGCTCCAAACTCAGTGTTCATTTACATCCTCCTTTCTCAGAATGTCTCTCAAACTCTCATCCTGTTATTTTTCCCCCTATTTTTGGACCTGCCATGTTCGACCGTTCTGTTGACGGCATTCGGGCTAAGGCAGCTCCCGCTTTAAATTCTAAACCGCTGACGAATCAGTGATCCCGAATCACTGACTTCTCAGCGATTCAAAAATTTAAATTTTTCTCTAATGCCCGGTTTATTTAAAACTTGTATCAAGTAGAGAGCCACAATTGATGTTAAGAAGCCGAGTACCACCCCGATAGGGCTGATAAGCGGCAGCTTAATGGCTGCAACAAGTACGACAATGTAAATTGCGTACCTTATGATATAGTTTGTTGTCATTTTTGTTCTCGCCTTGGATGGGGTCATTTCTATTGCTTTTTCTCCCGCCAAAGCCATAATATTAAAATTAATTATCGCTACTAATGTCCCGACAGGTACCCCGATGAGCATGCCTATTTTATTCTTAACAAAAATCAGGCAGACAAGACAAATAACAGCTCCGATTACCACAGCTGCTATGCTGACATATTTTCTGATATCTGCTGAAAGGCCTTCATTCATCGTGCTTCTTGTTTCCTTTCATTAGTAGTTTATACACATTAACAAAACCCGCCGCAATGCTGAGCAATATGCATATTATCAGGCAGATTCCGTGAGTTCCAAGGTGCTCATCGAGCCAGTTTCCACCCCAGACGCCAACGAAGATGCAGACTATCATCGTTATGCCAATCTGCGAAATCATTGATAAGGCTTTTGCAACTCCAAAGAGCTCTTTTGATGACTTCATTTTTCTTCACCTTCTGCTATTAGCGTCCCCTCTGAAAAATTTTGAAACTCCAAATATTGTACCATAATTGTCAGACATATTCAAACAATATTGGAAATATTTATGAAAATTATAGACAGCAA
>DCGW01000054.1:0-11507 GCA_002315335.1 Firmicutes bacterium UBA1768 | reverse complement strand
ATTTCAAGTATCTGCTTCGATGTTGTTCCGTCGCCGTATGGATTTTTTGCACCGCTCATCTTATCGTATGCTTCCTTGCTGTCGAGAAGCTCCGAAGCCATTGCGAAGATTTCGTCGTGGTGAACGCCTGCTAACTTAGCTGTGCCTGCTTCTATTGCTTCCGGTCTTTCGGTCTCACGCCTTACTACCAGTACAGGCTTTCCGAGAGCCGGAGCCTCTTCCTGCATTCCGCCGCTGTCTGTGAGAATGAAGAAGGACCTTGCCATAAGATTAACAAAGGGCTGATATGTAAGCGGGTCGATAAGGTGGACTCTGTCCACTCCGTCTAATATCTTATTTGCTATTTCTCTGACAGCAGGATTTAGGTGAACCGGATATACCACTTCAACATCGTCATACTTTAAGACAATATCTCTGATAGCAGTGAAAATATTTTCCATATTTTCTCCGAGGTTTTCTCTTCTGTGACAGGTTACTGTAATTACTCTGTGCTTATCAAAGTCAATCGCCCTTAGAGTTTCGTCTTCAAACTCATATTCGCGGCCCGCAATTGTGAGCAGCGCATCAATAACAGTATTTCCCACAACGAAAATCCTATCCTCCGGAATGTTTTCGTTGAGTAGATTGTTCTTATTTATAATGGTTGGTGCGAAGTGCAGGTCTGCAATATGACCAGTCAACAGCCTGTTCATTTCCTCAGGGAAAGGAGAATATTTGTTGCCTGTTCTAAGGCCCGCCTCAACATGGCCAACCTTTATCTTATGATAAAAAGCCGAAAGCGAAGCCACGAAGGTTGTGGTAGTATCGCCGTGAACGAGAATGAGGTCAGGCTTTTCTGCCTCTACAATCTTGTCAAGACCCTGAATAACGTTCGCCGTTATCATGCTGAGAGTCTGTCTCTGCTTCATTATGTTTAAATCATACTTTGGAGTCAGCTCGAAGAGCTCAAGCACCTGGTCAAGCATTTCTCTGTGCTGAGCAGTTACGCAAAGAATACATTCAATTGCATCGTCTTCCTCGAGAGCCTTAACAAGAGGCGCCATTTTTATCGCCTCTGGCCTTGTCCCGAATATTGTTATTACTCTTATTTTACCGTTTTCCACAGGCTTCACCTCACTAAGCTTCTTCTCAAGAGCCTTAATCTCAGCTTCTACACCGTTGTTTGACGGTCTGATATATACATAAATAAGCGCTGCTGCCGCGAGTAGCAGAAAGAATGCGTCCGCAAAGTTTCTCTGGCCCAGCTCAACGGCACAAATGCCTAAAATTCCGCTGATTGCATAGAGAATAATAACTGTTCTCTTTTGACCCATCCCTCTTTCCATAATTCTATGGTGGAGGTGACCCTTGTCCGCTTCCATTATAGGTCTGCCGTTTACCTTTCTTCTGATAATAGCAAACAGCGTGTCGAAGATAGGAAAGCCGAGGGATATAATCGGAATGAGAAGCACAATAACCGTGGTTGTCTTCATTGTTTCGATTGAAATTCCCGCCAGCATAAAGCCTAAGAACAGCGAGCCGCAGTCTCCCATAAAGGTTTTTGCAGGATTAAAGTTAAACGGCAAAAATCCTAACGCCGCGCCGGCTATTGCCAGCATAAGAACCGAGGTTCCCGGATTTCCGCTTACAAAGGCCGCATAGGCTATGCAGATAGAAGCTATCATCGAGGTTCCCGCAGCCAAACCATCGAGCCCGTCGATGAGATTAATTGTATTTGTTATTCCTACTATCCATATTACGGTAAATATACCTACGAGGACAGGTGGCAGATAAATATATCCGCCTATGACTGGTACATGAATAAATGCTATTTTTGTGCCGGTAAGAAAAACTATCAGAGCTGCAATTATCTGCGCTCCGAGCTTCACCTTAGCGGAAAGCCCTCTTATATCATCTATAACCCCAACCGCAAAAATAAAGGCGCCGCCGATAAGAATTCCGGCAACCTTTGTGTTTATCGGTACAACAAGCAATATCGAAACCATAACGCCTAAAAAGATAGCCATGCCGCCAAACCTTGGAATAGGCTTGGTATGCATACGCCTATCGTCTTTTGGAATGTCGACAGCTCCTATCTTAGGCGCAAGCTTTATAGAAACAGGTGTCATCACAAGGGCTATTACAAAAGCCAGGACAATCACCATTATCAGATTCTGCATATTTCAACGTTTCCTTCCTTCAGCATCTTTGCTGCAAAATCATCCGGATAATCTCCGCTATATACAATACGCTTAATTCCTGCGTTTATTATCATTTTTGCACAGATAGCGCAGGGCTGGCAGGTGCAATAAAGAGTTGCCCCTTCAATAGGCGTACCGTAACGCGCCGCCTGAACAATGGCATTCTGCTCAGCATGTATGGCAACGCAAAGCTCGTGCCTTTCACCGGACTTTATCCCCAGCTTTTCTCGCAGGCAGCCGGTTTCTTCGCAGTGTGCCGCTCCCGCAGCCGCTCCGTTGTATCCGCTGGCTATTATTCTATGGTCTTTTACTATTACAGCTCCCACCTGCCGTCTTATACAGGTAGAACGGGTCTTAACCTCGCTTGCAATTTTTAAAAAGTATTCATCCCACTGGGGTCTCATATCAGATACTCCTTCATCATGCTTTTGAACTCAGGTCCAGCAACACTAATTATTTTATCGGCGGCCTCTACGCACCTCGCGTATTTAACCTCCGTGATATTTCCATTTTTGTAAGCTTTTTCCATTTGCTCCAAAGCTTCCGTAGCTTTCTGTGCAATGGCTGCCGGTTCGTCTCCTCTTTCGAGAGAAAACTCGGCACAGATTACCGCCCTGTCATAGCGGCCTTTTTTCACTATTTCAGAAACCTCATACGCCTCTAAGCCTTCATTATCGCTGTTATTTGTGCCTCCACAGGAGAGACAGGCCTCGGATTCCATTATTTTTTCTATTTTGAGCAGCTGATTTAATCTATCTCTGGTCATAAGCTCTTGCCTCAAAATACACCTCGTTCAGGTAAAGCCCCTCCGGCGGCGCGGTTCTTCCTGCCTCCGCACGATCCTTACCTGTAATTATCTGCTCTATTTCTTTTGGTTCTCTCTTCCCGCTGCCCACTTCCATAAGGGTTCCTGCCATTATCCTTACCATGTTGTAAAGAAAGCCGTCTCCCGTAACGAAAAACTCCACAAGGTCGCCGCTCCTCACTACCGATGCATCGTAAATTGTTCTGATGGTAGTCTTCTGCGGAGTGCTTCCCATTGCCATAAAGGCTTTGAAGTCGTGAGTACCTATAAAGGCCTTTGCCCCCTCATTCATCAGCTTTTCATCAAGCCTGCTCTCTATAAAGCAATATGTTCCAGCAGCAAAAACATCCTTTTCTCCGGTATTCATAATTCGGTAGACGTACTGCTTTCCCTTACAGCTGAAGCGAGCGTGAAAGCCCTCTTCCTTTTCTTCAGCAGCCTTGATTTTAATATCCCCTGGCAGGAGTCTGTTCAAAACCATCGGTATTTTTTCAGTAGGTATACCGAAGTCTCCTCTGATGGTTGCCTTCTGGTTGTGGGCATGGACTCCCGCATCGGTGCGGCTTGTGCCCTCGACCTTAGTCGGAGCACCGGCCATTTTTGAAACAGCCCTCTCAACCTCACCCTGAACAGTTCTGGACTCGGGCTGAATTTGCCAGCCCGCAAAGTCCTTGCCGTTATATTCTATTGTGAGAAGGATGTTTTTTATCATTTTACTTTTTCTTCCAGGAAGACTTGAGGTCAACTATGCGGTTGAAGTCTCCGGTTTTTGTATCTTTAATATAGTAGCCGTGTCTGAAGAACTGGCATCTTTCGCCCGCCTTCATTTCGCCTACGGCTGGTTCTGCAAAGGCGTTGTAAACCTTGAGCGACTCAGGATTTACTACCTGCTTGCCGTCCTCTCCGTCGATAAAGAGCTGGTTATATGCGTTAACCTTGATAGGAACAGCTGAATTTGCGTCAACCCAGTGGATAGTGCCCTTTACCTTTCTTGCAGAGAAGGTTCCGCCGCACTTTGTTTCAGGGTCGTAGGTGCAGATTAACTCCACAACCTCACCGTTCTCATCCTTGATAACCTCTTCACAAACGAGGAAGTAAGCGCCCTTAAAGCGCACCTCGTTGCCCGGGAATAGTCTGAAGTAGCCCTTAACCGGTTCTTCCATAAAATCTGTGCGGTCAACATACAGGTCTCTTGAGAACGGAACCATTCTTGAACCGTCTTCAGGATTTTTACTGTTTTCCACCTCTACCATTTCTGTTCTGCCCTCAGGGTAGTTTCTGACAGTCACCTTTATTGGATCCATTACCACCATCTTTGAAACTGTCTTGTCCTTGAGGTCTTCTCTTACGCAGTGCTCAAGCAGCTCGGTTTCTACCGTACTGTTAGCCTTCGCAACGCCTATTCTTTCGCAGAAGTCTCTTACTGCCTCAGGTGTATAGCCCCTTCTTCTTATGCCTGCAATGGTCGGCATTCTCGGGTCGTCCCAACCTGTTACGTCTCCGTTATCAACGAGAGCCTTGAGGTATCTCTTGCTCATTACTGTATTTGTAAGGTTCAGTCTTGCAAATTCTATCTGCTGTGGTGGGTTTTCCCAGCAGGTTTCTCTGATTACCCAGTCGTAAAGCGGCCTATGGTCTTCAAATTCGAGGGTGCAGATTGAATGTGTTATGCCTTCTATCGCGTCTTCGATAGGGTGAGCAAAGTCGTACATTGGGTAGATACACCATTCATCTCCGGTTTTATGGTGAGACTGGTGTGCTATTCTGTAAAGAGCCGGGTCTCTCATATTGATGTTAGGAGACGCCATATCAATTTTTGCTCTTAATATCTTCGCACCATCCGGGAATTCTCCCTCCTTCATTCTGAGGAAGAGGTCCATGTTTTCTTCTATGCTTCTGTTTCTGTAAGGGCTTTCCTTGCCCGGCTGAGTAAGCGTTCCTCTGTATTCTCTTATTTCATCAGCTGAAAGGTCACAGACATAAGCCTTACCTTCTCTTATGAGCTTCACTGCGCAGTGAAACATAATGTCAAAGTATGATGACGCGAAAAGGAGCTTGTCCCATTCAAAGCCCAGCCACTTAACGTCTTCCTGAATTGAGTCAACGTATTCGACATCTTCTTTTACAGGGTTTGTGTCATCAAATCGGAGGTTACACTTTCCGCCGTACTTTTGTGCTGTAGTAAAGTTAAGGCAAATTGACTTGGCATGCCCTATGTGAAGATAGCCATTTGGCTCCGGCGGGAATCTCGTGTATACCTTGCCTCCGTTTTTTCCGTCAGCAAGGTCCTTATCTATAATGTTATGAATAAAATTCGATATTTCTAAATCAGCCATCTTATCTGTTTCCTTCCCAAAAAATTATACAGGGTTATTATAGCACAAGGGCGTTAAAATTTCCCGTATTTTTTGTAATAATTCTATATTGATTTTATAAATATTGGGACAAAAAACAAATCCTATGTTATAATGTTATCCGTCTCGAGCAGTAACCCATAATAATATATCAACTTGCAAGGAGGACTTTTATGGATTTTACAGATGCAAAAATTGTTGAGCTACTCCAGGAAAACGCGCGTATTTCCATATCCGAAATAAGTAAGAGCGTAAGCATGTCTCTTTCAGCTGTCAGCGAGAGACTTAAAAAGCTTGAAACCTCAGGCTTAATCGAGAAATATACAGCTCTTATAGACCCACACTATCTGGGCCAGGAACTCATGGTGATAATGAACCTCTGTCTCGAAGAAGAGCAGAAGCTAAACTTTCGTGAGTTTGTCGCAAAGGAAAGGGAAATTCTCGAGTGCCATTACATTACCGGAGAATATGACATAAATCTGAAAATTGTGACTAAAAATACGGTTTCTCTTGAACAGCTTATTACCAAAGTAAAGAGCTTCCCGGGAGTTGGCCGTTCACAAACCAACGTAGTCCTTTCGAGCTTCAAAAGCAACTGCTCAATCGGGCCTATTGTTGATCCGAAGCAGTTAGAAAAAGCCGAAAAGCAGGAAGAAGCCGAGGGCGAGGAGGAAGCTAAGGGCACCAAAGAAACCAAGCCCATAACCAAGACTAACTCCAAGGGAGGCAAGTCTGCTGCAAAGGGCGGCGCAGCCAAGGGCGGAAAGGCTAAAGCCAAATCACCCGCAATAAAATAGAGGGACACAGGGCATCGAATAATCGCTGCACAATAATCCCTCAAAAATATGTCTTCTCAGCAAACTACAGCCGGCGTTGTGCCGGCTGCTTAGTTTTTTGTCTTTAAATTGAAGCAAGTGCTATCTGTACAAAGTTTCTCATAACCTCAGGATCCTTGAAAAGTGCCTGTGCCAGACTGTCGCTGCCTCCGCCCTTTCCACCGAAGCCGCTCGCAAACTCCTTCACAACAGCTCCGCACCTGAGACTGCTCTGTCCCGAATGCGTGAGCAGCACGGTATTGACCTTAGTCGAAGATAATATTATCGGCAGGTCTGTCATTTCGGAAGCCTGCTTGCCGAGCATTTTGAGGTCATCGAGTGTGTAGTCTTCGTACTCCCTGGCAACAACCTTTTCCGCTCCCTCAAGCAGTGCTGCTGCCTCTATCTGCGCAAACTTAACCTTCATGGTGTTAAGGTCTCGTCTCACATCGTTAAACTTGTTCTCCTGAATTTTGATGTTTTCTAACAGATTTTCGTCCTCTGAAGAATACTTTTTGTTCAGTGTTGTAACTATTTTGTGCTTTAGTCTGAAGTCCTCAAGAGCCCTCATTCCGCACTTAAAGTAAATGCGTGTCATGCCCTTATAGTTTTCAGCTTTAATAATTTTAATAATTCCAACCTGTGAGGTGTCGGCCGGCTGTGGACAGCAGCAGGCAACACAGTCAACTCCCGGAATAGTAACTACGGAAATATCCTCGTCAACCTTCAGAGCCTTTCTGAGAGGAAGGCTTTCTGCCTCCTCCTTAGACTCAATAAGCTTAATTTCAACGGGCAGCCCTGAAAAAACAGCACGGTTTGCTTCAAGCTCAAGCTCTTCCACCATTTCATCCGGCATTTTTTTCATGTCCGCATCGAGGGTGGAAATGTCTGTCCCCAAGTGGAAGCCCTTGTTTGAAATGCCATATTTGTTGAAGAGTATCCCTGATAATATGTGTTCTCCGAGGTGGTTTTGCATATGGTCAAAGCGGTTGTCCCAGTCAAGGGTCATTTCGATTTCCGCACCGACCTTAATATCGGAGGTCACCTCTTCAAGCTCATGAATAACAAGCCCGTCCTTTTCCTCTGCATGGACCATTCTCGCTTGACCGATAAAGCCGGTGTCGCTGCCCTGTCCGCCTGCCTCCGGAGCAAATATAGTTCTGTCGAGTACAACCTTATTCCCCTCCACAGACTCTATCACTGCAGAGCAGGTTTTTAAATATGAATTTGTCTGAAACAGCTTCTCTGTCATCATACTTCCTTCCTTCTATTTATCAAACAGGGTTGCTAAGGATGACTTTATATTATTTATCATCTTGATAATTTTTCCAGCCAAGGCTTCGTTGCCTGCTTTTGTTCCAAGCTCCGTAATAAGAGCAAAGGCTTTTTCCTTAATTTGTGTGAATAGCTTTACTGCCGACCATTCTGCATAAGGCTTTGTAATAGTTACAGTTCTGCTCATATCAAGCACTTCATTGCCGATTACTACCTCTTTATAGGTTCCCGGAGTAGCAAATATTGTTTTTAATTCCGCTGGGTCGGTCGTTCGCTTGAGCTCTATTTCTTTCTCGTTGGTAATACCAAACACGATATAGGTTATAGCACTGTTTGCTACGGTTTCAGGGTTTTCCTTATCATACAGCTTTGCACCGAAGTCAAAGTCTGCAACCTGGTCGCTTGTCAGATAAACCTTCTCTTCAAGGCTTTCATCATTCCACTTCGCATTATACTTGTCTATAGGCTTAATAGTAACGTAGCCCATATCGTAGTCGTAGTTGTAGTTCTTGTCAAGAACGAAACCATAGATGCCGTATATTCCGGCATTAATCGGGTTGTGGTCAATAGTTATTTCCGCATCCATTCCGATGGTGTTTCCGACTATTGTCAGGTATTTTATTGCCTCTCGCAGATAGTTAGAAACTGTTTCCAAGGTTTCAACAGACTCTGTGACTTTGTCTGTTTTGAGAAGTGTTTCAATGGCATTCCAAACATTTTCACTATTCTTATATCTGCTGATAAGATCATCCAGCTCGTCAGCTGCTTTGCCGAGCTTTACTATCAGTTCGCCAATCGTTATGGTTCCGTTTTGGTCTAACTGATTATCCAGTATTATAGACTTTATGATTTTGTAAATACTGCCCGCAGTAAAGCCGAGAACCTCAATATTAGTTTCCTGATCCACTCTGAGGAGAGCCTTTACTATTCCGCGAGAGTCAACGCCCGCCGAAATAAGGATATACGGTATTTTATTGCCGTTCTTATCCTCAGAGGTTACGACTGCGCCCTGTTCCTTACCATTGTAGGTGTAGATATTATTTTCCACCTCAAACTTGGTAACATCTGCCTTTTCAATAACTACACTGACCGTGCTTGAAGAAGGCTTATAATCTCTACTTCCTCCATAGGTTATGACTGCCGAATACTTGCCCGCGTTAAGCTTGTCAATATTTTCCTTACCTTCTGTCTTGACCTGCTCGGAGCCGTCGTCTGAAACAGAAGAAAGAGCTATAGAAAAGTCCGTATCTTCGGTCGCAATCGTTCCTTCGCCCTCTGCCGGTTCAACCTTATCGATAAGGGCAAATAGCGGGTCATACAGGTTAATTCCGTCCGGGTCCCATTTCACGGTATATGTGTCGGCCGTGAGTGAAAGCTTTGATGCCGGTCTCTGGTCTGTGGTATCTACCTCTTGTTCGAACACAGTTTGTTTAAATGTGTTTTCATTAGCCGGCGGGGTATAGGTTATTCTGATTAATTCTTTGTCTCGACTTCCGAAAGCATGGTGGATGTCTTCTTCAGCCAATATTTCCTCAAGCCTGGACTTAATAGTATCACTCAGATTGTCTAAACTAATGATATCTTTTAAATTATATTTATCTATTAATTCGGTAAGAATATTGCCCTGCGCCTTAGCATCGCCTGACGCTCCCAGTTCCTCCCAACCTGTATAACCAATTCCTTTAAGTAACGTTAATACAAGTAGGTTGTTTTCATATTCTAAGAGTTTCGGGTTGCTTGCAAAGTACTCAACCTTAAATACGTCCTCAAATTTTGGGTCGCCCTCTCCATCACCATAGAGCCTTGGCATATTGTTAGCATCAATAAGTGAGTCAACAATATATTTTGCCAGTTCTGTGCCGGAAGGTATCTTATCATGAACCGAAATTACCAAATCGCTCTTTTCAGGCAGAATATCGCCGTATTCGATTTCGATATTATACTTATTGGCTAATAAGTTGTCGAAGGTTCCGCTAAGCTTGCCATTTTCAAAAGCTTTGCCGGCAAGGTTTACCTCTTCACCATCTTTGTCTGTTATTTTAATACCCTTGATGTATTTGCCAGTCTCTGGGCTTGCCTTAATTTCAGTTTTAACTCCACCGTCTATTGTACCTACTACATTAAGCTCAATGTCACCGCTGCCATTAGTTTCTATTTCCTCAAGGTTGGCCGGAACAAATTTGAGCTTTATTGTTTCGTCATCCTTCACGGTAAAGTGGTAGAGATTATCCTCATTATTCTTTTCGACAGCTTTACCATCAGACTTCGTGCTAACGCTAAGCTTGAAGTTTTCTGCAGGTGTTGCAGAGAAGGCTACATCAGCGCCTTCATCCTTTTTATCCTTGTAAATGAAGCTGTTGTTTACGTAGTCTGTGTCATTCTGGTCAAAATCGAACGAACCAAAGCCAGTAGCATTCTTGCCCTCGACTGTCACCTTGCAGGTGTCTGTGAGGGTGATAGCAAAGATTTCCTGGTTGGATTTTTCACCATCTCCTATGATTGTTTTGTATTTTGCTGTGCCTTTGACGGTATATGAGGTAAACTTATCTCCAGTACCAGCTGAGGTATACATAATCTGAATGTTCTCAGTTTTATCTATATTACCTATGCCCGTTGCTTGACTGGCCGCATTAAGAATCTTATTCCCGAATTTATGTTTTGTCGCATCTAAGGTTGAAAAGTCACTGTAATCGAGTTTGGCAAGCTTTTCAGATGATTGTCCTAATGTCATTAATGCGCCTAGTTCAGTATCTAAACCATACCAGTATTTTATGCTCACACCCGGAGTGGAAGCTTTTAATGGAGTTCTTGCGGTGTCTATTATATTGTTGAATACGACGGACTCATAGCTTCCGACATTATTAATAATATCGTCAGACTGCCAGTAAGGAACAGTCAGCTTGCCTGTCAGCGGCAGCTCATTTGCAACAGTAATAATAAAATCATAAGCATTTTCTTCTCCCGCAGCAAAGGTGTAGGTCGCAGTACCGCTGTTGTATGCAATGCCGTCTGTCACTGTATCAGACTTGTCCTGAAGGTTGCTCGCAGCTCCACTGTTTTCAGCCTTAGTTATGCCGCTCACATAGTAACCAGCGTCAGGAACAACCGTAAGAACAGTCTTGGTATTATCGGTTGTATCATATCCAACAGTCACACTTGCATGCGGTGGGTTGTTGACAGCAATAGTTGCATTCTTAGTCATTCCACAGTCGCCTGTGCAGGCTAATATATATTTACCTGCTTCTGAGTCATACTTCCACACATAGGTATGGTCGGTTGTGTTAATTGTACCATTCTCAGTATAACCACAATCCTTACAGCTTCTGTGCTTGGTGCCTGTTGCGGTACATGTCGCCGCCTGATCAACCTCCCAGCCATCATTTTCAGAGCTATTCCAGTTGTGCGCCTGAAGTCCTGAGGTTCCGAAGGCCTCATCTTGATGTCCGCAACCGCTTGTCTGACACTTTTTAATGTGTCCCATTAAATTGTCTGTTGGATAAGGAATAATTTTGTAGCTGTGCTTGTCTGGAGTATGTTCTACTAAAGATTCCGGTTCCACTTTAGTGAAATAGGGTGTTTCTGAGTTGAAAAGATTAAGTATCTCATCCTTGCTTTTTATATTTGAACCCTTTGAAGTGAATGCAAGGTCACATTCCGGATAAGAGGAATACTGGTGCGAGCACTGATAATAATCCTGTTTAATACCATCTTCCACACAGGTTGAATTCTTTTTTGCGATTTTTGTAAAGGTTTCTGTAGTATCCGGTAAAGGTTTACCTATCCAATTTACCACAGTTTTTGAAACATCCAAATTAACTATTCTGCTTATTTCTTCCTGCGAAACATAATGTATCGAATTTGCGTCTTCATGATTACAACCCTCTCTTTGACACTTCAAAACATGACAGGTTATTACACTGTTGTAAGAGTTTCCCTTTTCTTCCCACTTGAGATCATGCACTAATGCAGGAATCTCTAACGATTCCTTTGTTACGACTTGAGTTCCCAGATTATCGCTAAAACATGTGCCACAGTCTTCACAATAATAATGTTCTTTTTCTCCCGGCACACCGCATGT
>DCGW01000037.1 GCA_002315335.1 Firmicutes bacterium UBA1768 | reverse complement strand
CATATAGACACATTTACTGACAACGGCTATACAAAAGAAGAAATGAAGATGGTCAATGAGACTAAGAAGATTCTTCATGACGACTCAATCAGAGTAACAGCAACAACAGTAAGAGTTCCTGTTTTCTCCTGTCATAGCGAGTCAATCAACCTTGAGTTTGAAAAGCCTTTTGAGCTTGAAGATGTAAAGAAGATCTTAGCGAAGGCTCCGGGACTCATTCTCGTGGATGAGCCGGAAAACGACGAATATCCTCTGGCAAGAGATATTGCCGGCAAGGACGACGTATATGTAGGCAGAGTAAGAAGAGACTTCAGTGCTGACAATGCGCTTAATATCTGGGTTGTAGCAGACAATATCAGAAAAGGCGCCGCAACAAATGCTGTTCAGATTGCACAGAAGCTTTTAGAAAAATAAAAATTTGTAAAAAATCGTTTTTCACTGAAAAAGCGAAAGGAGAATAATATGGCGATTTTCAAGGGTGTCGGCGTGGCAATCGTAACTCCGCATAAGGAAGGAAGGGTTGACTTTGACGCTTTAAGAAACCTGATTGAGTGGCATATTGCCGAAGGTACAGACTCTATCGTAGTTTGCGGAACAACAGGTGAGGCAGCTACACTCGATTATGATGAACATATTGAAGTAGTGAAGTTTGTTGCTGATACAGTAAACAAGAGAGTGCCGGTAATTGCGGGTACGGGTTCAAATGACACGAGCTTTGCGGTTTGGCTTTCCGTCGAATCGGAAAAGGTCGGCGTGGACGGGCTGCTCAGCGTAACACCATATTACAACAAGGCAACTCAGAAGGGTCTTCTCAGGCACTATTATGAGGTTGCTGACGCAATCAATATTCCGATGCTGCTCTATTCGGTTCCATCGAGGACAGGAGTAAATATAACCCCTGCTATGGCAAAGGAGCTTAAAAAGCACAAGAATATTCAGGGAATAAAAGAGGCAAGCGGAAATATTTCGCAGATAGTCGAAATGGCAAGGCTTATCGACGACGATTTCGATATGTACAGCGGAAACGACGACCAGGTTATACCTGTTATGAGCCTCGGCGCTTCGGGAGTTATTTCTACTGTTGCAAATATCGCTCCAAAAAAGACACACGAAATGGTACAGAAGTTCTTTGAAGGAGATATTAAAGGGGCGGCAGCAATGCAGCTTGAACAGAAGCCTTTAATAGATGCTCTTTTCTGCGAGGTAAACCCTGTGCCAGTCAAGGCTGCGGTTCATCTGCTCGGAAAGTGCGAGCTTGAATACCGACTTCCGATGTGCGAGCCTGAGGACTCCACAATGGAAAGACTCAAGAGAGAAATGAAAGCCTACGGCTTAATATAACGAATTTCGCGAACCCGTGACGCATATGCGTGACGGGACTTTCGCATTTAGAGGACATACGCAATTATTTACAGAATTATATGCAGACAAAAGGAGGCAACCCATGACAAGAGTAATAATTCACGGTTCATCGGGAAGAATGGGCAAGGTTTTGCGTGAAAAAATAGGCGGATTGGATAATATGAAGATTGTGGCCGGGATAGATGCTGTTATTGACGACAGTGCCGATTTTCCGCAATTTTCCTCACCTGCAGACTGCAGTGTTGAGGCTGATGTTGTTATAGATTTTTCCAACCATGCGGCGGTTCCTGCGCTTGTGGATTATTGCTGTGAAAGGAAAATTCCTGCGGTAATCTGCACCACAGCCCTGACGGAGGACTGTATTGCAAGGATTAACGAGGCTGCCAGGCAAACCGCTTTTTTCAGGTCTGCAAACATGAGCCTTGGAATAAATGCCCTCGCAAAGGCTCTGAAGTCCATAACTCCAGTATTGGAGGACAGATTTAATGTGGAAATAATAGAAAAACACCACAATAAGAAAAAGGACAGCCCGAGCGGGACTGCGGTAATGTTGGCTGATGCGGTGAATTCTGCGTGCAGGGTGAAGAAGGACTACGTTTACGGAAGACACGGAAAGGACGATGAGGTTAAGCTTAGTGACCTTGGAATTCATGCAGTCAGGGGCGGAACGATTCCGGGAGAGCATACAATAATTTTTGCCGGACCTGATGAGGTTATCGAGCTGACACACACTGCTCTTTCGAGGGATATTTTTGCTGAGGGAGCAATAGCTGCTGCTGATTTTCTTGCAGGAAAGGCAAACGGACTGTACAGTATGGACGACATAATATAGGGTAAAGGGGAATGAGATGAAAAAAAGAAAATTCAAGGCTGTAGCAGTCGTGCTGGCGTTGGCATTGGCTGTGACCGGAATACCATTTTCGGCTTATGCGTGGAGCTGGGGAATAGGCTCTGGGTCGGGAAGCTCACTGCTTTCTTCCGACAGCACTGCAGAGGGCGTTTCTGTTCTTTCTGCAAAGTCGGGGACTGACGGAGCGGCAGCTTCTGCGAAGGCCGGCTACAGCAAAAAATACAACAAGATAGTCGCTATGGGAGACAACACAGTTGCGGGGCTGGGCCTTGAGGGCTTTGACAACAATTTTAAGAGTATTCTGACGCTGTCTAACGCAAAAAACTCGAACAAATATTGTTATCCGAGGGTTTTGGCGGATTATCTGCAGGGAAGCCTTATTTCCAACCTTGGAAACAGTGCGCTCACCACAATAGGACTTTATGCTGCGCTCACCGGCACTTCTTCAAGCCTTAATTCTACTCTTTCAGGAATAGATATGGAGGAGACCTACTATAATATTTTTGTTAATTATGGTGAGATTTGCGATGCTGACCTTATTACGCTGCAGGTGGGCTTTAATGAGCTGCTCTTTGGAATAGTAATGGAGCTTATGGCTATTGAGGGTGTGCCTGAGGTGGTTGGGACTGAGCTATGTCAGACTGTTATTTCAGGGGGGAGCCTGAAGGATGTTATCTGGGCCTTTGTTAAAACCATGAGGTCAAAGACGGATAAGGCGGTATTTGAAAAGGCCATAACCGAGATGGTAAATATTTTGCAGGATGCAAATCTTGAGAAAATCATAGATATGAGTATCGTGACGGTCAGCGAGTATCTGCCAAGGGTTGTTGATGCTATTCATGACCTTAACCCGAATGCGGATATTGCGCTTGTCGGCTATTATAATCCGTACAAGATTTCCAATATAAAGAGTGTAAACTACCGTAAGTATGCGAAAATTCTTGCAAATCCGGTTGAGGCTGTAAAGCTCTTTTTGGATGAGGCTGCGGTGGCTGAAATGTTCAGCGAGCTCGACTATCCAGCTGCGGCATTTTTATTGGATGACGTGCTGGAAAAGGCTGTAACCAAGGCAAATTCCTATATTGAGAAGTGTGCTGCTGATGACCCTAAGGTGGTTTATATAGACGTTACGGATATTTATAAGAACCCGAGTCTGAGCGTTTATCCGGATAAGCAAGGGCATATTGATATTGCTGACAGAATATTGGACGGCGTTATCAGCGAGGTGACAGTGAGGACGACTGGGGCTGCGGCTACTGCGGAAACTAAGGTGGTTACAAGCCTTGCAAATAATAAGCCTGAGGCTGAGAAGGCGGTAACCTCGTTAAAGGGAAATACGAGTGCGAAGGTTGCTGTCAGGTTTGGAGAGCCTCTCAGACTTGACCTCGGAGCAAGCGGTAAGGCTGTGAAAATCACTGTTGACGGAAAGCAGGCAGAGGCTGCAAGCAACTTCTATCTGACCGGCAGTGCAAGCGACAGAACGGTTGAAATTTCATACTCTGTAGCACAGGGCTCAACAGCCGATAGGTCGTACGGGGTGAATTATTATTACTATCCTGCCTACAGCGATGAGGCGGTCGGCATTGACACAATGATGAACAGCCTTGATTTAAAAGCCTATGATGGGGTTGGATATATGCTTCCAGAGGCTCCGGCGGGGCTGTCTAAGCTTGCGCCTACAGGCAAGATGTTCGGTGGCTGGTGTGTCGGTGACACCAGGACTGTAAGGCAGCCGGGCGAGGTTATAGCTGATATTGATGGAGCAGCTGATATTTATGTAAACTGGATTGATGACCCTGACTATGATGATGGGGCGGCGTCATATAGTGTTACAGTTGAAGGCGGAGTGACTGTTGACGGCGGCACGGCATACAAGGCTGGAGACAGGGTTTATGTTTATGCTGCCGCTCACGAGGGCAGCTTTGACAAATGGGTTTCCGCAAACGAAAACCCATTTGTCAAAGCTGCCCTCGTGAGCGGCAGCATAAACATAAACCCTGTCTCCAGCCTTGTA
>DCGW01000073.1 GCA_002315335.1 Firmicutes bacterium UBA1768 | reverse complement strand
CAAATTTATGGGACCATTATATATTCCCATCGAAGACATTTCTTCACCGATAATTGAAGCGGCTTTGTAAGCCTTGGTCGTATCGCCTGTTGCAGCAAGAGCCATGTTGCCGCCAAAACAGGTTGAATATTGTGCTCTTACAACTCTGCCGCCTTCTTGGTCAATGCCGATGAGGAGAGGAGTTTCCGAGGCGGCCTGCATATTGGCAATCAGCCTTGTTGTCTGTTCAACGCTGGTGGTGTTCTGAGCAAAAAGAATAATTCCTCCGAAGTCATAGTCCTTAATGGCCTTTTTTAAATTGCTGTTCAGCTGGGTAACATTTGTTTTTGAGGAGTCGCTGCCATACTGCCTCATAGCAACCATTATCATCTGACCGATTTTTTCTTTTAGCGACATGGAAGCGACGATTTCTTCGGCTCTCTGCTGATTTTCATCGATTACAGCAGCTTCTTTCTGCTTAACATATCTTGCCAAAACAGCAGCAAGCTGAGCTCTGGTAGTTACAGCCTTCGGGTTGAAATTGCCTTTATTATCTCCCTGAAGGAGGCCTTTAAAGGTCACCCAATATATAGAATCCATAGCATAGTCTGAGGCTTCAGTTGTATCGTAAAAGTTCATTTGATAGTTGAAATCACCTCTGAAGGAATCCCCGGCATACTTCATATATCTGTATAATATCGCAGCAACCTGTTCTCGAATAACCGCCTGATCGGGTCTGAAGGTATTGTTTTTATAGCCGTTGACAATTCCGTTTTCGGCTGCCCAGGCTACCGCTGAATAGTACCACATGTCTTTGTCAACATCAGAAAAAATAGAGTCAGCCTGAACCGCAGGCTCACCTTCAAGGCGATAGAGAGCTGTCACTATCTGGGCTCGGCTTACTGTGACGTCCGGCTTAAACTTTGATGAGCTCACGCCTGTCATAAGGTTTTTCTCGGACACGTATTTGACATTGTCATAGTACCACTTGTCTTTTGAAACATCGGTATAAGGCAAGGAATCCTCTGCGAATACCATGGTCATAGAAAAAATAATGAACATAGCTGCAGCTGCCGCAAGTATAATTTTCTTCATTGTAATACTCCCTTCTTCTAAAAATAATGCCGATTGATTAATTAATATCAACAATTGCGCTGGCTGTCTTTGACTGTCTGCTTACAGACAATGCTCCGAACTTTTCAACATATACCCTATACTATACCCATAAATCACAATAGGGTCAAGAAAATCAAGAAGCGGCTGCCGGAGGAGACGGAGGGCGTCATATTTTGAGCGCGGAGCTGGAGTATAACCCAGTAGCAATATCTTAAAAACCCGACGTAACAGGAAATTGCACAGATTTTTGCTTTTTTCGGTAAAAATCTGTGCAAACCTCTTAAAAATCTATAGATTTAAGGAATAGTTAAGCTGAAAAACTTCCAATATTTTCCAATTTAGTTGGTTTGGAGCAAAATATTAGGGTGAAAATGGTCGGATTATTAATAATTCCATGCGATTTATCGATTTTTTGCACAGATTTTTGTTGTTTTAGACAAAAATCTGTGCAATTTTGAAAAACACAGTATTTAGGAATAGTTGTTTATCTCAGAGTCGAACGTTGCCTTCACAAACACCTGATTCTGATGATTATTTGACATATACTTGAAATCTTCTCAAGTCTGCCAATCCTTTGACACTTTTATATTATCTTTATATAATAAAAGCGGAATGTTTTATGGGGGTAACTATGGTAAGAAGTATCAATGTTAATGAAATAAATAAGTTTATTGATTTCGGTGACAGCATTTACAAGGACGATGATAACTATGTTCCGTTTATGCGCAGTGACCTTAAAAAGACCTTAAAGAAGCTGGTCTTTGAAAAGAAGCGTTACAAGGCACTCTGCTCCTTTGACGAGTCGGGCAGGATTAACGGCCGAATTTTGCTTACAGTAAGCAGCAACAAACAGCTTAAAACGGAGCGCTGCGGTTATTTTTCTCACTTTGAGGTTATCAATGATTTTAAAGTGTTTAAGGAGCTGATGGATGCGGCAATTTCAACCCTTAAGGAGGATGGGGCTGAGTATATTGCAGGAAGCTTTTTCCACCATGATCCTGATAACAGGAGGGGGATACTGGTCGAGGGCTATGACAGGCCGCCTGTAATTTTCACTTCGCACAATCCACCATATTATCAAACCCTGTTCGAGGAATACGGCTTTGAAAAGTTGACAAATGCTTTGGAATATGAGTACCGCGATGATGAAAAAAGAATGAATAGGACACGGGAAATCGGGGCACGAGCCCTGGTTGAGCAGGACATACATATTTCCAAGCTAAACCTGAAGAATATTGATAAAGACATAGAAGACGTTCACACAATAATGGAGATAGCTTCGACGGAAATAAACTTTGAAAAGGTATTGAGTCAGGAGGAACTGAAGAAAATCTTTATGTCCTGGAAGAAGTTTATTGATCCGGACTATGCCTTTATTGCAAGAAAAAACAGCGATAATTCACCGGTCGGCTTCACTCTTTCTATTCCGGATTACTTTGAGGTTATCAGAAAAATGAGAGGCAGGATGGACCTTCGAGGACTGATGGTATACCTGTTTGAAAGAAAAAAGATCAGTTCAATCAGAGGAATACTTCAGTATATTATTCCAGAATATCAGCACAAAGGCGTATCTAAGGCGCTGTATTGTGAAACAAAAAAATCTGTTGATAAAAACCACATTACAAGAGTATCACTCGGAACCATAATGGAAAAAAATGGAAGCTCAAATGGGGCGGTTGAGTCTGCTGGTGGGGTTCTGACCAGAGTTTACAGAGTGNNGTGTACTATAAAGAAATATAACGGTATTTAAAGCTAATGCTTTTTTGGCAAATTGTTTTCAGTAAACAGTTTTTTCTGCTCACTACCGGAAAGGCTTAATAAATGATAATTAAACTTATAGAAATAATATTAATTTTCACAATACCGCTATTGATTTTGCGGTTTCGTTCCACTAAGGTTATTTCGTTAATCAGCACGGTAGGTGCTGCATACCTTGCAGGAATGATTATTTCCATAGCGGCATCTTTTGTGCTGCCGACGAGAGACGTCTCGGTAAGCGAGATTCTCGCCTATGTAAGCATATCGCTGGCAATTCCGCTGTTATTGTTCTCAAACAACATAAAAAACGTGCTTCGCTTGTCAAAAACAACACTTTTATCCTTCTTGTTGCTTATTATTTCTGTTTTGACTGCCACATTTGCACTATTCATAGTATTTACCAGAAAGCTCAAGTTTGGTGAAATCTTCAGCGGCATGGCGGTGGCGCTTTATACCGGCGGCACACCTAACCTGAATGCGGTTGCCTGTGTTTTCAACCTGGACAGCAACCTGATTTTGGCTGCAAATATTTCTGATATACTGTTCGGCGGGCTATTCTATGTTTTCCTGATGTTTGCTGCAAAGCCCTTGCTTTCAGGATTTCTTAAAAATGGAAGCGAGGCACAGCTATATATTGACGATAGTGCAAACACAGAGGACATAGGAATCTCCTTTTCATTCCGAAGCAAGGGAGTCGTAAGAAACCTCTGCCTGTCCGCACTTTCGCTGATAGTGTCGGCCGGAGCAGGAATTCTATTATGGGTATTAAAAGGCAGCGTAGACGGAACCCTGACCAACTATGTAGTGCCGTCGCTGATGATAGGAACTACGGTACTCGGAATAGCGCTCTCCTTTAGCACAAAAGTTTGTTCTGTAAAAGAAAACAATCTGATGGGCAAGTATTTTGCCACAGTATTCAGCTTTGCCATCGCTTCAATTATAGATATTAGTAAAATCGCAGCAATTTCGTTGCGAATGTTTGCTGTTTACGCTATAATAACGACAGCTGCGTTCATTATCCATGTGCTGTTGTGCAAGGTGTTTCGTATAGGAGCGGACACTATGATTATCACCTCAACGGCCGGAATATTCGGACCGGCGTTCATCCCAGGCATAAGCAAGGCCATAAAGGCAGACTACTTGCTTGCGTCGGGGCTTATTATCGGATCACTGGGCTATACTATAGGAACTTTTTTGGGTATAGGCTATACATATTTTTTGACTTTGTTCATTTAGAAGAGGAGACCGAAATTATGAAAATTGTGGAGGCTGTGCAAACAACCATCAGCAAATATCCAGACAATATTGCTTATCAGTTTATGGGAAAATGCACAAGCTATTCTGATTTTTTTTCTCAGATAGAAGAGGCTGCAAAGGCTTTAACTGCAATTGGCGTAAAAGAGGATGATATTATCTGCATAGCCATGCCAAATGTGCCGCAGGCTATTATTTTATTATATGCCGCAAACAAAATCGGTGCGATAGTAGAGATGATTCATCCGCTTTCGTCCGAAAATGAGATTATGGGCTTTGTAAATCGGGTTGAGGCTAAAACCATACTGGTGCTGGACCAGTTTTATGGAGCTGTTAAGAGTATTCGTGAAAAAACTTCTCTGCAAAATGTTATCGTTGCTGGTGTGGGAGAGGCGCTTGATCCTATTAAACGAATGGGGTACATGCTGACTCAGGGCAAACAGTATAAATATCTCAAGAATGAAAAAAACATCCTGCTTTGGGGCGATTTTCTGGAAAAAGGAAAGAATATCACTGCTCTGCCTGAGGTTTCGGACCGCACAAAAGACGTTGCTCTGATACTTCACTCGGGCGGTACTACTGGCAAGGTCAAGGGCGTATGTCTTTCTAATGATAGCATTAATTTCTCCGCAATTAAGATGATGGAAGCCAATCCTATGTTAAACAGCAGCGACAGATTTCTCTCGGTCATGCCGATTTTTCATGGAAACGGGCTGGTTATAGGTGTTCACTCAATGCTGATGCTTGGAGCAAGGTGTGTTCTTATTCCACGGTTTACTCCGGAAACCTATGCTAAGGACTTGCTGAAGAGCAGGTGTAATTATATGTCCGGCGTTCCGGCCTTATTTGAAAAGCTGATGGACGTGGATATAATGAAAAAAGCGGATTTGTCCTTCTTAAAGGGCGTTTTCTCGGGAGCAGATTATCTTTCGGTGGAGCTGGAGCGGAAAATCAATGCGTTTCTGGAAGAGCATAATTCTCCGGTCTGTGTAAGACAGGGCTACGGAATGACTGAAGGAGTAGTTGCATCAACAGTTAATCCGCCTGAAAACCTGAAGGAGGGCTCTATCGGCAAGGCACTTCCGGACATTAAAGTGAAGATAGTTGAGCCGGGCGGAGAAAAAGAGCTTCCGCACGGAGAAATCGGCGAGATAGTTTTCTCTTCAAATGCGAATATGATGTATTACTATGATGAGCCTGAAGAAACGGCAAATACTTTAAAGAAGCATGCGGATGGCGAATATTGGGTTCATTCGGGTGATGTTGGGACCGAGGATGACGACGGATTTTTCTATTTCAAGGGTCGTATTAAGCAGATGGTAGTTATTAACGGCTACAATGTTTTTCCTAACGAGCTGGAAAGCATTATCGAAGGCTTTGAAATGGTAGACAAGTGCAGCATTATGGGTGTTCAGCATACTGAAGGAGCTCAGAGAATAAAGGCCTTTATAGTTTTAAACCAGGGCTATGAGGCTTCTGATGAAATGAAGCAGAAAATACTTGAGCTGTGCAGAAAATCAATAGCAAAGTATTCGCTGCCAAAGGAAATCGAGTTTTTGGACGAAATGCCAAAAACTAAGGTCGGAAAGGTTGACATTAAGGCGCTGCGTGAGAAAGCAGGGCAGTAATAGAGGGCTTGCATGCCGGAGTTCATGCCGCAAATAAATTCAGTAAATCGGGAGGCTGCTGGGCTGCAAAGATATTATGATATAAAGACATTCATTCAGAACGGGTGAGTGTCTTTTTGTTGTGGAAAGGCAGGTTTGTCGGCAGCAGCTGCTTGTGATTAGAAGTGTGGGTGTAAGTCTTGAATTATTTTTTGCGGAGAAGGCCGCCTACTGAAAAGGCTGCTTGGTAAAAGTGCTATATTGCGGACGACAGACATCTCATTGAAAAATATGGGAACAAATGCCATAAATTGTCAATATGGTGCTTTGGGTGGAAATAAACAAGATGTGCAATTGGAACAGGACAGTAGAGTAAGGATTCCTCAATATGATGTGTCATGACAGATGTATTTGCGCAGTATGCGAAAAGTGACAGTCTATAGTTTTAGTCGAAAAGTTAAGATTTAAGCTGGAGTATTGATTTTGAGTGTTTATAAATGTAAAATATTTAAGATTATTAATGTTTTAGAAGCTGAATTACCATTAAATTATTTCAGCAGGAGGCTTTGATGATGACTCTCAAAAATGAAACAATCATAAGGCAGGCAGGCAGGCAGGCAGGCAGGCTTTAATGCACTTTGCCAAAATGTAAAAATTTACCAATTAAGACGTGCTGATTCATGGGGTTAACCCTTGATTAAGTGCGTTTTTTATATGTTGAGAAATAAAAGTAATTTTAACATATAACATAGAGATTATCTGGAGGAACACGAGAATGAAGATGAAGAAAAGAGCTTTAAGTATAGTACTGACACTTGCGATGCTGGTGACCATGGTGCCGATGATGGGGGTCACGGCGAATGGGGAAGATTCTGGATCAATTGAACCCAGCAAACAGGTGACGAGCTATGAACTTGTAAATAATCCGGTTTGCTCAATTAGTTCAAGTGCTAATGCAAGTATTATGAACAAGCAGTATAATACATTGGCCGAGGCGATTCAAGCAGCTGACCAAACTACAACAATTGAACTGCTATCAGATGTAAATGAAAATATTACAACAGAATATAGAGAATATGAGTCAGTGGGCATAACAGAAATAAGAAAAATCACAATTAATCTTAACGGCCATGTGATAAAGGGGACTGGACAGGGTAGTGTAATCACGAATACAGGAAGATTGGTTATTAATGGAATAAATACAAGTAATGCATCCACTAAAATTTCACACTATTTTACCGATGAAAAATGTCTGCATGGTGTAAAAATTGGAAATGAATGTACTGATTGTAATGGAACGGCGGAAAAGGATGGCTGCTACGAAACGATTTTTGAGGGGGATGGTGTACCTGAAGGAATAGAAGATGTAGATTACATTAAGGTTGTAGGTGGTTGCATTACTGGTGGCAATGCAGAATATGGCGGAGGCATAAACAATAATAATCAAGGTCCTACTACACTTTATTTGAATCATGTTAATATTGTGGGGAATACTGCAACGTATGGTGGAGGTGTGTTTTGCGATGGTAAAGATAGCTGTATTGATTTGAATGGAGGAACTATTATACACAATTGTGCAGACGAAGGGGGCGGAGTATATTTAAACAAAGGTAGCTTGCATTTTGGTGACAAATCTATCATAAAAAATAATATGGCCAAAAATTTGAATAAAAAGAACATTGTATTAACGAATTATTCAGCTGTTAGGGTTTCAATTACTAATTTTTCAGATGAAGGCACTGAAATACATATGTCATCAAAAGCTGACGTTTTCTTTGCGTCTGCAAGTGTTAATGATGATTTTGGTGTTAAGTGTTCAAAATATGTTTTTTCGGATATTGACGGTTACACTTATATATTCGTGCCGGTTACAGGGGGTCAATCGGCACGCCTAAAATGTGAAGTAAAAAAAACCTGTAGGGTTGGCAGCACTAAATATGATACTATCGAGGCGGCTTTGAAGGGCGCAACCGGAAATGCTAATACTGTTCCGGAAAACGAGAGCGAAACCAATCCGACCATAATAGTTTTACAACAGGATGTAACGGAGAATATTACTATACCATCCAATCGACACATCAAACTTGACCTCAATAGTTACAAGCTTACTGCTACTGATAACGCAAAGCCTCTTATTGACAATAACGGCACGCTGACCATCACAGACTCTGTTGGCGGCGGATCGATTATCGGTGGAACTATGGCTATTAACCAAAATGGTTCACTTACTCTTGATGGCAAAGCTAATGTGACTAATATATATTTGCCAAAGGACAAAAAAATCACGGTTGCTTCGAGTTATTCGGGAGAATCAACAGTTTCTATTCAAAATCCCAATAATGATAATCCTGTCGAAATAACAGGTATAAACAGTCAGGATTTCAGTGGAAAAATTAAAAGCACGGATGAATCAAAATATCATGCATATAACAGTGGAAATGATAATAATCAAATTGTTAAGTTTGCTAAGGTTGATACTTCGTGGTATACAGACACTTCGGAAACAACGGATGCAAAGGAGTACATTCTCAAAGACGCTGCAGACCTTGAAGGTTTAGCATATTTAACCCAAAACTTAAATTATGGCTTTAGAAACAAAACCATAAAGTTAGCCCCCAATTATGATAATACTGTGCCTTTGACTGTGCCTATAGGAACATGGCAAAAACAGTTCCAAGGAAGATTTGACGGAAACGGAAGGACTGTAAAACTTGCAATCAACTCTCCAGGCACAGACTATACGGGATTGTTTGGTTATGTTGGACCATATGGTTGGATTATCAATGCTTCGACTGAAGGTTCGGTAGAAGGAAAAGAAAATGTGGGTGGGGTTGCTGGTTATTCCAACAATAATGTAAAAAACTGCTCTTCGACAGTTAAAGTACAAGGTAATACTAATGTCGGCGGAATTGTTGGTAAAAGCGATGCTAGTGTAGAAAACTGTTTTTATTTTGAAGGAACTGTAAGCGGCACAACAACTGTTGGCGGAATTGTCGGTTTAGGGAATGCCAAAAACTGCTACTCGACAGGAACTGTAAGCGGTAATGAAAAAGTAGGCGAAATTGCAGGAAAAACCAGTAGTGTAAGTTATTGCTATTTTTTGGAAAAATCAAGTAATTCTATTAGCGTAATCGGTGAGGGTGGTTCAGCCCAATTTTCAATATCACTTTCGCAAGACCAAATGAAGGCGAAAGAAGGAGAAACCAATTCTAATTGGAAATCCATCACAGTTGGAAACAAAAGTGGCAGATTGTCTCTTGTGGATGCGCTCAACGCTTGTGTGGATAATACGCCTGATAATGAATTGAAATATTGGGGTGTGGCAAGTGGATATCCAAACTTTAATAATGGATTTTATTTAAGTTCGATTGATATCATTAATAAGACTATTAGTGAGATTGGAAATGGTGAAGAGGTAGTAATTAATCTGAAGAGTAATATTAGTGGAAATGTGGTTATTCCTGACGGCAAAATTGTTTTAATAGACCTTCGTGGTCATACTATTACAGCATCCGATGCGGAAAAAACTGTCATAGACAATAACGGCACACTTACCATTACCGACTCTGTTGGCGGAGGAAAGGTAACAGGCGGCACTTATGGTGTTGACCAGAAGGGAAGTCTGACTTTGGCGGGTGGTGCAGATATAAATAATATATTTCTGCCTGAGGGTAAGACAATTAAGGTGGAAGCATCATACAATGGCTCTTCATCCGTGTCCACGGCTGTCACCCCAACAGACGGAAATCCAGTGCCAATTACTGATGCAAGCTCAGAGGACTTTAGCGGCAAAATTACCAGTAATAACCCAAATAACTCTAAGACATATAATACGGGTACAGGCAACAACCAGCAGGTAAAGCTGAAGCTGATTGATACCTCATGGTATTATGATCATAATGAGACTCATGGCAGTACTACAAACCCATTTATCATTGAAAATATTGCACAGTTAGAAGGTCTGGCTTATCTTGTAAATAATGGTAAAGATGCATTTATAGAATCAAGCAGTGTTGAAGAATCCGAAGCTGAAACTGAAGAAGAGGAAGAATATCAGGGGGAACCAAAGGTTGTAATGCTATCAGATGCGTTTGCAAGTAGGGAGCCGTTAACTACACCTATTGGGAATAGTGATAATCCGTTCTGTGGTGTTTTTTATGGAAATGGTAAGACGGTTGAACTTTGTATTAATGAACCTGAAGCTGATAATGTGGGTATGTTTGGCTACGCTAATGGTTTTGTATATGTTATTAATGTTTATACTACTGGTTCTGTAGTAGGAAAAGACTATGTGGGTGGAGTTGTTGGCTATGCTGCTAAGGACACAATAATGAACTGTGCGTCAACAGCAGCTGTGAAAGGTTCCCGATATGTGGGCGGAATTGTCGGATTTCACAAAAATCAGAAGATGAAAGTTTCTAACTGTTATGTCACTGGTGATGTAAGTGGAAGTTCATATGTAGGCAGAATAGCAGGACACGGTGGTGTTGAGAATTGTTATTATCTGTTTAAAGAAACTGATGAGAAAATTACTGGTGATAACGACGAAGTAATTTCGTCATATGCATTATCTGAAGAACAAATGAAAGCCGCAGCAGGTAGTGATAACAATGATGGTTGGACAGCAATCAAGGTTGGTGAAAATGACCTTGGCAAAGTTGCACTCGTGGATGCACTCAATATGTATGTGAAAAACTCAGCTGGAGTGTTATCGTATTGGTATGTGTCCGGTGGGTTTCCTCAATTTAATAAGAAGTGCAAGATTGGTGAGGAAGAGTATGATAGTATTGAAGGAGCAATTTCTTCAATAAAAACCAACGAGCAAACAACCATTACCATATATGGGATTTTCTGGGAAAGCATCACTATACCTGATAATAAAAATATTATCATAGACCTGAACGGTGGGGGCATTGTTTCCAGTGGAGTTGCTATTACTAATAATGGTACGTTAACCATTACTTCTACGATAGGTGGTGGAGGCGTTATAGGAGGAGAGAAAGGTATTGATCAGAATGGAATATTAACCCTTGATGGTTGTGTTGATGTGGATAATGTATATTTGCATGAAGGTAAGACCATTAATGCTGGTGAATCACCAAATGTTTATGCATCCGTGTCCACAGAAGTTGTTCCTACATATGGGAAACCGATAGATTTGGCAAATACAGCTCCTGAGGGTTTTCATTTAATAAGTGATAATCCAAGCCACAAGGTTTATGAAAGTGGTACGGGGGACTCAAAAAAACTCATCCTTTCCGTTCATGAGCATACCTGGAACTATTCGGTTGGTACAACGACTACTACGAACGACACACTTAAGGCATATTGCAGTGAAACTTTTGGGACAACACACTGTAGTTCCAATACCGAAGCAAAAGCTCAAAAGGTAACAATCATTAAGCCGGCACTCACGACGTATGGAGAAACAGGTAGCGAAAAGGCGACACTTTCGGCACCCTCTCTTGGAGCACTGACATTCGCCGAAAACAGTATCAAATATATTGAAATATCGGGAACCGAATACAGTGAAAATACCACGGCCCCAACTGCTGCAGGAAAGTATAAAGCCAGCATTACAGTGGGAAACGGTGAAGATGCTAAAACCGCATATGTTGAGTACACAATAGCTGCAGCTCCATCAACCATCACAACCCCGCCTACAGCCGTATCGAACCTCACTTATAATGCAACTACACAGAACCTTATTACTGGAGGTCAGGCGCAAAACGGAACTATGAAATATGCACTGGGTGAGAATGGGAGTACCGCTCCATCAGATGGTTGGAGTGGCAGTATTCCTACGGGTAAGGATGCAAAGACATATTACGTTTGGTACAAGAGTGAAGGGAATACCAATTACTCTGATACTACTCCAGTGTGCATAGAGGTTAAAATAGGTCAGAAGGAAATAACTGTTGCTGCTGGAACCTATAAGGTAAGCAAAGAATATGATGGCACAGCAACTGCCGGAAACCAAGTGAGTGATACTGCGTTGACAATATCGGACATAGCGGAAGCAGACAAATCAACTGTCAGCGTTGTAGCTGGAACAATACCAGCATATTCGGCGAAAACAGCAGGAAGCAGCTACTCTCTTGATCTTCCAATATCAATTAACGGAGACAGCAATAATAATTATAAGATTAAGGATGGAGCAACAACTATTACTGTACCAGGTGAGATTACTCAAAAGTCCATAGTTGTAGCGTCGGGAATAACTGCAACTAACAGAGGCTATATTTCCAATGATACGTCTGTTGAACTTGTCGTGACAAATGCAGTATTGAATGGAAAAGTTGGTTCTGACGACTTGTCTGTAACAACAACAGGTTCAATGGAAAATGATAGTGCTGGTGCAAGTAAAAAGGTAAATATTTCCAATTATATCCTTACGGGAACTGATGCAGGAAACTATATTCTTTCTGAAACTGGACATCAGAGTGAAACAACAGTTGACATCTCTGCAGCTCCATCAACCATCACAACCACGCCTACAGCTGTCTCAAACCTGAGTTATGATAAGGATAACCCTCAGCCGCAGCCTCTAATAAACGCGGGTGAGGTAGAGCACGGAACCATTTACTATGCATTGGGCGATAATTCAACAAATGCGCCTACAGAAGAAGGCGCTTGGAGCACAGATGTTCCAACAGCCACAGATGCGGGAACTTACTACGTATGGTACAAGGTGGTTGGCGAAGAGAACTATGCTGACACAACCCCGACTTGTATCACGGTAAAGATTTCTTCGGAAAAGGATTGTTGGTTATTGAATTTGATTAAAAAGATATTTTCCTGCAAATGTCTTACTACAATATCGACAAGATTGATTGACAGGTTTAATTCTATTTTTAAAAATATTTTCAAATAAGGTCTGTTCGGTCAAAAGGCTCATATTTTTCATGGTTTTGAAGAAAATATGAGCCTTTCTTTGGTTTTCGCTAGTTTTAAGGCATAGTTGTGGCGAAATGCTCCGTTTTTTACGGGGATTATGTGACAAAAATTGGTAGAAAATGGAAGCAATTCCATTTTCTACATATAAAATTTAATCAATGGCGCTCCAAAGGCTCATATTTTCTCGATTTTGGAGAAAAATATGAGCCTTTTGGGGGTTCGCAACTGCACAGCCGTCCCAAGACTGGAGCCCGCCGGGGAATAATCTATATTGAATTTTCATGAATAGGATAGTATTATTAACAGGTCAGCAATAATATCAGGCCTCGGGCTGAGAACGTTGAAGCATCAGCCTTCAGCCCTGTGGCAAAATAGAGAGAAGCTTTCTCTTACAGAAAGGCGTTATTATGAAAAAAACCTTGAGTATAGTTTTGTGTATTATCCTTGTCTTGTTTACTGCGGGCTGTGCACCAAACCAGCATAGCCAGACAAAGAATAGCTCTGATAAAGTAAAGGGCAATAGCCATCTTGGAGGAGGCCTGTTGGGAGGGCCTAAGCTATTATCGGTAAACCTGACTGTCACATATAATCCCGACACAGTAAAAGAGGACGAAAAGTTTGGAGCGGCGCTGTTGAACATGAGTCAGGAAGAGTTTGAGGAAACAGGCTTTACGCTTGGTGACAGCTGTGACATTACGTTTGGAAACGGCTACGCGCTTACGGATGTGCCATATTACAACGGATATTATGTTAAAAACGGCGATCCGGTAATAGTGGCGTATCCTGGCAATCCATATGTTTCTATAACCTTAAATAACGTTGGGATTTGGGAAAAAGCCGGTCTGAAGGAAGGCGACTCGGTGACCATCACGCTAAATGAGGCAGGCAAGTATTCTGCAATACAGGAAGCATTGGGTCAGGTTTATTCCTTTAATCGTGCCGACTATCCGAGCGATGAGGCCTTTTCCAACTTCCGACCGATGAGTGGAGGGCAGCTGAAGGAAAACTTCCTGTACAGGGGAGCATCTCCTGTCGATAATAGCCGAAACCGTGCGCCGTATACCGACGGACTGCTTGCAAAAAACGGCATAAAGTTTGTGATTGACCTTGCTGATTCGCAGGAGGATATGCAGGCATATATAGGAGCGGCAGGGTTTACATCCAATTATGTGAAGGGACTTTATGATGAAGGAAAGACCGCGCTGCTTGACATGGGTTCTGCCTACACGAGTCAGGCCTATCAGCAGAAGGTTGTGGCCGGTCTCAGGGCGGCGCTGGCAAGTGAAGGCCCGGTATATATTCATTGCATGGAGGGCAAGGACAGAACTGGATTTGTATGCTTTGTATTAGAAGCCCTGGCGGGTGCGAGCTATGAAGAAATGCTGTACGATTATATGCTGACCTATAAGAATTATTATAAGGTTTCCAAGCTTACAGCTCCGGAAAAGTACAACGCAATTGCCGACCTCTACTTCGTGCCGTTTGCCGAGTATCTTCACGGGACTACCGATATCGGAAAACTGTTGACAGCAGACTACAGTGACGATGCTGCTGCATATCTCAAAGCAGGTGGAATGAGCGATGCGGAAGTACAGGCGCTTAAAGATTTTATTACAGAATAAAAAGAGGGTGTTCAGAAGAGCACCCTTTTAAAAGTTATACACTTTGTAGATAATATAACAAACTTCGATTTACCTAACAAATCCCCAGCGTACCCATGACGATTGCCACGATAAGCGCAACCAGAGGGATGGCAACTGATACTACGAAGATATCAAAGTATGAGGACTTGTGATTTGTTGCGGTTACTACTAAGAGAGTGACGACAGCGCCGTTGTGCGGAAGCGTGTCAATTCCGCCTGAAGCGATAGCTGTAATTCTGTGCAGAGCTTCGTAGCTGATGCCCGCACTATCAGCCATAGCCATGAGGTTTCCGCTCAGAGCTTCGAGAGCGATGGAAAGGCCGCCGGAAGCGGAGCCGGTAATACCCGCCAGAACTGTGGAGCTGATTGAGCCGGCAATAAGTGGGTTGTCTGAAAGACCTATTATTCCTTCTTTAACTATGTTAAAGGCTGCAAGCGTCTTTATTACACCGCCGTAGCCAACAACTGCGGCAGTGTTCATCATTGCAATGAAAGAGCCCTGAATACCATCGTTAAGAGTCTCCCTTACCTTGCCCCTTTGTCTTTCAAGGTTTGTTATAAGACAAACAACGATAGCAATAATAAGAGCAACAATAAGACTCCAGTTTCCGATGAGGTCAGAAGGCTGCTTTCCGTAATTATCTATAAGATAGGAAAGGTCCATATTCACAAAAATAAATTTGCTGAAAATAAAGTTTATTACAAGAACTAATATCGCTGGGAGTAAGGCGAGGAAGCCGCTCGGAAGGTTGTCGTAGGAGACATCATCAGTCCTGTTTACATCTTCGTCGAAACCATAGCCGGCTGCCTTTGCTGTCTTAACCCTGTATGAAATCCATGCGTAGCTCAGCCCAAGCATTATGATAGAGCAGACAATACCTATTACAGGGGCAGCATAAACATCTGTTCCAAAATACTTCATAGGAATAGCGTTCTGAATCTGAGGCGAACCCGGAAGAGCAGTCATTGTAAAGGTAACGGCACCTACCGCAATCGTTGCCGGCAGGAAACGCCTTGGAATATTTGCCTCTCTGAAAAGCTCAGCAGCAATAGGATAAGCTGCAAACGCAACAACGAAAAGTGAAACTCCGCCATAGGTGAGGATTGAACAGGAAATAATAACCGCTAAAACAGCCCTTCTATTTCCGAGGCTTGTCGAAACAATTCTTGCGATTTTGAGTGCTGAGCCGGTTGAGTCCATAAGCTTGCCGAAAACCGCGCCTAAGAGGAAAATGAGAAAATAGTTGAAAATATAGTTTGACATTCCGCCCATAAAGGTTTCGGTCAGGGTTGCAAGTCCATAAGACCCGTGAAGGTCGGTGAAAAAACCTTCCGCAACATAAGTAAATACAGCCAGCACGGGTGCAAGAATGATAACCGATACACCCTTGTAGGCAAGGTACATAAGAAGACCAAGCGAAATGATAATGCAAAATACTCCAGCAAACGCTGCCATTTTTTACCTCCGTAATTGTATTATAAAATGGGACAGCGCAATCGCTGAACCCAAAAACTTACTGAACTATATTATAATGATAATGGTA
>DCGW01000014.1:3159-10315 GCA_002315335.1 Firmicutes bacterium UBA1768 | reverse complement strand
CGGTAACTATTGTCGAAATCAATAGATACTGAGCAGCATTCACCCTAAAGCTTCCTTCAAAAAACAAATTGTCAATACCAACTACATAGTATGAAACCAGCGATGCCCCTATCCACTGCAAAATATAGTATGGAAAAACAAGCGGAGACAGAGAAATTATGAACCGCTCAACAGGATTTTCCTTTACTATCTGGTAGATAAAATAGAAAACTGAAATTGTAATAAGCGCTATACCAATTATCAACCCAACCTGACCGAGTCCATATCGTGAAGTAACCGCGAAATCCGCAAGTGTCTCAACAACAGTACCGCCAAAAAATCTGATCGCACCAATCGTTGCCGCCAGCATGACGCTTCCAATTCCAAGCATAATCCCAAAAGCAATATTTCTCTGTCTAAAGTCCATAGAAAGAACTTTTTCTTCAATAAGCATCCCAATGCACGGATAAATACACCACCCAAAAAGAGGGAAATACGAATCATATCCCACTGTAACAACATTTCCGAGAAAAATTGTTAATAGAAAATTATCTAAAGAGACATTGGATGAAACGAAAATGTTTATTACAAGCATTACAACTGAGATCAAAAAAATCTTAAACGTTGACAGCTTAGCCTGCTTATAAAAAGATAATAAAATATAAAACAGCCCGACAAACAGGTATATATCAGATTCACAGATAGCTAATATGTATAACCAGTCAGATATTCCAGCTTTCCACATAATAAAATAAGGAATACAGAATCGAATCAGGTTTAACATCTCGTAAATAATTATCATCTGTATTCCAACTTTTCTGATTCTGCCGACAGAAGAAGTGTTTGCCAGTCCAAGCCCCAGGCATATCATAAATATTGACGGTCCAAACACAGTCAGGCCACAAACTACATTCTCGAAGCTTTCCGATACACCTGTCAGTACACCAAAAATCTTATATGATTCCAAAATATGAACGTAGGGCAGTCCTACCATAACAATTACTTTCAGCAGATTAAAGGAACCGTTTGCAGGCTTAGTTTCCGGGATAATTACTGTTTTCTGCTTATACATTCCATAACATCTCCCACCGTTTTAAGCCTTAGCAGCTCCTTATCACTGATTTTTACCTTAAAGACTTCTTCAAGTCTGTTGATCAATTCAAAATAGTCAAGTGATGAGAGACCAATATCAGAGGATAATACAGTATTCTCGCCAATCTCAATATTGCTAATATCTTTAAATTCAGAAAAAATGCTGATTATTTCTTCTAACATAGCTTCTCCTTACATTTTGGTAATAAATTATTCACAAACATTTTTATTATAACACTACTATTATTCATATCAAGAGTTTCATCAATAGATAGCAGCTAAAAATCAATACATTTTTTCAGCTGAACTACGCACTCAACCTCAACAGTATGAGGAAACATATCCACCGGCTGAGCCTTAATAAAGCTATAGCCAAGTTCCTTCAAAAGCTTCACGTCTCTGGCCATGGTTGATGGATTGCAGGATACATAGACAATTCTATCCACTCCTGCAGCTGCAACTGCTTCAAGAAGCTTTCTGTCACAGCCCTTTCTCGGCGGATCAAGCACCGCAGCATGCGCTCTTGTACCCTTTTCAACCATTTTAGGAAGAGCTTCCTCCGCCTTTGCGCAGGTGAAAACAGCATTAACCACACCATTTTTTATAGCATTTCTATTAGCATCAAGTACGGCTGCCTTTACCGACTCTATACCGATTACACGCTTAGCCGATTTTGCCAGATACAGGCTGATGGTTCCTACACCGCAGTAAAGGTCGAAAACAGTTTCGCTTCCCGTCAATTCCGCATAATCCTTAACAACAGCATACAAACGCTTCGCCTGCTTTGTGTTAACCTGATAGAAGGACGCCGGTGAAATAAGGTAGTTTATGCCCTCGAAGTCATCCATTATTCGCTCCTGTCCATAGAGGAAAATGGTCTTGTCTCCCATTACCGCTCCACCTGTCTTTCCCTGATTAACGTTTAGAGCCAGGCATCTTAATTTCCAGAAATTTCCAGCTGCAGCATATTCACCCTCCCTGTCGAAATCGGCTTCAACTTCAGCAGCATCATCTTCTGCAGCAGCATTGGCAATCTCTGCAATTGCCTGCTCAACCTCAATGCCTGCAAGTCCCTCAGCAATCCAGTCGCCAAGGTCTTCAAGTTCGGGCAGCTTTCCTCGATTTACAACCAGTACTACCATAACCTCGCCGGTTCCCTCACAGCTCCTGATTATGACATGACGCAAAGCACCTTCTCCAGTCGCCTCATCATAAACCGACACACCGTTTTCAACAATGTATTCTCTTATAATCTGCGCTACTGTAACAGCCGGCTCGGACTGTAAAAGGCAGTCATAGCTGTCAATAACCTCGTGGGTCCCGCTCCTGAAGAAACCCACCGCAGGCTCCTCGGTAGTGCCTCCAACTGCGAACTGCCCATTGTTTCTGTAATAAACAGGCTCCTCCATATAAAGAATATCTTCAATTTCAGGATTATCGACCTTACCAATGCGTTCAAGACAGTCTCTTACCTTTCTTTCCTTGAAATCGAGCTGACCCTCATAGCTCAGGCAGGCAAGTGAGCAGCCACCGCAGTCTCCGAAAATCGGACAGTCAGGCTCAATTCTGTATTCAGATGGTCTGATTATATCAACAGTCCTTCCAAAGGCAAGGTTTTTCTTTACTCCAGTGATTTCGGCCAGGACAAGGTCGCCTATAACACAGTCTCTGACAAAGACTACCATTCCCTCGGCACGACCTATTCCTCTGCCGTTTTCGTCCATATCAAAAATTTCTATTTCATAACACTCGTTCTTATTCAGCATGGCTTTTTGCTCCCCGATATCATTTATTCTTTACGCATATTAATAGTAAAAGCCACCATAAGGTTCCGCCGGAGCCCCGGGTGGCTTAAAAAATCAGTTAACTTTGTACTTTGTCCTGAACTTGCTCTGCATCATAACCTTGAGGATTTTTCTGATCTGCGGAATCTGTTCCTCAGTCATAAATCTCTTTGGCAGGAAAACAATCATTCCAGTGTTGCTGTACATGAGGAAGTATGTCTTGCACTCTTCTCCGTTGTAAAGACCCTCCCACTCAAATTCTCTGGTAGTATCTTCGTCATCAGTTTCAGAAATCACCATGTCCTCACAGATTATCATGTGCCTGTTTCTGCCCATATATGCAAGGTCTGAAACCTCAAGCTTTCGCCTGATATAATTCATCAAAATCAGAAGAATTATTACTATGAGAATGAGGGCTACCGCTACAAGCTTTAATATTCCGGTCATTTCTATCGCACCTATGCCGCCTAAAATAAGGTAGCCTGCGCAGATAACCAGAATTGCAAAAACACCGAAGGCTGCAAATCTGTTCTTTCCCATTATGCTGTACATGACAAGGTTGAGATAGTCCTTCTTTTCCATTTTCATGTCAAACTCAACCCGTCTTACGTCACGTCCTATCTTTCGCCTTGCAGGTTTTTCCGCTTCGATCTCAGTATCATCAGAAGAAGCTTCTATTTCTTCAGAAACAGCCTCCTTCAACTCATCCTCATCATAAAAGTCGTCAAAATCTCCGGAATTTGAATTGTCATATTCATGAGAAGACCTATCCCCGTCTTCTATATTGAACTCTTTGTCAAATTCTTTATCAAATTCATCAAAACTGTTAGTCACTTAATACCTCCCAATTGTAAACGAAATCTTTGTGAATATTTTATCAGAAAAATCATCTGAATTAAAGCCATTATAATAAAAAGCGATAAAAGTCACTAAAATTTATCTGTGTTCTGCAAATAACCGCATGCATACAGCTTCCTTTTAAGCACAGCAGAGCCATCCGCATACATGGACTGATCCGCTCTGAATTTCTTCCCGTTTGCTTCAGACCTGATAATAACAGGAGTGCTGCCGTGGTGCCTTACTAAAATTGACTTTATTTCATTAAGTGCCATTCCCAGATCACAATCAGCTGATACGGATAGTACTATAGCTTCATCGACATTTACAGGCACTGCCTTTCTATCATTTTTCTGTGCCCAGCCCTTTAACTCTGAAGTCTCCTTAGCCTCGTCTAACTTAGTTATGCTTTCAACAAATATTGTCGGAACGTCTTCATCTCTTATGCTTACCTTTCCCGCAATTACAAGGCAAAGGTCAGACTCTAACAGTGCTCCGAAATCATCATAGGTCTTTGGAAACACAATAGCCTCAAAGGTTCCGCAATAGTCTTCGAGGGTAGCAAAGGCCATTCTCTTACCAGCCTTGGTTATGAGAATTTTCTTCGCCACCAAGAGCCCTGCCATCACAACCTTCTGGCCATCAGAAACTGCATACCTGCCTTCTTCGTTTGCAGAAAGCTCTTCTGATGTCATAGATACTATGCGCTCAATTTTTTCTCGATACTTTTCAAGAGGATGTCCGCTTAGATACAGGCCTGTCATTTCCTTTTCCATGGAAAGCAAAACATCGGTACTGAACTCTGCTACATCGGGAAGCGGAATATGACCAAAGCCATCACCGCCCTGAATATCACCCATATCGCCGAAAAGCGATAGCTGACCTGCCACATTCTTTTTTGCATCGTTATGCGCAGAGTCAAGACAGCGCTCAAATATTGTTATCAGCTGAGCTCTTCCAGCCCCTGTACAATCAAAAGCACCAGCCTTTATAAGGCTCTCAACAGTTTTTTTATTGATTTTCGTAATATCAACATTGTCGACAAAGTCAAAAAAGTCTTTGAATTCTCCGTGCTTTTCTCTGGCTCTCAAAACCTCATCAATTACGCTTGAACCCGTGTTCTTAATAGCTAACATCGCAAATCTTATCTGATTGTCAACTACAGTGAATTTTTTTGAAGACTTATTAATATCTGGAGGCAGTACTGTTATCCCAAGCTCATTGCAATTTCTCATATATTTTGCAATGTTTTTAGGTTCACCCATTACCGAAGTCATGAGAGCTGCCATAAACTCACGCGGATAGTAGGTTTTAAGCCATGCGGTTTGATAAGCCAAAATAGCATAGGCCGCAGCATGAGATTTATTAAAGGCATATTCTGCAAACTTTACCATATCATCAAAAATCTGATTGGCAGCCTCAGCAGAAATTCCGTTTCTCACACAACCGGGAACCTCAACGCTTCCGTCTTCCCCTGTCTTTCCATAAACGAAATTAGCCCTTTCTTCCTCCATAACCTCCATCTTTTTCTTGCTCATGGCTCTGCGAACCAAGTCAGAACGGCCATAGGTATAGCCTCCAAGGTCACGCACTATTTGCATTACCTGCTCCTGATAAACAAGACAGCCATAGGTTACATCGAGAATATTTGCCAATTCCGGACAAACATAAGAAATATTTGACGGATTTTTCTTGTTTTCTATATATTTGGGAATGCTATCCATAGGGCCCGGCCTGTAAAGGGCCACCCCAGCCACAATATCTTCAATGCAGTCAGGCTTGAGGTTTTTCATAAAAGCAGTCATTCCAGCACTTTCAAGCTGGAATACTCCTAAGGTGTTGCCGGAGGAAATAAGCCCGAAAACCTCGGGGTCGTCGTAATCCATTGTCGAAAAATCAACATTTACTCCGTGATTTTCCCTGATCATATCTATAGCATCTCTTATGACGGTAAGGTTTCTAAGTCCCAAAAAATCCATCTTCAGAAGGCCTAACTCTTCTATGGTTCCCATTGTAAACTGAGTTGAAATACCTTTATCACTGTTGTACAGCGGAACATAGTCATCTACAGGTCTGTTGGAAATTACCACGCCCGCAGCATGAGTTGATGCATGTCTCGGCATTCCCTCAAGCGCACGTCCCATATCAAGGACCTCTTTAACATTAGCGCTCGTATCATAGGCATTTTTTAAATCCGGGTTGACCTCAAGAGCCATATCAATAGTCATATGAAGGTCAGCCGGTATCATCTTAGCAATTGCATCAGTTTCGGAATAACTGAGGTTGAGCACCCTTCCTACATCTCGTACAACAGCCTTAGCCTTCAGAGTTCCAAAAGTGATAATCTGAGAAACTCTGTCCTTGCCGTATTTTCTGATAACATAATCAATTACCTCCTGCCTTCTTTCATAGCAGAAGTCAACGTCAATATCCGGCATGCTAATTCTTTCGGGATTTAGAAATCTCTCAAAAATCAGATTGTATTTTATTGGATCGATATCTGTAATTCTCAGACAATAAGCTACTACGCTTCCGGCTGCGGAGCCTCTTCCCGGGCCAACCATAATAGAATTCTCTTTTGCAAAATTGATAAAGTCCCAGACTATCAGAAAATACTCCACATAGCCCATATTTTCTATGGTGGAAAGCTCATATTCAAGCCTTTCCCTGTGTTTTTCCGCTTCCTTTCCGTATCTTTCCTTCAAGCCCTTATCGCATAAAAATCTCAGATAATCGGTTGTTGTTTCAAATTCCGGCGGCTGCTCAAAGTTCGGAAGGTGGTAGTTGTTAAACTCTATTTCAACATTACATCTCTCGGCTATTTTTTCCGTCTGTTCGAGGGCCTCTGGTATATCTGCCCAAAGCCTTGTCATTTCGTCCTGAGTTTTGAAATAGAATTCCTGTGTTTCAAACCTCATTCGGTCTGTATCATCAACGTTCTTACCAGTCTGAATGCACATAAGAATATCCTGAGCCTTTGCATCCTCACGATTTACATAATGAACATCGTTAGTCGCAACAAGGGGAACTCCGGTTTCCTCGGAAAGCTTTTTCTGAAGCGGAATAATCCTCGTCTGAACGTCAAGACCATGATTTTGTATTTCTAAGAAAAAATTGTTATTTCCAAATATTTCCAGAAGCTCATAGACTTCCTTCTTCGCGCCCTCATAGTCACCAACGGCAAGCTTTCTCTGAACATTGCCGGCAACGCAGGCTGAGAGAGCAATAATTCCCTCGCTATGCTCTCTAAGAACCTCATAATCTACTCTCGGTTTGTAGTAAAACCCGGAAACATAGCCCTTTGATACTATTTTCATCAGGTTTCTTAGGCCAACCTCATTTTCTGCAAGCAAAATAAGATGACCCTGATACTTGTCTTTTTCCGGATCTTTGTCCTCCATTCTCCTCGCAGCAGTGTAAACCTCGCACCCTAAAATAGGCTTTATTCCCGCTTTTTTGCACTC
>DCGW01000014.1:0-3062 GCA_002315335.1 Firmicutes bacterium UBA1768 | reverse complement strand
GCTTTAGAAACCAGGTCTTTAATCCTTGCCGCTCCGTCAAGAAGACTGTATTCGGTGTGTACATGAAGGTGAGTGAAGTTCATTATAATTTCTCCGCTATTTCAAGAATTTTATTCAGCCTGTGGTTGACTCCCGACTTCCCCAGTGGCGGGTCCATCATTTTTCCGAGGTCAATCAGAGACAGCTCCGGCTCATTTATTCTGAGCTCGGCTATTTCTGCCAGCTTTTCCGGTAGACTGTCAAGCCCCCTTACTGCCATAATCTTTTCTATTGCCCTTATGTGTTTCTCGGAAGCCGCTATTGTTTTATCAAGATTTGCGCTGTCACAGTTAACTATTCTGTTAGCCCTGTTTCTCAGTTCCTTAGTCATCTTTGTGTTTTCAAGACTCATTCTTGCATTAAAAGCCCCTGTTGCAGCTAAAAAATCGCAGACAAGCTCGCTGTCCTTGAGGTAAACCAAAAACGATTCCCGTCTTTGGGTTTCTCTGGCAGAAATACCAATTTGTTCCATCAGCCTCATAAGATTAGCTGAGAGCAGTTCATTTGATGAAGCTATTTCAAGATGGTAGGATTTGTTTGGATCTGTTATGGAGCCGCTGCCTAAGAATGCGCCTCTCAAAAATGCTTTTTTGCAGCATTTTTTGTGAATAAGAGCATCATCTATCCCGTAATTAAAAACATCAAAGCCCTCTCTTATCTTAAGAATACCAGCCTCACGGAGTATTCCTTTGCAGTTAGTGTCTGCAGAAAGGGTCATTTCGTAAACATTATTCTTTTTTAATATAGTGCTTTTTCCTATGGTAAGCTCAAGCTTAATCCCGAAGTATTCCTTCATCAGCACTATTATTTTTCTGGCGGCTGCGGCATTTTCCGTGGTGAGAACATAGCTCATCCTGCCCAGGCCTTCAAGTCTTACCTTACCGCAGGTTCGTAAAAAGCCTGATATTTCCGCAAGCATGCAGCAGTCCTTTTCGGGAATTACCGTAGACATTTCATTTTTAGTTTCAGAAGAAAAAGACATTATGCTCCAATACGCTCCTCTTATTTATTATTATCGTTTTTTACAACAAACCAGGCTGAATTTACTATTGTAATTCCCACTAATCTCTGTTAATCAAAATCAATTATTTCTTTGACAATTTTTGCAACTGCTTCCGCATTATGACGGATATATCCGTAGCTTATGTCTACAAGGTCGGTTTCAATTATTTTTAAGCCCTCTCCTTCAAGCACACGTCTGTCCTCAGGCTTCAAAAATACCTGGTCAACTCCCTCGCTTTTGTATCTTGGCGCGGAGTCGTCGGCTATGACGGTGTTGTTAGCTATCAGAAAATCAGGCGCTTTTCCAACAAGATATTTTTGTATCTCTCTATAGTGCTCCATAGCCGAAAATCCATCAGTTTCACCCCTTTGTGTCATGATATTGCTGACATAGGCTATAATTGCGTTAGACTCAGCTATTGCCTCATTAATACCTTTTACTAAAAGATTGGAAATCAGGCTGGTATATAGACTGCCAGGCCCGATAAGAATGATGTCTGAATTTTTTATCGCTTCCTCGGCATCTGCCCAGGTTGCTGCATTTTGTGGCTCTAAGTAAACTTTCTCTATCCTGCCCTCGCCGGCTATTACTGTTTTGGGTATGCTGGACTCACCTCTTACTATCGAGCCGCCCTCGAGCCTTGCACAAAGTGTTATTTCCTCAATAGTCACGGGTATGACTCTACCGTTAATTCTCATCAAAGAGTGGATTTTTTCGAGTCCGCGTTCAAAGCTTCCTGCAAGCTCCGCCATTCCGGCAATAATCAGGTTCCCAAGATTTTGTCCTGCCAAAGCTCCGTCGGAAAACCTGTAATTCATCAGCTCTCCGAAGTCTGCTTCTACATCAGCAAGTGCGAGAAGACAGCTTCGCAAATCGCCCGGAGGCAGCATTCCAAGGTCCTCTCTCAGCAGCCCTGAGCTTCCACCATCATCTGCCATTGTCACCACCGCGGCAAGATTATCTGTAATCTTCTTCAGACCTCTGAGGATTACCGACATTCCGGTTCCCCCTCCGATTACGGTTACTCTCGGACCGCTTCCTTTAAAAATACCCTTCATCCGATCACCTATAAATCCCTGTGAATTTTCTTTGCTCTGTAGCCCTCTTTGGTGATAATTTCCTCAAACGCGTTTGCTATTACTACAGATCGATGCTGACCTCCCGTACAGCCGAAGGCTATTACAAGATTGGTTTTTCCGAGTTTCAGGTAATTAGGAAGAATATCATTAATAAGCTCGCCGAATTTTTGAATAAACAGCTTTGTTTCGTCCCACTTAAGCACATAATCCTTTACCTTCTGGCTGTTTCCGGTCAGGTTTTTCATGCTCTTAAGATAAAACGGATTTGGGATAAAGCGAACGTCAAATACAATATCAGCATCAAGTGGAATACCATTCTTGTAACCAAAGGACATGACGGTACAGGTCATCATTCTTTTAGGATCGCTGCTTTCCGGCTCAATCAGTTCTGAAAGCTCCGCTCTCAGGTCGTTTGGTTTAAGAGATGATGTATCTATGATGTAGTCTGACATTTTCTTTATGCCTGCAAGCTTCTGTCTCTCAAGCTTAATGCCCTCAGCAGGAGAGCCTCCCTTGCTCATCGGATGAGTTCTTCTGGTCTCGTTATATCTTCTTATCAGAACCTCATCGGAAGCTTCAAGATAGATAATCTTAAGGTCTTCAATTCTTTCCTTAATGTCCTTAATCGAAGTCTCAAACTTGTCAAAAAACTCCCCGCCTCGTATGTCAATTACAAAAGCAACCTTGTCGATTTCGCTCTTATTACCGCCGGCAACATCCATAAACTGGCCTATTAAGCTGGCCGGCATGTTGTCGACACAATAGTAATCAAGGTCCTCCAGACACTTTATTGCGTTGGATTTTCCTGCACCGGACATTCCGGTTACGATAAGGTATTTCATACTATATCTTCCTTTTTTGTTGATTTATATATATGTATTGTATATAATTTGATATTTTTGTTCACGCATTAAATTATTTCACACAAAATTGTAGTTTCC
>DCGW01000047.1:18715-25861 GCA_002315335.1 Firmicutes bacterium UBA1768 | reverse complement strand
CTGTCATTTGAGATACATCTGAGTCTGCTGGTGGTTTTGGAATAAATCACAAATCTCATAAATACACGGAACTCAAACTGACAAGATACATTCCATGCATTGAATAGAATATATATGCATGTTATAATCGAATTATCAATCACAAGGAGCATTTATCATGAACAGAAACTGCTTTTCAAAAATAATAATTCCAATTATTATAGCTGTATTTATTATCAGCACATTATTTCTATGCTCCTGTACAAAAGTCACCGAAGACAAGTACACTCCTGAAAACTTTAAAACCGGAAAGGTTGGCTGCATAATGGGTGCCATGGATTCGGTTTATCTTACAAAACTATATCCGGAAATGGAAATATCTTACTACAATACTCTTGCGGACCTGATAGTCGCACTCAAAAGCAAACGTATAGACTATGCAAGCGCAACAAGTACAGAGATTGCTTTGCACTTATATCGAAATCCTACTCTTAAACAGATAGACCTGCATTACCTGCCTTGCTATATTGCTTTCTGCACTAAAAAAGGCAATGACGAATTTCTTAGTGAAATCAACGGAAAAATCAAAGAATACAAGGAAAACGGCAAGCTGGAAGAAATAAATTCTCACTGGGCCGACTGTTCCAATTATATTGTAAAAGAAATCCCAAAGAATACCGAGGGTAAAGTGATCGTAGTCGCAACCACCGGCGAAATGGAGCCTACTAACTTCATTATTGATGGTAAATTAGGCGGCTTCGACATTGAGCTCATAGGAAACATCCTTTATGACCTCGGTTATCAGGTTGAGTTCAAAACCATGGCCTTTGGAGGTCTTCTTTCGGCAGTCGAAAGCGGAAAAGCTGACTTGGGGGCTAGTGATATCGGCATCACCGATGAACGCGTCAAAGCAGTAGACTTCTCCGATGTTTACATAGTAAGAGGCTATTCTGCCATTGTTCGAGACGAGTCCGCCGAAAATGTTTTTTCTATAGCTTCAATTAAGACCGGTCTATATAACAACCTGATAAAGGAAGGTCGTTATAAGCTGCTGTTAGGCGGTCTTAAAATGACTGGACTTCTTTCGTTGTTCTCACTTATTTTCGGTACACTTCTCGGAATTATTCTGCTGCTGTTAAAGCGAAGCCGGTTTAAGCTGCTCAGCAAGCTCGTCAGCTGCTACAGTGTAATTATTCAGGGCATTCCGATTGTTGTGCTGCTCTTACTGGTCTGCTATGTTCTCCTCGGAGACGTCAATGCAAGCGACATAGTTATAGGTATGCTTACCTTCGGTATGTTCTTCTCCACGGGTGTTTTAGCTGCCTTGGAAAACGGTCTCAACAACATAGATAAAGGTCAATACGAAGCAGCTTATGCCTTAGGTTATACGAATTATTTAGGCCTCAGGAAAATCATCCTGCCGCAGCTTTTGCATAACTTCCTCCCTATATACAGGAGCGAACTGGTTGCAATGATAAAGGCAACCGCAATCGCCGGCTATGTTGCGATTCAGGACCTCACAAAGGCAGGCGACCTGATCCGCAGCAGAACCTTCGACGCTTTTATTCCAATCATAATTGTTGCACTTATTTACTTCCTCATTATCTGGGCCGTAACCCTGATAATCAGGCGAGTTGAAACGCGTGATGCCCGAAAACGAAAGCACCGAAAGATTAAGCTGTAAGGTTTAAGCCAGCCATCATACTCACCCTTAAGCATAACATGAAAATACTTGATTTATGGCGAGACAAACCGATAAAACACAATATTACATTGAAATTGATAACACTTGGCACCCTACCCCTGTTGGTCATGAACAGATTTTCAATCGCATGATTTCTGTGTTAAACGGAGATAAGACCTATGCAGGTAATATTAATAATCCGTTCCTTTTGGCAAAGAAGATAATATTCTCCGTTATGTCAAGGTTTAAGCTTCAAATTAATTCAGCTCAATTTTACATAAAAATTTCGGGATTATTAAAGAAAGTGACTTTTCACACAAAGCACCCATCGGCTATATAGCCGGCTACCCTGCTAATATCCTTCCAGGCTCGCATTTGCAGAAGGTCTCTGAATTCCGCCGCCCTTACATCATCGTTATATTCTACCGAAAAATCGCAGAATTCTCCCATATCCCACTTTGCTCCGAGGCATATTGTCATGGTTTTTCCCTTGAAGCCTTCTTCATCGGTAAGCTTTTGAATAATTTCCTCGCACCTTTCCCTGTCATTTTCCGAGCCATCGCTCAAAACAACTACGAGGTCGCTCTCTCTGAGGCAGGTCATGGAAAGCCACCTTCCCACATCCGAAATAATGCCTAAACCGAAGTCCATGCAGCACTTTTCTCTCAGGCCTTCATAGAACATACTGACCTCGTCTTCGTCCAGACTTCTGAAGGGGTTCTTTCCTTTTTTTCCTGAAAAATAGCATACTCCCGATGCATCAACCCCGCAAAACTTCGATGGTTCTCTCAGCATATCGTCCGTCTTACCATAAATACAGCAGTAGATGAAATCATCCCATGACCTCTCACCTGTCCTTTCCTCTGAAAAGCCTGACCTGGCCGGGAACTCCTGAAGATCAAAGAACAAGACCTTTTTCCCCATCATTGCAAGGCTTCTCGAAATGAGACTTCCCGCTCCCATGCAGGTTTCTTCGTCAGCATCGCCTACTATGGTAATGCTTTTGAAATTGCCTTCAGCAGAAGGTATATATGCCTTGCTGACCTCCTCGCCCTCATTGTAAGGACTGCTTTTTCCCTTATATTCTCTGTAAATTGCTCCTGCAATATGCTTTACTCCTCTATATTTGAAAATCCCCAAATGACCAGCTTCATTTCTTCTATTCGGAGTTTCTTCCTCCTGCATAATTATCAATTTAGGAGTATCTCCAAGCTTTATTGCCGCCGGCTCTTTGTCCAGGAGAAAGACATCGTATTTATCAGATAGCTCCGCCGCTTCCACTAACAGTCTTTCCGGCGAAGCGCAGGTGACAAAATAATTCTTCTCATATTCTGACAATGCAGCCGCCAGCGCCTCGTTATATGCTGTATCTTTGCCGCTGATTAATACCGAAACCTTTTCCACAATCTCCGCTCCTTTCCCTCTTCAGCCATAGTCTACACCCGGTTGCCGCCTGCCACAATAATATTTTTCCGATTTTCACTTTTTGCACATTTCCTTACAGATTCGGTCATGTCAAGCATTATTTTCAGAATATTTTACGGAAGTTTTTACGCGATATTGAAAAGTACCGAAGACTCTTCAGCTTCCAGTTTTTCCAAATTACTGTTTTGGAAAAGTCAATACCTTTTCGCAAAAAATAAAAAAATCCCCGCAAACCGTCTGGAATGCAGGGGAATAAAATGATGACTAACTAAAAATACTCCCTACTAACGCTATTACAGTTTTCACAATACCTCCTGGTGTAAGAAAAACATTTTCAGATTCAATATATGTAAATGGTTCATACGAGTATTCAAAACCAATTTCTCCAATTTTACAAATAAAAATATGATCTCCGTCATTTTCTACAGTAACACCGAAGTTTATTAAACCACCCAAAATACCAAATTTGCCATTACCAAAACAAAACTTCCCAGCATCAACCATTATCATTTCATTCATTTCAACTTTTCTCATAATAATCTCCTTTCATTTTCATCGAAAAACCTCAATCAAATCGAGTATTGAGGTGAATTTTCCTCTGATGTATAAATTATACCCAACCCCCCCCGAAATTAATCAACCCTACAGTTGATTACAGTTATATTACAATATTTTGAGCATGTGGGCTCTGCAAAACCGCACTTGCCCGCCTCCTTGTCAGACTGTCATAGCAATCATATCTCCAAGCCATCCTGTTTCCAAAACATTTCCCCAAACAAAAATCCCCGCAAACCGTCTGGAATGCGGGGAAATTGTTATCATTCAAATTTACACATCTTTTTTTCCCAACAAATCGAGAACAAAGCCAATTAGAGACGGCAGTGCATAGCTAATATTAAATCTATCAGTAAGGGCAAACCTAAAATAAAAAGCCCCTCCTTTATAATACATATCCAGTAATGCACTTTTGAAACCAAAACCTTCTTCAGTATTCCAAGAAAATCCGTCCTTATACCCAGCATCAACCATTATCATTTCATTCATTTCAACTTTTTTCATAATAATCTCCTTTCACTTTCATAGAAAAACCTCAATCGAATTGCGTATTGAGGTGAATTTTTCCTCTGATGAATAAATTATACCCTACCCCCCCCGAAATTAATCAACCCTACAGTTGATTACAGTTATATTACAATGTTTCGAGCATATGGGCTCTGCAAAACCGCACTTCCCCGCCACCTTGTCAGACTGTCATAGCAATCATATCTCCAATCCATCCTGTTTCCAAAACATTTCCCCAAACAAAAATCCCCGCAAACCTTCTGGAATGCAGGGAATAAAATGATGACTAACTAAAAATACTCCCTACTAACGCTATTACAGTTTTCACAATACCAATTGGGGAAAGAAGGGCTGTATCTGATTCAATACTCGCGAATGGAATGTAAGTGTATTGAAGACCAATTCCACTTTCCCCACCAAGTTTACAAATAAATGTATGATCTCCATTTTCAGCCACCTTAACACCGAAGCTTATCACATTACCAAAAATACCAAATTCGCCATTACCAAAAGAAAATTTCCCAGCATCAACCATTATCATTTCATTCATTTCAACTTTTCTCATAATAATCTCCTTTCACTTTCATAGAAAAACCTCAATCGAATTGCGTATTGAGGTGAATTTTTCCTCTGATGAATAAATTATACCCTACCCCCCCCGAAATTAATCAACCCTACAGTTGATTACAGTTATATTACAATGTTTCGAGCATGTGGGCTCTGCAAAACCGCACTTCCCCGCCACCTTGTCAGACTGTCATAGCAATCATATCTCCAAGCCATCCTGTTTCCAAAACATTTCCCCAAACAAAAATCCCCGCAAACCATATCATAGATACAGAATACGGGGACTCAAGCATCACATCCACCACTTCAGGCCTGACACAAGCTTTTCACCATTATTAGTGAATTTCGCAACGTAGCTTTCATCGCCTTTAATCTTCTTTCCGAAAATCAATTTCTTAGAAACCAGACTTCCGTCCTTGTACCAGCCCAAAAATCTCTCTCCAAAGTCAGGCCACGCAATAAACCTTGCATACTCTCCGTCAAGCTTCACACCGCTTCCTCGTGCAGTGCCGCTGCCTTCAACCTCAATATTTACCGTCCATTCCTTTACAGCATCACCCTTGACATCAAGATCCGGTTCAATCACCTCTTCACCGTTTGCAACAAGACTATCCTCGGAAAGCGACTGCCCCTTCTCTTCACCCGTGGTATATGTCAGCACATCGCCCTCTGCAAGAGCAACATCCTGGTACTGTACAACCTGTTCATTTTCCGTGGTTTCTTCATTATATTCGCTCGCAGTTAAGGTAATCCTGGCAGCCTCATCCGAAGACAGCTTTACAGTAAACTGTTCATCATTTGGCACAACTATTACAAGCTGGCCGTTCTCATCAATATATGAGGTGATCAAATTAAGCCCTTCGTCCAGCACACCATCAATTATCCTTGCAACCACCTTGCCCGTCGCATCGGTAACCACCGCATCAGTGATGGCATTTATTATCAGCTTCTTGTACCTTACCTTGTCAATTCTGCTTTTCAGCCCTTCTTCACCCAGAGCATCAATCCAGCTTATCTGCAACTCAGGATAATGCGGCTCCATGTAATTTTTGGTCATTATATCAAAAATGAAAGCACTGTCGAGCGGATTAAGCATCCAGTACACGCCGAGCCTTGAAACAAGCCCAGGAATAATAAACGAAAGGTCCTGCAGCAAGCCAGAAAAATCATAATGATTAGTCATAGCCGTCATGATTGCCTGAGAGAAAATATCCTCATAGGTTGGAGTATTTTTTTCACTATTGGTTGGACTGTAGTTTTCACGACTCTTAAACTCGGCAGCCAAGAAATGACAAATCTTGTCAAGGTTATCCTGCAAGGCATATGAAGCCTCCGTCAGTTCTTCCGCCAATGCTGTGTCCACTTTATTATATTCCAGTATTTTTTTATACTCCTCTACCATTTTTTTCTTATAATAAAGATACTTTACCCCATCCGCATTCAGCGAAGGCAGGTAGTAAGTGTTTCCGGCCCTGCAAAAGCCCCATTCGCTCATGAAGACCTTAGTCACAATATCCGTAGGATTGACAATATTTACAATATTCTTATATTCCCTGGTCTGCTTTATCGCACCCTGAGGAGCCTCATAGGTAAAGTCGAAAATATCATCTTTTGCTATGCCATATCCAGCCTGAGTGAGCTTCTCATTTAGCATACACCCGAGCAGGTTCGCAACGGCTGCACCTCTGCTGTAACCAAAGGTCCAGATTTTTATTTTTTTATTGAGATTTTCCTTGTTTTGATTTAGATAAGCATCTATGGCATTATAAACCGTATTTGCTGCAGTGGAAAATCCATAGTGATCACCTGAAGGTCCGCAGATTGCATTGCCGGCCCACTCGTCTTTATATCCGACACCTCTGACAGCAACCATAACAACAGAAATCTCTTCATCATTTGCATTAACTATGTTCTTGCTGGCTATAGTATAGCCAATATTATGTTTCCCCGCCTCTGTATAATTACCCACAAATGAGCCATAGCCCATTTGTGTCATAACGTCCTCTATATATTCTTCATGTATAGTCGTCAGAGAAAGCCTTATGGACAGCTTAATCAAGTCATAATTGAAATCGTAACTGGAGTTATACAACCAGTTGTCGTCATAATCGTAGGTGTATACTGCTGGCCTCATTTCTTTAATTTCAGAACCGGAGCGATATTCACCATGAACCGTCGTGGCCTGTTTGTTCGTAATTTCGGCATTCGACGTACCTGTGCACTCAACCCAAGGAATCAGTGTAAAGCATAAAACAAAGCAGAGTGCAACAGCCGCCCCCTTCAAAAGTATCTTATTAAATAGTTTTTCTCTAATATTCATGTAAGCCCTCAAATCTAAAGTATTGTAAATAAAAGGTTGCAGTGCATGTGCAAGACAACACCAATAAATTATAATGTAATATTCGCTTAAAATCAAGAAGTAAAGAAGC
>DCGW01000047.1:0-18657 GCA_002315335.1 Firmicutes bacterium UBA1768 | reverse complement strand
CCCGTGAAAACATAAAAGAACCCCGAAAAATATATGTAGTACCTGTCGGAATAAAGTGTGGGTTTTTAACTCCTTGATATTCGTCACCATTACTATTCTGTCTTAATAGGTAAGTCACATGTTTCCAGCGTGTTCAGGAAAAGTCTTTGTTCTCGCTATTTGCACCGATTTTTATAAAATTTTAAAAAATAGGTGTAATTTTTTATAAAATGACCGCTCATAGAGGTATAATATTAGCATTTTCAACCCAACAATTTCCATAATTATTATTTATTTCCAAAAAAGCTGTCATTTTTCATTCAGACAGACGCTACAACTCTCTAAAATGCACCGTTTTTTGCAAAAAATCAAAAAAACGGTGCGTTTCCTCAGAACCAAGTTTTAAGGAATAGTTGTTTGGCATGGCGGGGCGGTACCCGAGAGGCCGGAGTGAGATAGAATAGTAGGGACTATCGATTATAGTTGAAGACGGTGAGGCTTGGCTTAGAGGAGCGCGGCAAGAGAAGCGTACGATTGAGAAACCAGTGGTGAAGCAGGAACGCAAGGCGCGTTGGAAGAAGCTGGAGGCGCACGGGAAGTCACGATGATCGGAAGAGGATGCACCCTGTGCCCTGAGACCTGTGACCTGCGCCCTGCGCCCTGTGCCCTGTACCCTGTGCCCTGTGCCCTGTGCCCATACACCAAAAGGGCGGCCAAGCCAAGACCTCTATAACAAAGCCCCGGCCAAGCCGCCAAAACACAACCATATTATATTTTACTCAATCGCCCTGACTGGGCAATTCCCATCGCACCATAATACATAGCATTAAGTTATTTCTTCACATGAATTGAGCCCACTATGCTGCTCATAAATGCAGGTGTTGGTTCCGATAAAGTAGTATACGCATCAATAAAATACCACTCGCCGTTTCTCTCAATATAATAGAATACCTGATATAAGTCTGAATCATATACGGTAGGGTCATAGTTGTCTGTAGTTACACAGTATACGTAAACATTGAAATCATCGGTTTCAACAGTTTCCTGATAAGAAATATCATAGCCTAAAGCATTGAGATATTCCTTTGTGGCTTCGTCAGTCCAGTTCGCATTCCACTTATTATACTGCTCCTCTGTCATATTGAATTCGTTCAGGAAGCCAAAGTATTCCTTCTCCATTTCATAGCCGAAAAAGTCATTGCAGGCATAAATATTAGGGAACTTATAGCTTTCGTCATACTCTGCATAAACAGTTGCGCCAAACTCAGAGCTTGCTTCAGAAAGTCTATTCTCATAGCCGGATACTATGTTGAAATAGAGGTCTGAATCACCAATCTGAACCTCTTCGGTTTTCTTGAAAAGTGTGAAGGCTCTGATTGAATCTCCCAGATAAAAAGCCATATCTGACCAGTAATAAAACTCACCGTCAAGTGTGTCTGAGCCTGTATAATAGGCAACCTTTCCGTCATTAACTATCTGATAATATCCCGAGCCCCATTTTTTTGACTCCTCAGCTGCATATTCCTCTAAGGTCTTATCAAGATTTTTTACATCCTTGACAATAATTAACGGTGTGTTGCTGTCCTCGCATGCGTATGCCACAGCTGTTTCGTTTTCTTCAAGTGTAAATTCCTCAGGAAGGTCTGTCTGGGTATATTCACCAAATGCCTCTTTGTTCAAGTCGAACGCCCCAAAGTCTCCGCCGATTTCAATTGATGTGATTACATCTGCTGCATCCGCGCTTTCATTTTCAGTGTTGCTTTCACCGCAGGCTGTCATGCAAAGCGCAAGAGCAAGCGCAAGCAAAATCGCAAAAGCCTTTGTTAATTGCTTGTTTTTCATTTTGAATTCCTCCATTGTAAGTAGATAGTATCGAGAACTTTCCATCTCGACCATGCTAAAAAGATTATAATGTATAGATTGCAGAAAAGCAATCTCTCAAAATAGTCGATGTAAAAGGAAATGGCACAGATTTTTGCTTTTTTCGTTAAAAATCTGTGCAAACCTCTTAAAAATCTATAGATTTAAGGAATAGTTGCAGCCAAAGGCTTCCATTTATTTCCAATTTCTGTGGTTTGAAGCAAAATATTAGGGTGAAAAGGGGCAAATCATAAATAAAACCATGTGATTAACAGATTAATTGCACAGATTTTTGTTGTTTTAGACAAAAATCTGTGCAATTTTGAAAAACACAGATTTAAGGAATAGTTGTATGCCTGAAGAAACGCCTCCCTGCGCCCTGTGCCCTGTGCCCTGCGCCCTGTGCCCTGCGCCCTGCACCTGTGCCCCGCGCCCTGCGCCCTGCACCCTGTGCCCTGCACCCTGTGCCCCGAGCCCTGCACCCTGTGCCTTGCACCCTGCGCCCCGCGCCTTGAGCCTTGAGCCCTGCGCCCTGCACCCTGTGCCCCGAGCCCTGCGCCCTGTGCCCTGTGCCTTGAGCCTTGAGCCTTGAGCCCTGCGCCCTGTGCCTTGAGCCTTGAGCCTTGAGCCCTGCGCCCCGCGCCTTGAGCCCTGTACCCTGCGCCTTGAGCCTTGAGCCCTGTACCCTGCGCCCCGTCAACAGCCACAAACTTCAGACTTAAGCCTCTCAACTGCCCGCTTCATCTCAGCCAGCGGAATAGCCGAGTAGTAAAACACAACCTTATTTGAGTTCAAATACCTTTCGGTTGTAGAAAAATCATATAGCGGCAGCATATTAAGCCCAACCCTGTTCGCAGCCTCACAAATCACCTCAATGGAATTTTCTTCCATTTTTGCCACCGTAACCCCTTCAACAGCATCCGCATTCACCGTCAGACTCTCTAAACCCGCTCCAACAGACCCAGAATTCACACCTGTCCCACCGGCGCAGCCTCCAACAGACCCCAATTTCTCGCAGGCACGTTCTGAACTCTCTCCCATCATACCCAAGTTCTCCCCAGTCCCCCCGAGCTTCATCTCAAGCACCATATTAAGACCCGAGTCCTTACTTGAAATCTCAACAGCATCCCCAAACGCCTCAGTCAGACAAGCCGCAGCCGCTTCCATTTTCTGGGAATAAAGCTTGCGCAGCTTCTTAACATGTGTGTGCAGCAAGCCCTTCTCCATGTACGTCGCAAGCGCCAGCTGCTCCGTCTTAGAGCAGGTCTGGTTATAGCTCTTCATAACCTCATCCGCAACACCCTTAAACCTCTCCGGAATTATCATATATGAAATCTTCAGCGAAGTAAAAAGCAGCGAAGAAAACGACCCTAAATACAGTACCCTGTCCGCCTTATCAAGAGACTTAAGCGGCGGCACCGGCCTTCCAAAATACCTGAGCTCTGCGGCATGGTCGTCCTCAATAATAATGCAGTCGCTCTCCTCAGCATAATTCAGGAGAGCCCTCCTCTCGCTGACAGGCATAACCATTCCGAGAGGAAACTGATTTGACGGTGAAACACTGATAACATCCGGACCAATGCTTCGTATCTCATCCAACGAAGCCCCTTTTTCCCCTATATTTACAGGAAAAACCTCAAAGCCTCTGTCCCTGAAAACATTAACTGACGGCAAATATCCCGGATCCTCATAGGCCAGCGACCTGAGACCCGCCCTCTTCAAAAAAGTCGAAGCCAAATTGGCCGTCATCTGAGTCCCGGCAGCAATAATAATTTGCTCAGGACTGCAGACAAGCCCTCTTGTCATATAAAGATAGTGTGCAATTTCCCGCCTGAGACCCCACTCGCCCCTCGGCGACGCAGGAGTAATAAGCATATCCGAATGGTCATTAATCACAGAATTCAGGCATTTTTTCCATTTTACAAAATCAAAAAGCGATAAGTCTATATAATCAGGCCGCTCAACCTCCTTGTCAAAGATCAAAGGTCGAACTGTTGGAGGATAATATGTAGTCTGCTCCACACCATTTTCCGCCGAAAAGCTTACATAATACCCCGACTTTTCACGTCCCTCAATATAACCCTCAACCATCAGCTGATTATAAGCAAGTCCAACCGTGGTTATGCTGATTTTCTGAGATGTAGCCAGCGCCCTGAGCGACGGAAGCTTTGTCCCGGCCACAAGTCTGCCGTCATAAATCTCATCTTTAATATAATTGAACAGCTGCCTGTACAGCGGAGTTTTTAATTCAGGATTAAGATTTGGAGTAAGTGATTGCATATTTTCACCTCTAAACTGTATATAAAAAAAACTATAAATCTGAATATTTAATAGATAACACATTTTTGTTATTATTTCAAGCATGAGTACAAAAACAAACACAAAAAAATTAACATATATGGCACTTATCATCGCTATTTCGGTGGTTTTGACATTTTTGATACGTATACCTATACCATCGACACAGGGCTACTTTCATCCAGGCGACGCCGTGCTTATCATAGGAATTTTCATTCTCGGAAAGAAGAACGGCTCCATCGCAGGAGCTATCGGTCAGGGGCTCGCCGACCTCATCGGCGGCTATGCAATTTTCGCACCTGTAACCCTCATTGCAAAAATTCTCATGGGTCTTCTCTTTGGGGTAGCGCTGGAAAATTTTGCAAAATATAAGGATGATGGTCACAAAACCCACCTCATTTCGGCGATAGCATTAACCCTCCTTGCGCTTGCTGCAATGGTTGGCATATACTACTTTGCCGAGGTCGCAATTTACGGCTCGTGGATTATTCCGTTGGTTGAAATTCCAATCAACTGCATACAGTTCGTTTTCGGAATTATTGTCGGCTCCATCGCAGGCAGATTGCTAAAAAAACAAAGAATATGATATAATACAGACGGCAGTAAGCTCCATCTCAGTGATTTAACTATAGGAGAAATTGCCGTCCTTTTTAATGTAAAAACGAATAAAGCCAGAGGGCCGTTTAGCTAAGCACGCGGCTGCTTAGCGCAGTCCTCTTAACTTAATTCATCCACAATACGAGGAAGCTTATGAAAGAAAAATTTGACATTGCGATTATCGGTGGCGGTGCTGTCGGACTTGCCTGTGCGGTTCAGCTAAAGTCTGCCGTACCTAATCTCACAATTTGTATAATAGAAAAGGAAGCTGATACAGCCTTCGGCACCAGCGGTCGAAACTCGGCAGTAGTTCATGCTGGCTTCAACAATCCTACTGGCTCACTAAAGGCTCAGCTTTGTCTTGAAGGAAGCCTCGACTTTGAAAACCTCGCTTCAGCGCTCGGTATCGAGTACCATAAAACGGGAAAGGTGGTTGTAGGTTTTTCTGACGAAGACAGAAAAGCTCTGGAAAAGCTTTTGCTTCAGGGCAAGGCTAACGGCGTTGAAGAGCTACGAATAATAGAAAAAGCCGAGTTGACCTCAATTTCGCCAAATATCGAAGGGAATTTCGGCCTTTACTCACCGAACACAGCCATTTTTAACCCCTTCAAATACTGTACTGCTTTGGCAAAGGCAGCGACAAAAATGGGAGTAGTCCCCTATTTTTCTTCAAAGGTGGAAAAAATTGAAAACAATGATGAAAATTCCCAGAATTGGAAGCTTACCGCGGAAAAAACCTTTATTTCCAATAACCACACCTATGAAAAACAAACTCTTTCTATCGTCTCCAGGGTTGTGATAAACGCTGCCGGTCTTAACGCCGGAAAATTATCTCACCTTGCGGGTGCAGGGAACTATGAAACAAAGCCTTGCCGAGGAGAATACCATATTCTGGAAAAAAAGGCTGCAGGCCTGATAAAAATGCCAGTTTATCCTATACCAAATGAAGGGAAAAACGTTCTCGGTATTCATCTGACCCCAACCACTGACGGAAAGGTTATGTTTGGCCCTTCGGCAGAATTCATAGACCAGACCGACGACTACGCGACTACAGCAGACGTAATGAAAATGCTCAGGGAAGATGGCTCCTTTCTCTGCCCTGACCTGAAAACCATTCCGGCAATCAGGAGCTTTTCGGGAATAAGACCTAAATGCAATGCTAATGGCGGCGACTTTATAATAGAAGAAAGCCTTCCGGGCTTTATTAACCTTATAGGTATCGAGTCCCCGGGAATGACAGCCTCTATGCCAATTGGAAGAAAAGTTGCAAAAATGGTATTTTTTTCCAGCAATATAAATTTTTCTGCGACCGATGGCAGGGTTCTTTTGGAGCATTCCAAAGGCATCCCAGATACTTCATACATAAATAAGCTTATTTCCGAAGCCGCACACAGCAGCAAAGGATTACCATACAACCCGAACGGCGAAGCCGAGTTCAACACAGTGCTGCCCAACGAACCGAACAGCGAAGCGCAACTCAGCATAGAATTACCTCACGACCCGAACGGCGAAGACAAATATGGTTGCACCAAAAGGCTCTCTGCGCACGGAATTTCAGACCCTACCACCACACAGCCAAGCACTGTATCAGGCACAGACCACAGACTGATTTGCCGCTGCGAAGGCGTCACTGCAGCAGCCATTTTAGAGGCCTTCGACGAAATCTGCGAAACAGGCGCACTCCCCACAATCAAGGGAATAAAAAACAGAACCGGCGCCTTTATGGGGCTTTGTCAGGGCGGCTTCTGCACGGTGGACACCGCGGAATTGTTGGAAAAAGAACGAAACTTTCACCCGAGCTTGCTGACCTACGACGGTCCCGGAAGCGAAATGTTTGACAGGCATACGAGGTTAAAATAATGGAAAAACGCGAAATTATCATTATAGGAGGCGGACCGGCAGGAATGGCCGCAGCACTAAAGCTTGAAGAAATGGCTTTCAGAGACGTTCTGCTTTTAGAAAAGGAAGAAAGCTGCGGAGGCGTGCTAAGGCAGTGTATTCATCCCGGCTTCGGCCTGACAAAATTTGGAAAAAACTACACCGGGCCGGAATACGGCAGACTGTACTCTGACCTTCTAAGCAAAGCCTCCGTTCATATAAAATTTTCCTCAACAGTAACAGAAATCACTCCCGTCGAAGGCGGAATTAAGGTGGTTTCACAAGAGCCAGATGGCACTAAAGAACGACTCGCTTCAGCGGTTATTCTTGCCTCAGGCTGCAGAGAGAAAAGTCGCGGAAGCCTTGAAATCGCGGGCACCAGACCCTCAGGCATTTACACAGCTGGTACGGCTCAGGCACTGATGAACCTTAAAAACCTCAGAGTCGGCAGTCGTGTCATAATAGTCGGCTCAGGCGATATAGGCCTGATTATGGCAAGACGCTTCACACTTGAAGGCTCAGAGGTGCTTGCGATAATAGAAAAGGAAAACGTCCCCGGCGGACTCGAAAGAAACCTGAGAGAGTGTGTCTATGATTTTCAAATCCCGCTCCTTACTGGCTGTCAGGTAGTTGAAATCATGGGTAAAAAGCGAGTTGAAGCGGTGAAAATAAAAAAAGCTGACGGCAGCGAAGAACAAATTGACTGCGATACAGTAATTTTTGCAGCAGGACTCGTTCCCGAAAACACCATGATAAAGGCTTATGCCCCGTCACTATCCCCAACAGGATTCTGCGACAAACAGCAGTCGGCAGGCCAGACACGCCAATCCCAAGCCCGTACCCAATCCGCCGCACTAACGCAACCCCTACCCCCTGTTCCTGGGCTCTTTCTCTGCGGAAACGCCCTCTATGTTCACGACCTTGTTGACGACGTTTCTGCCTCAGGAGAAGAAGCGGCGATTGCTGCAGCTGGCTTTGTCTTAGGCCGCTCATACCACTCACCGCTCGCCTACGAAAGCATTGAAGACACTCGTGCCCAGCGCCGAGAGTATATTGCGCAAAGACGAAAAGAGCGTGAAAGGGAAAATAATACACAAGGCGTAAACCAGAACAATAACGCCTATGTAATCTGTACTGGTTGTCCAAACTCATGCAGAATTTCCCTTAAAGATTTCTCAGGAGGACGCTGCGAAAAGGGTGCAGCCTTTGCAAAAGCCGAAATCACAGACCCGCTTCGCATCTTTACCTCAACAATAAAGACCGAAGGAGGCTCTCTCATCAGCGTTCGCACAGACAAACCTATCCCCCGCTCCCTCCTGAAAAAAGCTGCGGAAGAAACAAAAAAAATAACCGTCCCCGGCAGCGCAGAACCCGGAACAGTAATCTGCGAAGCCTTCCTCGGAACGGCCTCAAAGCTTATCACAACTTCATAATGCAAAAGAAAACACCGCAGTACGTCAATTCAATAGTCGTCTGCGGTGCTTTTTCACCAAGCGGTTTTCCCCGTTTCAATAAGGCTGTCTATATCGGCAAATGCATTTTCTATCGCCTCAGTATGGTAGATTTCATACATATTGTAAACAAAATCAGTAATACCCTTTTCATCAAGCGTCTTCATTATTACTGATGCAGTAGTATTTTTATATATTGCATAACTTTCAAGCAGATATGCAAAAAAACTGAATTCCTTACTCAACCTCATCACCTCTCAAATAAAGCGAATTACATGGATTCCCAGTAGAAATTTCACACTCCCAAATATCCATAATAGCCAAAGGACTAAAATACCACATTTTTAAATCATCATTCTCTAACATTGAATGTGTCTCTGAATCAATAAACATCCTAAGAGCTTCCATATAAGAAACGGCCCTTTTTTTTGCAATTAACTGGGCAAGCTCAGTATCAAATATTTCAAGTATTGAAGGATCTGTCCTATTCTTCAATGAGTTTCACCTCCAAAAAATCAAGTCGCGAAAGACCTGTATCGGTCAAAAAAACATATTGCGTTGACAGCTTTTGGGGTTTCAACAAGATTAATGCTGTCTCCTCGTCAATTCTTCCAGAAACATATGAATTGATTACTGTCATCGTACTATCATTTGCAATTGGTCCTACTACAACATCGTATTTTTCACCCAAATATATTCCTTTGCGATTGTCACTTACATATTTCAACCACTTTGAGTCAGCACTTTTAAAACGCAACACTCTCAAATCCGAAATCTTATTCTCATCGAAAGTATAAACAGAAACCACCGGTCTTCCATTTTTACGTCTAAGTGTTTGAAGCTTTGACCACTTTTCTGCCTGACGTTCATCTGCCGAAGTATAAAAACCAGCACCGAAATCAAGGCTCCTGTTAGATACAACTATCTTAGGTTCGCTTACTTCTACATTGCTCCCATGGAATAATAACATACTGCACACCCCAAAATCATTTACTACATTATGACATCAGTATTGTGGTTTTTCAAGCAAATAATTTCCAGAACATTCCCCTAAAACTGCACATCCAGCCAACTCGGCCTCATCTGCAAGGTTATCGGATAAATATACATCTTCCCGTCCTTGCCGAGGTCAGCAAACTCCACTCCGCCGTTCTTTGCAGCCTCCGGGTCGTGACCCGCACCCTCAAGAACCACAGGCTCATAGCCTTTCTTCTTCGCGGCCTCGCACAGAGCCTCAACATACTTAGTCTCACAGGTCGAAAACTTCACTGGAACACCCTTGATTGCCTTCACCTTTTCCCCAAGCTCAAAGCCCTTGATAATATCCTCGGGCGTAGTTTCCCTCAGCATGTGAGTGTTGTTAATCAGCGCGTCCATCTTAATTCCGGTCTCTTCCTCAATGCTTTCGACCTCATTTATGCATTTTTCAACAGTGTCCGTATCAGGCCTGTTCGCATTGATAACCGCCAGCATCTCGCTGTCATCCTTGACAAAATACTTCTTGAACTGCAATAAAATTCTCGCTCCGCTGTCATTGCCCCCAACATCAACTACAGTCTCATAGTCGTAGTTTTCAAGCGGCGCCCTGACAGTAGCGGTAATAGCCGGCAGGTCCTCAGAAATATCATAGCCATAAGTATTAAAATGAATGGCAATTCCAAGTTTTTCCAGTTTTTCCTGTCTTTCCCTGCTCCTGAAATAAGGATTTGCTATATCCATATCGAGAATAGCAACCTTTTCCAGTTCCTTTTTTAAATCCATAACATAGTTTACTGAAAATTCCGTCTTCCCCGAACCAAAATGGCCGGTAATTACATGTACTCTTTTGCCCATATTTTCCATATATGATAATCACGCCGTGACCACCATATTATCCTCCAAAAAATTTCTGCATATAAACTAAGGACCCGAAAAACGGGTCCTCATGATTACACTATTCTGACCAGGCTTCCATAGCTCTCATGTTGAGCGGAATGAGCTTAGCCTTAGGTCCCTTGAGAGTATATTCAAATACCTTGAACATTGTATCAAGAGAAGCTATGTTTGCAATCTTGTTTACTGCACCGAGCATTACCATGTTGGCAACCTTGTTGCTGTTCAGCTTTTCTTCTGCGATGTTTGTGCAGTCAACATAGTGAACATTGATGTCCTTTCTCTTTGGCGGGTTAGGGCAAAGACCTGTGTTTACAAAAAGTTCTCCGCCAGGAACAACCATATGCTCAAATTTTGCAAGAGACGCGCCGTTCATAGCAATTAATATGTCACATTCTGTGATTACCGGTGAAGCAATAGGCTTGTCAGAAATACATACTGTACAGTTAGCTGTACCGCCACGCATTTCCGGACCGTACGCCGGCATCCAGGTTACTTCTTTATCATCAAACAAAGCGGCATAAGCAAGCATCTGACCTATGAGCAGAACGCCCTGGCCGCCAAATCCCGCTATGTATATTTTTTTAGTGCTGCTCATTTATTTTACCTCCTCAGGACAACGGAACTGACCAAGTGGATAATATGGAATCATTGACTTGTCAACCCATTCCATTGCCTTTGCAGGCTGCATACCCCAGTTTGTAGGACAAGCTGAGAGCAGTTCAACGAAAGCATATCCAAGGCCCTGCTTCTGAACTTCAAAAGCACGATTGATAGCCTTTTTTGCCTGGCGAATATGCGCAGGTGTGTTCAGTGCTACTCTTTCGACATAGACAGCGAGGTCCATAGTCTGAACGATTTCGCACATTCTCATAGGCATTCCGTAATTGTCGAGATCTCTGCCGGCAGGACAGGTTGTAGCCTTCATGCCGATAAGAGTAGTCGGAGCCATCTGGCCGCCAGTCATACCATAAATTGCGTTGTTAATGAAGAAAGTACAGATGTTTTCTCCTCTTTCAGCAGAGTGAAGAATTTCGTTTCCGCCGATGGACGCGAGGTCGCCGTCTCCCTGATAAGTGAAGACTGCACCCTTTGGATGTACTCTCTTGATTCCCGCAGCAACAGCAGGAGCTCTTCCGTGTGGAGATTCTATCATATCTACGTTCATGTACTGATGAGCTGTGATTGAGCAGCCTACAGGAGATACGCAGATTGCTTTTCCTAATTCGCCTCTTTCAACGAGGACTTCCATAATTAATCTGTGAGCGACACCATGTGAACAACCCGGGCAGTAGTGGGTGATCTTGTCTCTCATCGCATTTGTGTATTCAAAAACCGGTTTCATTACTTCATACCTCCCAAAACAGCCTTTGTTCTCTCTACGATTTCGTTAGGAGTGAGGAGCATACCGCCAACTCTGTTGATAAGAGCTGTCGGGTATCTTCCTTCAAGTGCAAGCTTAATATCCTGGAGCATCTGTCCCATTGAAAGCTCAACAGAAATAACGACCTTAGTAGTTTCCTTGTCGATTTCGTCGAAAGCAGCATCCGGGAAAGGCCACAGTGTCTTCGGTCTGATAAGTCCGATTTTAATTCCTTCTTCTTCTAAGAGTTCCATAGCTTCTACTGCAATTCTTGCTGTGCTTCCGTAAGCAACGAAAACAGCTTCAGCACCTTCAAGATTTTTTGATTCCCATTCAGGGAGCTCCTTCATAGCTCTTTCGTACTTAGGCCAGATTCTTTCGTTGATAGCTACTTCTAACTCTGTGTGGTCAAGCCATACTGAATTGATCTTGTTTCTGTCTCTCTTGTTCTTGTGTCCGCAAAGAGCCCATGGCTTTACCTTTTCAATGTCTTTTTCTTCTAAAACCGGCTTGAATTCCGGAACAACTACAGGCTCCATCATCTGACCGATCATTCCGTCAACACAGATGATAACGGGATTTCTATAGTCATCGGCAACATCAAATGCCTTGTAAATCATATCTACCGCTTCCTGAATTGTAGATGGAGCGTATACGATGTTGTGCGCGTCGCCATTCATTCCGCCTTTAGTAACCATAGTGTAGTCTGCCTGTGCCGGCTGAATTGAACCGATACCAGGGCCACCTCTCATTACATTTATAATTACGCATGGGAGCTCGCAAATGATACAGCTGCCAATACCTTCCTGCATGAGGGCAATACCGATTGAAGATGATGAAGTCATACATCTTGCACCAGCAGCAGCAGCTCCGTAGATAAAGCTGATTGAAGCGAGCTCACTTTCTGCCTGTATAAAGTGACCGCCTGCAGCTCTGAGCTCTCTTGCCATGTATTCCGGAACTTCGTTCTGCGGTGTGATTGGATATCCAAAGTAATATCTGCAGCCTGCAGCTATAGCAGCTACAGCAAACGCTTCATTACCTTTCATTAATTTCTTTTCTGCCATTATTTCACCTCTTAATCTTCCTTGTAAACGTTGATAACACCATCAGGGCAAATGACCGCGCAGCTTGCACAGGCTATGCAAGCTTCAGGATTTGCCACAGTTATCGGATGATAACTCTTGACGTTAAATTCGACGGGATCAAGTGCCAATACATCCTTAGGGCAGACGCTGACGCAAAGCTCACATGCTTTACAAATATCCTGTCTTAGTTTAATAATTCCTCTTGCCATTAAAATCTCTCCTTTGCAATGCTGCATAAAATGCATCTGAAGCACCGGTCACCCCAATAATAATGAGGTGTTTAGGCTTCGCCAGAAAATATGTCACCGACATCAAAGCGCAATAAAACCGCCGATTACGACGACTTGAATATAATAACACACAATTAATTAAAATAAAAGAAATTTTTTCAAGTTTTTTGTATTTTTTCTTAAATTTCTGCCATTTTTCCAATAAAAAACGGCGCAATTTCAGAAACAATTTCTTATTTCATTGATATGCGCCGAAAGTATTTTATCCTACCAAAAAATCGGTCGAATATTATTCTATAAAACCCCTTTTTTTCACTAATAAAAATTTTTCTTTTAGCAAATCAATTTTTTGTAAAATTCTGCCAAAAGCAAAGTCTGATAAATCATTTTTACCTAAATAATTATTAGCATAAGCTCGTCACGGCTTGTCCGATACAATTTATATGCCCTGACACGCTGTTTTTTCATCAATCACTCACTCAAACGGATTTCCTGTTTCTTCATTATAATATAGAGTCATCCTATTGTCGTTTCGCACATCCTTGAAGTAAAGGTTGACCACATAGATTGAATTTGAACCCCAACAAGAGTCTATGCCCGTATCGATAATTGTCTGTATCAGCTTCGGGTCGGTCACCTCGAATTTAGACGATACAAATCCGCCCTCAACGGCTTCCACCTTGCTTACCTCAGCGAGGCGAACATCGTCAGCCGTATAGATATGTACCAGCCCCCACTCCTTAAGCAGCGCGATAGTATTCTTGTATGAAGCATTTACATTGCAGACATATTCGTATGTGTTTTCGTATGAAACGGCTTTGGCAGGCGAATTATTTTTTGTCGACTTATTTATCATGAATGAAAGAGTCATATCATTAAGACCCGAGTTTTGGCCTCTTTCAACCATTTCCTTCAGATTCAAGCCTTCAATATCAGACTTTATCGCCTTTGCGAGCTCCTTAATCTTAGCTTTATCTACAATGGTTGTCGAATCTCCGTCATTTCCCGAATAAAAACTATAGTCAAGATAGAAGCTTAACGAATCAAAGTCCATTTTTTCGAGATTCCAGTTGACTATGTCGAAGTTTGTCTTCTTATATTCGTCGGAATTCAGGATCTTACCCATATGGCTATTTGAGTCCACAAAGTTTGTCGGAAGATTGTACATTCTATACACATGCTTGCCGTTCTTCAGCTTGTACTCAACCGATACTGTATATGTTCCGTAGAAGTCAGCCCAATCGCCGACTGCTTCCGAATAATCCGAGGTGTATTCCTCATCATTTACTACTCTGCCGTCAGCCAACAGATACATCCAGTTTCCGTCAGTATGCTTCCCAAAGTCAACACCCTTGGTCGCAGCCATGTCACCATGGAAGAGAATTGCTTCCTTTATTACTTCTTCTCCTTTTAAGAAAACAGTCGTTTCTTCTTCTGAATTAAAAACTCCGTCTTCTGAGTAAGCAAAATCATCTCCGGCATAGTAATCCGCCAATCCCGGTCCCGTAATGCTTACACCTTCAACCTCTTCAGGCTCAGGCAGATATTTTGCATATCCGAAAATATCGAGATAATACGCCCCAAAGAAAACAATCATAATCGCCAGCATAATCCCAAAACCTTTGACAAAGCCCTTAATCTTAACAGACTTGGCAATAATCATATCCAAGCCGATGTAGGCGATAAGACCGCCTATGAGTGCCCCTAAAACAAATAGTATTCCCTCATTGTTTCCTATTATATAGTAGAACGCAAGTCCTCCAAGAATTGCCGCCATCAGCGAAAGCATATACTTCGCTATCGGCCTTGTTGGCTTGAATACGAGAACCTCGCCACACCTTTCAAGCTTTCTGATTTTGTAAAGAAACGCAGCCACGAAGTAGAGAACAATTCCAGCAGCCAGCCATATGAGCATGAATTTCATTCCGTTCTTCGACCCTATATCCATTGTCGTAACCGGAGAAAGCATTTGAATAAGCAAGTCCTTCATATGACCATCGTAGCCATAGAGCATACATTCGTTCATGTACTCGATAATCATTACTCCGACCGGCCCTATGGCGAGAAAACCGCAGGAAATAATCGGTTGTATCAGCGGCATTCCTGTAAGGAGGCCAGCGGTAAGTGATATTACATAGATCACAAAATTCAAAGCTGATACGAATACTATCCACTTGAATATTTCTACATATGGCATCACATCTGCCTGCGCAAATGCCATTATTTCAGATGTATCTCCACCATAGATAGGTCCGAAGGCCGCCCTTATTACAAGAAGAAGAGCTCCTGTAATCAATATGGGTGCTTCTATCAGCAGAATGGCGCAAAGGTTGTTGGTGTGGAAAATCTGCTTCCTTGAATATGGCAGCGAGTGTACGAACGCCGTCCCGCTTTGGCTGAAGAGGAAGTGCCATAATATGAAGGCAGTCAGTATAGGAACAACCGTCCCAATAGAGATAATCGTAAAATAACTTTCCTCAAACAATTCGCTGAAGTACCATGAGTCGATCTTATTTGTTATTAAAGGAAAGATTTCGGTAATCAGATAAGCCACAAGGCCGCCCACTCCTAACAGCCAGTAGCGTTTCAGATTGTCACGCATAAGCGCTGCCGAAATCTTAGAAGAGTAATTTGCTGAATTCATCATTTTCACCCCCTGCCTCATAAATGAATACTTCTTCGAGCGAAAGCGGCAGAATATCGAGGACCAAAGGGTCAAACTGCCTGAGGTAATCCTCGGTAGCCTCAATATCGCCCCTGATAATCATAAGGTCAACGCTTCCTCTCTTTTCTCTAACCAATACATTAAGACCTGAAAGGTCTGGTTCTGTTTTGAAAACGGCCTGGATTTTGCAGACATCCGATTTCAGCTCGTCCATTTCTTTTTCTATCTGCATATTGCCTTCGCTGATAATACCCACTGTGTCGCAAAGGCTTTCTATTTCTCTGAGGTTATGCGAGGAAATCACAACGGTCATTTCCCTTTCCGCAACATCGTCAACTATGTGTTTTGTGACTTTTCTTCGGACAAGTGGGTCAAGGCCATCGAGAGGTTCATCCAGCACCAAAAGCTTCGGACAGGTTGACATTGCAAGAGCAAAGGCAGCCTGCTTTTTCATGCCCTTTGAAAATTTTGACAAATTGTTCTTTGGGTTGAGGCCTAATTCTTTAATCAGCTCCGAAAATCTTTCTCCGTTCCACTGCGGATATATTGATGAATAGTACTTACCCCACTCTTCAAGGTTTCTCAGGCCGAGGCACAGGAGGTCATCGATGATGTAAGCCACCTCAGACTTAACCTTCGGATTATCAAATACCGGCTCGCCTTCGATAGTAATTTCCCCTGAATCCGGCTTGAAAACTCCTGTTAAATGCTTTAATAAGGTGGTCTTTCCTGAACCGTTTACTCCTACCAGACCATAAATCGAGCCTTTTTCAACTTTCATATTCATGTTGTCCAAAACCTTGAAGCCATCAAAATATTTGTTAACGTTTTTTATTTCTATCATCTTTCACCCCTCCCCTCTTGAGGTTCTGTTCCCTTGTTCTGGCTCATTCTTTGGTCGGACTTCCTCTGATCAGCCGTCAACTTCAACCCGCAATCTTCAAGCATAGAGAAAATTTCGTCGTGGGGACAGCCGTAATATAATAGCTCCTTTAGAGCCGACATAAATGCAGTCCTCATTTCGTTTAGCTTTGACGGCCTGATTTCTTCCTCGTGCAGACCGGAGACAAAGCTTCCCACTCCTGTAATAGAGTAGAAAAACCCCCTGTTTTCAAGCTCTCTATAGGCCTTTTGTATTGTATTTGGGTTTATGGTCAATTCCTTGGCCAATTCCCTGACAGAAGGTGCTTTTTCATCCTTCTTCATGGCCCCGGAAATGATTAGCTCCTTAAAATAATCCACAATCTGTTCGTAGATAGGTTTTCTGCTTTTAACATCTATCTGAAACATAAGACCCCTCCCTTCTGAAAAAATGACAGTGTACTACGCTGTATGACTGTATTATAACGCATAGTACACTGTTGTCAAGGCTTTTTTCCTATTAGCGCCCATATTTTTGGTATAAGGAAAGCGAGGTGGCTCCGCACAACCCCTCGCTGCAGTGCGCAACCCCAAAAAGGCTCATATTTTTCTTGAAATCAGGAAAAATATGAGCCTTTTCAGCGCCTTTGCGTACATTTCACATGCAGAAAATGGTATTACTTCCATTTTCTTCCAATTATACCCCCTAAATCCCGAGAAAACCGCTCCAAAACAGACCGATTTTGCCTCAACCGCTCCACAAAAACAAAAATAGGCTCATATTTTGTCCAAAAGTCACAAAAATATGAGCCTTTTCACAGGTCAACATTGTATGGCATCTATCCCTACTCCGTTAGTCCCATCCTTAATAGAATTACATTCATCATTGCGTCCGTATCCATGGAAATGCTTTCACTCTCAAAAATAAAGATGAAGCGTCCTGCGTCTGGAGTTTTGTAATATTCCCTGATTTTCCAGAGTGTATTACTTCTATAGCTGTCATCTTCCATTAATCCAAAGTACTCCACATAGAAAATCTCTCCAGTGAGCGGATTCATCACAGTAAAATCCGGATAAAGTACACTATTACCGCATGAATATGCCATTTCATATCTATACGGAATATTCAATGAATACAGATTGTTGGCAATAATGAGTTCTGCTCGAGAACGAACTCGATCCCCTTTGACCGTTTTATATACAGTGCGTTCATCAAAAGGTGTCGGGTTAGTCCTATATCTTGCTGAAGCCCATTTTTCTGCTTTCGACTGTGTTGAGAGCAATGGATAGCGAACTAAGTTGCGAATTTCTGGAGGCAGCGAGGAAATTACTTCGAATTTTTCATTTGGTTTATAGTCATTACTAAATGCTTCCAGCACTGCAAGTTCTTTTTTTATTGGGCTTATCACCTTATCCAAATAATGTTTTGTCGCAAACAATTCAGCATCCGAGCGAGAAAGCGAAATAAATTGCTCCTTTCTATTTACGTTTTCTTTCCTTCCTCCCGTAATTGCTGCAAGCGAATATGTTTTGCGCTTCTTTCTTATTTTAACCCTGGCATCAGGGAGATTTGTCTGATTTTTATTAATCCATTTAATAGCCTTCCGCAGTTCAGACTTCTGCGAATTTACATATTTTTCCAGTTCCATGTTATGAATATACCACAATAATAATATTTATCAAGTGAACTTTTGTTGAACAAATCAAAAAAATTGTAGGTCATATTATGATACATTTACTTGTAAGCTTGTTATTTCGTTTACATAGTTCAAAAATTATCAATATTCTAAAATGGGAGGGTTCGCTATGAAAAACTCGATTGAAACTATTTCAAATGAAAAAATTGACAGTTTCACTGTCTGGCTGAAACACGAAGACAGAAGCGAAGGTACCATTTTGAAGTACAGAAGGGATGTAATCAGATTAATGAAATGGCTTTCCGGTTCGAGTGTAACTAAAGAAACCTTAAACGCGTGGAAAAAATTTCTTATTACTAAGGGTTATAAACCCGTAACTGTTAATTCCATGCTTGCAGCGGTAAACACATACTGTCGTTATGTGGGATTAGATGTCTCAATAGAATTTCTTAAGATTCAGAGGAAGCTCTATCGAGATGATTGCAAAGAGCTTACTAAGGCAGAGTATGAAAAATTAATCGAAACGGCAGAACAAATCGGAAACAAAAGACTTGCCTTGCTAATGGAAACCATTGCGTCAACCGGAATACGAGTTTCAGAATTAAAGCACATTACTGTTGAAGCTGCGCGATACAGAAAAACACAGATATATCTAAAAAGGAAGGTCCGAGAAATAATGCTGCCTGGAAAACTATGCAAAAGGCTGTTGAAATATGCAGCAAAAAACAAAATAACTTCCGGGGAAATCTTTATCACCAAAAGCGGCAGAAGTATGTCAAGAAAACAAATATGGGCCTCGATGAAAGTAATTTGCCGAAAAGCCGGATTGAATGAAACAAAAGTATTTCCTCACAATCTAAGACACTTATTTGCAAGAG
>DCGW01000048.1 GCA_002315335.1 Firmicutes bacterium UBA1768 | reverse complement strand
TTGTATGTGCCAAGTTCTTCTGCCTGGTTAACGAAGTTTGCAGGCCATGATCCGATGAGATATTCATCTCTGTATCCTAATGATCTGAGGATCATTGTGATAGCTTCAAAATATGTTACTGGGTTGTTTGGCTTGAATGTTCCATCTGGATAACCTTCGATGATTCCGAGCTTTGTAGCGTAGTAAACTACTCCTGAGCACCAGTTGCTCTTTGCTACGTCAGAATACTTTGTTTCGTAGTTGCCCATGTTGTCATCCATGCCCATAGCTCTGATTACTAAGGCAGCCATTTCAGCTCTTGTTACGTCCTTTGCCGGCTTGAAGCTTCCGTCAGGATAGCCTGTGATTACGCCGAGGGCAGTAAGAACACGAACAGCTGTCTGAGCATTGGCATCTGCGACTGCGTCTGCATCTGAGTACGCCGCAAATGACATTGCAAAGCTACTAAGTACGAGTGCTAATGCAAGCACCCATGCAAGTACTTTTTTCATTGTCTTCTCCTCCTTTAAAAATACTCTTCCGAAGAGGGTATTTAAGTTTAGTTTTTAATCAAATTAGCTCCCTCTTCAAAAGATAACTTGACAATATATATAGAAAGGCATAGGAATAATCCTAAGCTCATCCTATCAAAAGAACATAGAAAAACATAATGCTTAAAACATTATAGCTATTTTTTAAGCCTTAGTCAATCGGCAATTAGCCTTGTCACATTATTGTAACAGTTTTCTATAACTAAATGTGGTCAGCCCCTGTTAATTTCAGGGTTCAAACTCAGCATATTGTTAATTCTGAGTTTTTTTGCACATTTTTTGGTGTTTGTTCGGCATTTGTAATGCACTCGATTTTTTAAGGCTCTCCACCCACTTAAAATGTGTTTTAATTATAACTCCACAGGGCCAAAAAATCTATTACACTATCTTTACAACTATATTGCTTATTTTCGCGAATTGTGTTCATTTTTCAATGGTTTCCCGCCTTTTGACAACTCGTCAGCTTTTTGCCTTTTATCCGGTGCATTTTTTCAATAATATAGGATATCTGCGCCCCAGCAAAACAACTATTCCTTAAGTCTATGTTTTTCAAATTCGCACCGATTTTTGCCTGAAACATCAAAAATATGTGCCTTCAACCTGAAAGTTACACCTCAATCTTAATAGCTTACCCCTTTTGGGCTGATTTTTACGCTTCAAACCGCCCATTTTGGTAATAAATGGAAATTTTCCGTCTCAACTATTCCTTAAATCTAATGATTTTCATTAGGTTTGCACCGATTTTTGCCGCAAACACCAAAAATCGGTGCCTTTTCCTCTTACGCATGTTCAAACGGACTTATACCACCCCTATATACCTGCGGCTTGCACTACTGTACCTCGGTTTCCGGCTTCGCCTTTCGGTTAAGCGGTGCAATTTTAATTTCCATTGTATTTCTTGCTTCTAACAAGCCCTTCAGGCTAACGTCGAAGTCTAAATACAGCCTGCCCTTGGTTCCGTCCTCGCAAAGCTCGTTCTTTACTTCGTTGGTGTTTATTTCCATGTCCACCATTCCTATCGGTGTGTCGTACATGCCGAAGAAGGGTTTTCCCTCTTTAAACTTCATTTCCTGCGCAAAGGTTCCGAACCTTCTGAGGCTGACCTCGTCTCCGTCTACCTTTATCGAGGTTATGCAGCCCGGCGTGCCGGAAAGCTCGCTTTCTTCATATATAATATAGTAAACTCCGTTCTTTTTTACTCTTCGCGCCTCGGTCATCAGTTCTACGGGCTCTGTGGAAAGGTCGGGCACCTTCGCCGACTGCGAAGTTTTAATCTTTAATAATAGTTCTTTTGTTTCTCGTTCGTATGCCATCTTAGCCCTCCTTCCCGAACTGACCAGCTTGCTTTTGTCAAATTCGCCCGTTTATTATAATGTCTCTCATGACTGATGTCAATAATCATCTGCATTTTATATGATTGGTTATTTGTCAAGTAGGCGTTGACAACTCACGCCGCACTCGTATGTGTCAAGTAAACGTTGGCAAGTCCTCCTACGCTCCTGCAAATAACCATCATACAAAACAACTATTCCTTAAAACTGTGTTCTCGCAAATTGCACCGTTTTTTTGCTTTTTAACAAAAATCGGTGCGTTTTCTATGTGAGATTGGCTATTAATTGTGCATATGGCAGGTAGTACTGGATATAATCAATAGAAATACAGTAATATAGACGGCAACTATTCCTTAAATCTTGTCAATTTTAGAGGAAATGCACCGTTTTTTGAATTTTTTTGAAAAATCGGTGCATTTTTACAGAACCGTGATGAAACAGCCTGAAGTTTGCCCCTGCTCAAAAGCATTTCAGCAAATTATAAAAGACGGCCAAACCATAAGCTTAACCGTCTTACAAGATTTCTATGGGGATATTATGAAAAACATTTCATTATCTAACAAATAATATATTGGCACTCAGTACCGCTACGCCTTTAGCAACTCGGATTAAGTGTTACGAATACATCTCAAGGTTTTTCATTATCACCGACTCTTCTATACCGGATCCTTTTGCTGCTTCTGAGACGGATAACATTCCGTTTTTAACCAAACTGATTATCAGTTCAAGCTTTCCGAGGTTCCGGCCTTCCTCGCGGCCTTCCTCGCGGCCTTCCTCACGGCCTTCCTCACGGCCTTCTTCCCGGCCAGCCTCCGACGCCTTATCCCATATCTGTTGAGTTATTTCACACATCGCGGTTCCTCCTTCCTCCGTTTCCTTGTATCTCCTCTTCGTTTCTGAAGTTACAGGGAATTTGTCGCTGTATTTATCGCCCTTCGTAAAGACACTCATCAGCTCCGATATTGCAGAGCCGTCCTTTACCTTGGTGTTTACAAAGATCTCCCGAAAACCATTATAAACAATCTTCCTGGTTTCCCTGACCACTCTATCTACATGATATAAAGGATAGCCTCCTTTAAAGATATCAAAAGTTGTAATATACACCACTACCACATCAGGAATTTCTTCAAACCTGCTTCCCTTCTTAGCGCTGTTTGTTGATAATATCGCCCCATTATATCGCACTCTTTTCTGATGGTTGTCCTCATTTGACTTTTGAACTTCAATATTAACCAGCGTCTTATCCCCTAATACACACCTCGAGTCCATAATGACTGACCTTCCCCGAAGGTTGCTGCCCTGCCACTGGGCCTTTGCTTCCAAAACCACAAGCTTTTCATCCTCCATTATGACCCTGAGGATTTCCTGACAAAAGGCTTTCTCCTCAGCCATTTTTCTGAACATGATATCGTCAATCGGGTTCAGCATCGCGACCATTTTCTTCAAATATTCTTCATTATTGATTTCTCTCTACCTCCCTTTATCCCCCGTAAATCCTGATCAACTTAATTTTACAATATTTTCCAGCCGCCAGCAAGCGCAAATATTTTTAATAGCTTGATCTTTGCCCCCTTACCTGAAAGTAGTAATATACGTTTCCTCATACTTTTGAGATAACCTTTTAAACGCCGCAACAGCGCCTTCTTTTTCCTCAAAGATCCCGAACACAGTCGGACCGCTCCCCGTCATCATCGCATGTGCGGCGCCTTCCTCCAACATTACTGCTTTTATATCATTTATATCAGGTACTTCTGTAGAAGTAATATATTCGAGGTCGTTTACCATTCTTCCCTTCAGCAGCCTGACCGGGCTCCCAAGAACAATGCCTCCTACAAGGTACGGTACGTCGGGGCGCGGTTGCTTCCTTATTTCCTCCACCTTGGCATCAAAAGCCTTGTAAACTTCACGCGTAGACACTCCAACAGGCGGCTTGCAAAGAAGCACATAATATTCCTGCGGCGCAAACCCCACAGTCGAAACCAGATCAGTTCCTATTCCGCTCGCCACAGCAGTACCTCCAAGGACGCAGAACGGCACATCCGCTCCCAGCCCGCCGGCTAAATTACAGAGCGACTCCTCGTCCAGATTAAGCTCAAACACCTCATTCATCGCCTTAATAGTTGCTGCTGCATCGGACGACCCTCCGGCAAGCCCTGCCGCCATTGGAATATTTTTTTCTATTTCAACCTCAACGCTTTCAAGAGACTCGGCCATATCCAGCATAAGCATCGCCGCCCTCCACGCAAGATTAGTTTCATCGAGAGGTACACCCTCTTTTTCGCACACTATTTTTACACAACGCTCGCTTCCGCCCAAGCGCCTGACAGTCACCCTGTCTTTTAGCACGAGCTGCTGCATCAGCATCAGCACCTCATGGTAGCCGTCTTCTCTTAAACCCATAACCTCCAGAGCCAGATTAACCTTTGCAAAAGCATCAACTGTAATTTCGTTCATAAATAAGACCCCGTTTCTATATCTCAAAAGCATCTCTTTGTGCAATGATTCAAACTTGGCTCCAGCTGAGGTCAACTGCCTTCAGCTCCATCTGCGACCAACACCATTACCAACCACTAATATCGAGCTGCGTTCACCCTACTAAAAGCAGCCTCTATTTGAGATACTATTATATATGTAGAAACAGGTTTATTCAATCCCCCATAACGGCCAAACTTACGTAAAAATCACTCGCCGTCCAAACATCTCCGTTATACGAAAAATACAGCCCACAAAGCCTTGTTTTCCTCGGCTTTTTTCTCTATTTTGGTTGATTTAGACCCCTTTGAGTGCTATTATTAAAAGTATCTATGAGCACTAATTTTTACCGATTTATATATAGGAGGTCAAGTTTTGGTTTACAGAATATTTGTTGAAAAAATTCCCGGCTTCGACGTTGAGGCGCAGAGCCTTTGTTCAGAGCTCAAGGAAAACCTATCCCTTAAAAATCTTCAGTCGCTGCGCATAGTCAATCGCTACGACGTTGAAGGAATAGACAAGGAGACCTATGAATCTTCAAGATTTAACGTTTTCGGCGAAGCTGCCGTTGACATGGTCACAGACGAAACCCTCACACTGCCTCCAAGGTCAAAGTCCTTCGCGGTTGAATATCTCCCGGGTCAGTACGATCAGAGAGCAGACTCAGCAGCCCAGTGTATCAGGCTTATCAACACCTCTGCCGAACCGACAGTTCGTTATGCAAAGGTTATTATCTTAAACGGTGGCCTCTCCGACGAAGAAGTCGAAGCTGTAAAGAAATACTATATCAACCCGGTTGACTCAAGAGAAGCAGACAGCACAAAGCCAGATAGTCTCGAAATGGACTTTGAAATCCCTGCGGACGTAGCAGTAATCGACGGCTTCAGAGCATGGAGCGAAAAAGACCTTATGAACTTCGGCAAGGACCAAGGCTTTGCCATGAGCGACGACGACCTCGCTTTTGTAAGAGAATATTTCAAAAAAGAAGACAGAGATCCTACAGTTACAGAGCTCAGAGTTATCGACACCTATTGGTCAGACCACTGTCGCCACACAACCTTTAACACTGCAATCAGCGAAGCCAACTTTGAGAACAGCCCTTACGGCGACCTCGTAAAGAAGGCCTTCGACGAATATCTCGAAATGAGAGAGGCAGTTTACGGAGAAAAATATCCGGCAAATCGCCCTGTCACCCTTATGGATATGGCGGTTATCGGCACAAAATATCTCAAGAAAAAGGGCCTCTGCGGCGACCTCGACGAGAGCGAAGAGGTAAACGCCTGCTCAATCAACGTAAAAGCCAACATTGACGGCAAAGACGAAGACTGGTTGGTTATGTTTAAAAACGAAACACACAACCACCCGACAGAAATAGAACCGTTCGGCGGAGCTGCAACCTGCCTCGGCGGTGCAATAAGAGACCCACTCTCAGGCAGGTCCTATGTTTATCAGGCGATGAGAGTAACCGGCGCGGCCGACCCAAGGGCTTTATTAGAAGAAACCCTCACAGGAAAGCTCCCTCAGCAGAAAATCACAAGAAGCGCTGCAAGGGGCTATAGCTCATACGGCAACCAGATAGGCCTCGCAACAGGTCAGGTTACGGAAATCTACAACCCGGGCTACGTGGCAAAGCGTATGGAAGTAGGCGCAGTAATCGCTGCCGCTCCAAAGGAAAATGTTGTTCGCGAAAGACCAGCTCCGGGAGACGTAATAATATTAACAGGCGGCCGTACAGGTCGTGACGGCTGCGGCGGTGCAACGGGCTCCTCAAAGGAACACACCGAAGACTCCATCCTGAGCTGCGGAGCTGAGGTTCAGAAGGGCAACCCTCCTGTAGAAAGAAATCTCCAGAGGCTCTTCAGAAGAAGCGAAGCCGCCAAGCTCATCAAGCGCTGCAACGACTTTGGCGCAGGCGGAGTTTCGGTAGCTATCGGCGAGCTGGCAGACAGCCTCGACATAGAGCTCGACCTCGTTCTCAAAAAGTATGAGGGTCTTGACGGCACAGAGCTTGCAATTTCCGAATCTCAGGAAAGAATGGCTGTTGTTGTAGCCGCTGAAGATGCAGAAAAATTCATGGCAATGGCAAGAGAGGAAAACCTCGAAAGCGTTGCGGTTGCTAAGGTTACAGATACAGGAAGAATTAAAATGACCTGGAGAGGCAGGACCATATTAGACCTCTCAAGAGCCTTCCTCGATACAAACGGAGTTCAGCAGAAGACAGCAGTATCGGTAGAGGCTCCAAAGCAGGGCTCAGGCGAACCTGTATGCAAGGACGGAGTTTGTCATATGCCGGCAGCACCTGCTCCTGCAGACCTGGGCACACTTATGACTGAAACAGAAATCGACTCTATTAAGGACTCAGTTGCCGACCTTAACTGCTGCTCACAAAAGGGTCTTACCGAAATGTTCGACTCAACTATCGGTGCAGGCACAGTGCTTATGCCATTAGGCGGCAAGCACCAGCTCACTCCGGCTCTCGGTATGGCAGCGAAGCTCCCTGTAACTCAGGGCTATACAGACACAGCAACCCTGATGACCTTCGGCTTTGACCCAGAGCTTTCGGCAAAAAGCCCTTACCACGGTGCGCTTTACGCAGTAATAGACTCTGCGGCAAAAATGACAGCTATGGGCGGCGACTACAGAAAAATTCGTCTCTCATTCCAGGAATATTTTGAAAAATTAGGAAAGGCTCCTGAAAGATGGGGCAAGCCGATGGCAGCCCTCCTCGGCTCAATAAAAGCACAAAAGGAACTGCAAATTCCGTCAATCGGCGGCAAGGACTCAATGTCCGGAACCTTTATGGACTTAGATGTTCCTCCTACACTGATTTCCTTCGCGGTTGCGGCAGAAGACGCAGACAACATAATTTCACCTGAATTTAAGAAGGCCGGCAGCCACATTGTTCTTGTTGGCACTGAGCGCAACGCAGAAGGCGTTATCAACTTTGAAAAGCTCAGAAACAGCCTCGACAAGGTTCGCGACCTCATTCACGAAAAGAAGGTTGCCGCTGCACAGACCATAGGCAAGGGCGGCATTTTCGCAGCCGTAACAAAAATGGCTATGGGAAACGGCATTGGTGCTGAGTTTGCCGGCATGGACAGACCTTCACTGCTCGACAAAAACTACGGCGCACTTATTTTGGAAATTCCTGAAGAGGTTGGCGGCAGCGACCCACAGGCGGCACTCAAATCGCTCTTCGGCTCGGTTGACTTCACTATCATCGGTACAACCACGGACGAACCGGCCCTCACCTTCAAGGTAAGAGTTGAAACCATGGGCATGGGTACAGCTAAGTACACTCTCGACGAGCTTGAACAGCTTTGGACAGAGCCTCTCGAAAACATCTTCCCTTCGGTTGCATCAGAATACTGCGAGGAAGAACCTGAATCGATAGAATTTTCACAAAGATATACAAAGAAGCCTGCTGTACTGACAGCGAAACCAAGAGTTTTCATTCCTGTGTTCCCAGGAACAAACTGCGAGGTAGACTCAAGGGCCGCTTTTGAAAGGGCAGGCGCAGAGGCACAGCTTCACATACTCAGAAACCTGACCTCGGCAGAGCTTGAGGAAAGCATAGACAAAATGGCTGCAGAAATCAAGAAGAGCCAGATGATAATGATTCCGGGCGGTTTCAGCGGCGGCGACGAACCAGAAGGCTCAGCGAAGTTTATTACGGCAGTATTCAGAAACCCTAAGGTATTTGAAGCAGTTACAGACCTCCTCGAAAACAGAGACGGTCTCATGCTCGGTATCTGCAACGGCTTCCAGGCTCTCATCAAATTAGGACTTGTGCCTTATGGCAAGATTGTCCCAATGAAGTCTGACAGCCCTACACTCACCTACAACTCAATCAACCGCCACGTTTCAACGCTGGTAAGAACAAGAGTTGCTTCAGTCAAGTCTCCTTGGCTTGCGGGCACAGAGGTTGGCGAGGTTTACACTATTCCGGTTTCACACGGAGAAGGCAGATTTATCGCTTCACCGGAAATGCTTGCAGAGCTCAAGGCTAACGGACAGATTGCAACACAGTATGCAGACTTCTCCGGCAAGGCTTCAAACAGCCCTCTCTTCAACCCGAACAACTCTGACTGGGCGATTGAAGGCATAACCTCCCCTGACGGCAGGGTCTTCGGCAAGATGGGTCACTCCGAGAGAATCGGCAGAAACCTCTACAAGAATGTAATCGGCGAAAAGGACATGAAGATCTTCGAGTCCGGAGTGAAGTATTTTAAATAATTGTATTGCTCAGGATTTTTCGTGAATAGCGCGAAGCATGCGCATCCCGAGATGGCGAGAGCCAAGTGAAGCGCAGCAACAATGGTATACGGAAAAAAGACAAGCAAGATTGCGCAGGATTTTTTTCGTAGACCGAGGCGCGCGATGAATGAGGAGCGAATAGAATTTGAATTCATGAGCGACGAATGAAGAGCTGCAACAATGGTATACGGAAAAAAGACAAGAAAAGGAGAACCAAAATGCGTGTTGGTATAGTAATGGGTTCCAAATCAGACCTTCCGGTTGTGGAAAGAGCCCAGAAAATCTTAGATGAATTCGGCGTTGAATACGTTACTCGCGTTATTTCAGCCCACAGAACACCTGCGGCAGCAGAAGCCTTTGCAAAGGGCGCTGAAGCTGACGGTATAGATGTAATTATCGCAGCAGCCGGAAAGGCAGCTCACCTCGGCGGAGTGCTTGCAGCATATACCCCGCTTCCGGTAATCGGCCTTCCTATCAAGTCCTCTACGCTTGACGGACTCGATTCACTGCTCTCAATCGTTCAGATGCCAAAGGGCGTTCCTGTAGCAACCGTTGCAATAGACGGTGCAGAAAACGCAGGACTTTTGGCAGTTCAGATTCTTTCAGTTAAGGATGCAGGCCTCAGAGAAAAGTTTAAGGCTTACAAGGTAAAAATGGAAGAAGATGTGTTAGCTATAGATGCTTCAATGCAAGCCTGATAAAAGACTTTGAAAGGAAGTACATATTATGGAAGAAAAAATCACATATAAGGATGCCGGTGTTGATACAGTCGAAGGTCAGCGCGCCGTTTCACTGATGAAGGACCACGTAAAAAAGACCTTCAACCCTAACGTTCTCACGGGCCTCGGCAGCTTCGGCAGCCTCTTCAAGCTTGATATTAATAATATGAAGGAGCCGGTACTCGTTGCGGGTACAGACGGCGTTGGCACCAAGCTCAAAATAGCCTTCCTCATGGACAAGCATGACACTGTAGGTCAGGACTGCGTTGCTATGTGCGTAAACGACATACTTTGTCAGGGGGCCGAGCCGCTCTTCTTCTTAGACTATATTGCAACCGGTCACGTAAAGGCAGAAAAAATCGCTGACATAGTTAAGGGCATCGCTGACGGCTGCGTTTTAGGAGAATGTGCTCTCGTAGGCGGCGAAACCGCTGAAATGCCGGACTTCTACACAGAAGGCGAATACGATATGGCCGGCTTTGCGGTAGGTGTTGCGGACAGAAGCAAGATTATCGACGGCTCAAAAATCAAAAAAGGCGATGCGGTTATCGGTATTTCCTCAAGTGGTTTTCACAGCAACGGCTATTCTCTCGTAAGAAAGGTTTTTCTGGAAAAGATGGAAAAAAATGTAAATGATTACGTTGACGACCTCGGAGAAACCTTAGGCGAAGCTCTTTTGAGACCAACTCGCATATATACTAAGGCCTGCAAGGCAGTTGCAAAGGAAGTAACTCCTGCCGGCATTATTCATATAACCGGAGGCGGCTTCTTTGAGAATATTCCAAGAATTATTCCAGAAGGCCTCGGCGTAAAAATCAATGTGGGAACCTGGGACGTTCCAAAGATTTTCGGCTACATTGCCAAGTGCGCAGGCATTGAAGAAAAGGAAATGTTCTCAACCTTCAACATGGGTATCGGCATGATGTTCATAGTTGACCAGTCAGAAAAGGATGCAGTTATGCGCCTACTCAAGGAGTCAGGCGAAACTCCGTTTGAAATCGGCGAAATAATTGACGGGGACGGTGTTACATTATGCTAAAGATCTCTGTTATGGTTTCTGGCGGCGGCACAAACTTTCAGGCAGTAATCGATGCTGTTGAAAGCGGCAAAATTCCCAACGCCAAAATAGTCCAGGTTATTTCCTCAAGCGAAAAAGCCTTTGCACTTGAGAGAGCAAAAAAGCATGGAATTCCGGGCTTTGTCCTCAGCCATAAGGAGCCCGAAAAAATAGTTGAGCAGCTCGACAAGGAAGGCACGGACCTCATCGTTTTGGCCGGCTATATGAAGGTCTTAGACTCGTCTATAGTTAAGGCCTACAGCGGCAGAATAATCAATATTCACCCTTCCCTCATACCAAAATTCTGTGGAAAGGGTTTTTACGGCATTAAGGTCCACGAGGCTGTTATTGCGGCGGGCGAAAAGGAGTCTGGCGCGACAGTCCACTTTGTTGATGAGGGAATTGATACAGGTGAGATTATTTTCCAGGAAAAGGTTAAGGTTTTACCGGGAGATTCTCCAGACGACTTAGCGGCAAGAGTATTGGAAATAGAGCACAAAATATTGGTTAATGCTATCTGCAAAATAGCAGAAGCAAAGAACTGATTTTTATATTAACTGCATTTTAAGAACAGAAAGGAAGCAGCATGGGCGGTATATTCGGAGCAGCCGCAAAACGCGACGTTGTTCTTGACGTCTTCTTCGGCGTCGACTATCATTCACATCTTGGAACAAAAACCGGCGGAATGTGTATTCTGCAGTCGGATGGCTTTGACAGAAGCATTCATTCCATTGCAAACGCCCCTTTTAGAACCAAGTTTCAAAAGGAAATTGAGGAAATTGAAGGAAATCTCGGCATTGCAGCTATCAGTGACAGCGAGCCTCAGCCACTTACGGTTTACAGCAAGCTTGGCAACTATGCTCTTGCCACCGTTGGCATAATTAACAACAAGGAAGAGCTAATAGCGGACGTTATTAAGCTTGGCGGCGGTCAGTTTATGTCCATGAGCGGCGGCAAAATCAACAGCACAGAGCTGGTTGGCTCAATCATCAACTACGGAAATTCCATTACAGATGGTATTAAGCTGGTGCAAAAGAAGATTGAAGGCTCCATGACCTTGCTGCTCATGACACAGGATGCAATTTATGCAGCCCGCGATATTCACGGACGAACACCTCTGGCTATCGGCAAAAAAGACGACGGCTACTGTATTGCATCAGAGTCCTTTTCTTTCCTGAATTTGGGCTACGAATACTTCAGAGAGCTCGGCCCCGGAGAGATCGTGAAAATAACGGCAGACGAGATTATCGTTGAGAGCCCGCCTGTTGAAAAGGATATACGAATCTGCACGTTCCTTTGGTCATATTACGGCTACCCTACTGCGGTTTACGAAAATAAAAATGTAGAAAATATGCGTTACAGAAATGGCGCAAAAATAGCTATTCTTGATAAGGACGACCCTGAGCTGCAAAATGTCGACTACGTTGCCGGCGTTCCTGACAGCGGCATTGCCCACGCTTTAGGCTATGCTATGGAGTCCAAAATTCCTTATGCAAGACCATTAATAAAATATACACCGACCTGGCCGAGAAGCTTTATGCCGTCTACTCAGAAGGCAAGAGATGTGATTGCTCGAATGAAGCTGGTTCCAGACCAGGAAATTATACAAGGCAAGGAATTTGTCCTGATTGACGACTCCATAGTAAGGGGTACTCAGCTCAGAGAAACGCTTTCCTACCTTTACGACAGCGGTGCAGAAAAAATTCATGTTCGTTCTGCCTGCCCTCCGATTCTTTATAGCTGCAAATACCTCAACTTCTCAAGGTCTGTTTCAGAAATGGACCTCATAGCAAGAAGAGTTATTGCGGAGCTCGAGGGCACAACAGATATTTCTGAGGAGATATTAAAGGAATATTCCGACAGCTCTTCAGAAAGATATGCAAAAATGGTAGAAAAAATCAGACAGGTCAGCGGCTTTGACACCCTCAAATACCAGACCCTCGAAAACCTCATCGCAGCTGTTGAGGTTGAACCATGTAAGCTTTGCACCTATTGCTGGGATGGCAAGGAATAATTACTATTGAAAAGGCTAATGGTAAGGCGACCCGCCTCACCCGCTAATGTATAACAGGAGGAATATTATGAGAGCATTAATCAGCGTATCAGACAAAACCGGTGTTATCGACTTCGCGAAAGACCTCGAAGCACTCGGCGTTACAATTATTTCAACCGGCGGCACAGCTAAGGCTATTGCTGACAGCGGCGTAAAGGTTGTTGGAATTTCAGACGTTACAGGCTTCCCTGAATGTCTCGACGGTCGTGTGAAAACACTCCATCCGGCTGTTCACGGCGGTATTCTCGCTATGAGAGAAAAGCCGGAACACATGCAGCAGATTAAAGACCTCGGCATTGAGACAATTGATATTGTTGCTATCAATCTTTATCCTTTTAAGCAGACAATATTAAAGCCGGGCGTTACTCTTCCGGAAGCTATAGAAAATATTGATATCGGCGGCCCTACAATGCTTCGTTCAGCGGCTAAAAACCATAAAGATGTAGTCGTAGTATGCGACCCTGCGGATTATGCGGCAGTAATCGACGAGCTTAAGAAAAACGGCACAGTTTCCTACGAAACAAAGTACAGACTCGCGCTTAAGGTTTTCCAGCACACCGCAGCTTATGATGCTCTTATTTCAGACTACCTGAGAACTCAGGCCGGCTACGACCTTCCTGACAACCTTACTCTTACCTATGAAAAGGCTCAGGACCTCAGATACGGCGAAAATCCTCACCAGAAGGCCTGGTATTACAAGGAAATCCGAAGTGCTGCAGGCGACCTCGTAAACGCAAAGCAGCTCCACGGCAAAGAGCTTTCCTTTAATAATATTAATGATACAAACGCTGCAATTGAAGCTCTCAGAGAATTTGATGAGCCTGCAGTTGTTGCTGTAAAGCACGCTAATCCTTGTGGTATAGGTATTGCAGTAAACCTGTTTGACGCATATAAAAAGGCTTATGATGCTGACCCGGTTTCAATCTTTGGCGGCATTGTAGCTACAAACCAGAAGGTTGATGCAAAAACAGCTGAAGAGCTCGCAAAAATCTTCCTCGAAATCATCATTGCTCCTTCTTTCGATGCTGATGCCTTTGAAATTCTCTCACAGAAAAAGAACATCAGACTCATGGAGCTTCCAGAAATTTCCAAAAAGAACCCTGCTGCCTTAGATATGAAAAAAACTGCTGGCGGCCTCTTAGTTCAGGAAAAGGATAATGCTCTCTTTGATGAAGCTGATCTTAAGGTGGTTACAAAGAAGGCTCCTACTGACGAAGAAATGAAGGACATGATTTTCGGAATGAAGGCTGTTAAGCACATCAAGTCTAACGGTATTGTTCTCGCAAGAAACGGCAAAACTATCGGTATGGGTCCGGGACAGGTTAACAGAGTCGGCGCTCTCGAAATCGCAATCAGACAGGCCTGCGAGCCTACACAGGGCACAGTTTTAGCGTCAGACGCTTTCTTCCCATTTGATGACTGCGTTACAATGGCTGCAGAAGCCGGCGTTACTGCAATTATTCAGCCGGGCGGCTCAGTCAGAGACGAAGACTCAATCAAGAAGTGCGACGAGCTTGGAATCGCAATGGTATTCACAGGCATGAGACACTTCAGACACTAAAGGAGAAACCTATGAAAAAAGTTCTTGTGGTTGGCGGTGGCGGCCGTGAGCATTCGATTTGCTGGAAGCTGGCACAGAGCCCAAAAATTGATAAGCTCTTCTGCGCTCCGGGAAATGCCGGAATAGCTGATGTTGCAGAGTGTGTAAATATTTCTGCAGAGGACATTGATGGGATTTGCAGGTTTGCCAAGGAAGAAAACATCGACCTTGCAGTTATCGGTCCTGAAGTACCACTTGCTATGGGCATAGTGGATGCTCTCGCAGAGGTTGGAGTAAGGGCCTTTGGTCCTAATGCTTCGTGTGCAAGGCTTGAGGCGAGCAAGTCCTTTACTAAGGCTTTCCTCGCAAGGCACAACATTCCTACTGCTGCTTATTCGGAATATACAGACAAGGCTTCTCTTGAAAAGGCTATAGGCATTTACGGCTACCCTATGGTTATCAAGGCAGACGGTCTTGCAGCAGGAAAGGGCGTTGTTTTAGCTCAGAACGCTGAAGAGGCTCAGGCTGCTATTGACGATATGATGGGCGCAAAGGTTTTCGGTACGGCCGGCGACAGAGTCGTTGTTGAAGAATGCCTGACAGGTATTGAAGCTTCTATGCTTTGCTTTGTTGACGAGCATACCATAGTTCCTATGGAATCAGCTCAGGATTATAAGAGAATTTTTGATGACGATAAGGGACCTAACACAGGAGGCATGGGTTCATACTCTCCTTCTCTCGTGTTTACACCGGAAATCGAAAAGCAGATCAGAGAAAGAATTCTCGACCCTACTCTTGCAGGCTTCCAGAAGGACGGTCTTGACTTTAAGGGAGTTCTCTTCATCGGTCTTATGATTTCTAAGGACGGCCCTAAGGTTATTGAGTTTAACAACCGCTTTGGCGACCCTGAAACTCAGTCGGTTCTTATGAGGCTCGAAACAGACCTTTACGATATTATGGATGCAGTTGTTGAAAACAAGCTTTCTTCAATCGACTTCAAATGGAGCGAAAAAAGAGCTGTTACTATAGTTCTTGCATCCGAAGGTTATCCTGGCTCCTATCCTAAGGGCAGGGAAATCACTGGTCTTGACTCACTTAAGAACGAACCGGACTACGTTATTTTCCACGCAGGCACAAAGTTTGACGGGGATAAGGTTGTGACAAGCGGCGGCCGTGTTTTAGGTGCTTCCGCTATTGGTGATACTCACGACGAAGCCAGAGCAAAGGCCTATAAGCTCGCAAAGATGATAAGCTTTGAAGGCGCTCACTACAGAAATGATATTGGGCTGCTTCACCCAACGGAATAGACTTTAGACAGACAAAACCCGCGTTATAAGGACGCGGGTTTTTTAGTGCTTTCAATATAAGATGCTTATTTCGTCATCTTTTCCTGCTTAACCTTGTGGTCGATTACATGGCGTGACGCTAACTCGGTCATTACATCATCAACGCTGATACCCATTTCTACCATCATTACCATAACGTGATACATGAGGTCGGCAACCTCATAGATGGTTTCTTTTTTATCATCAGCCTTGGAAGCAATAATTACCTCTGTACACTCTTCTCCGACCTTTTTTAAGATTTTATCGATACCCTTTTCAAAAAGGTAAGAGGTGTAAGAGCCCTCCGGCATATCCTTTTTTCTGCCGAGAAGCAGCTTGTAGAGGTCGGCAACGGCAAAGTCATCATTGACCGGAGTTCCGAGAATTTCTTCAAAGAAGCAGGAGTCAGAGCCTGTGTGGCAGGCAGGTCCGTCCTTCTTTACCTTTACAACCAGCGCGTCGCCGTCACAATCGGCGGTTATTGATTGAATGTGCTGGTAGTTGCCTGAGGTTTCTCCCTTGAGCCAAAGCTCCTGTCTTGAGCGTGACCAGAAGCAGGTCTTTTTTTCTTTAAGAGAAATATCCAGACTCTCTTTGTTCATATATGCAAGAGTTAAAACCTTTCCCGATTCGTTGTCAACAACTATAGCTGGGATAAGTCCCTTTTCATCAAATTTCAGCTTATTAATATCCATTTTTCTGTCCTTTTATTTTTGTTAATAGTTTTTCCACAGGCTATATCCTGACGATTATGCCCTCATCCTTGAGCTTTTTCTTGAGGTCTGAAATCTGAACCTCGCCAAAGTGGAAGATTGAAGCTGCAAGTCCCGCATCAATATCAGGAATTTCTCTGAACAGGTCAACAAAATGGTCTATTGAACCCGCTCCACCCGAAGCGATAACAGGTACATTTACAATATCGTTTACAGACTTAAGCAGCTCAATATCAAAGCCGCCCTTCACACCGTCGGTGTCTATCGAGTTTACTACTATTTCTCCGGCGCCGTTTTCCTCGCCTCTCTTTATCCACTCAAGTGCGTCTATTCCAGTATTTTCTCTGCCGCCCTTTGCAAACACGCAGAAGTGACCGTCAACTCTCTTTACGTCTGCCGAAAGCACCACGCACTGGTCTCCGTACTTCTGTGCTGCAGCTGCGATGAGGTCGGGGTTCTTTATCGCACCCGAGTTAACAGAAACCTTATCCGCTCCGCACTTTAATACTCTGTCGAAGTCGTCAAGGCTGTTTATACCGCCGCCAACTGTCAGCGGAATAAAGATAGTTTCCGCAACCTCTCTCAAAATATCTATGAACAGCGCTCTTCCTTCGTAGGAAGCCGTGATGTCGTAAAACACTAACTCATCTGCACCGTTTTCGCTGTAAAACTTTGCCAGCTTTACCGGAGAAGAAACATCTGCCAGCCCTAAAAAGTTGACGCCCTTAACAACCCTGCCGTCTTTTACATCAAGACAGGGAATTATTCTCTTGGTTATCATTGTCCTCTCCTTTCTATAGCTCGCAGAAGGCCCTGAGTATGCCCATTCCTACGCTGCCGCTCTTTTCCGGGTGGAACTGAGTTCCGTAAACGTTGCCGTTCTGAACCGCAGCGGTAAGCTCTGCGCTGTACTCTGTAGTTGCTATTGTCTGTTCCTCGCAGTCAGCCCCATAGAAGGAGTGAACAAAATATACGAAGTCTTTTTCGTTTGTGTATTTAAAAATAGGGCTCTTTTCCTTTCCTTTTGGGAAGTGAAGCTCATTCCACCCTATATGCGGGATTTTATACCCTTCCGGAACTACTGGCTGTATGGGCTTTACGGACCCTTTTATAAGTCCAAGACCTTCGTGTTCGCCGTATTCATAGCTCTTTTCAAAGAGCAGCTGCATCCCGAGGCAAATGCCTAACAGCGGCTTACCCTTCGCAGTTTCTTCTAATACTATCTTATCAAGGCCCGTCTGCCTGAGCTTTTCTGCAGCATCGGCAAAAGCGCCTACCCCCGGCAGAATTATTTTGTCGGCTCTTCTGATTTCTTCTACATCAGAGGTCAGTACCGCATCTGCCCCGATAAATTTAAACGAGGAGTAGAGCGAAAAAATGTTGCCTACCCCATAATCAATTATTGCAATCATGGTTTCTCCTTTATATAAGGCCCTTAGATGAAGGGATTTCGTCTGCAAAAGCAGGATCTATCTCACAGGCAGCTCTCATAGTTCTGCCTAAGGCCTTAAAGCACGCTTCGATGATGTGGTGGGAATTCTTACCTGCCAGCTCTTTAAAGTGAAGTGTTATTCCGCCTTCTCTGGTAAATGCGGAGAAAAACTCTTCTATAAGCTGGGTATCTAAGCTTCCTACCTTTTCTGTTGGAACTTCAACATTATATCCTAAAAAACCTCTTCCTGAAATGTCGACAGCGCAAAGCATAAGCGCTTCGTCCATCGGCAAGCTTATGTCGGCATATCTTTTTATTCCTCTCTTATCACCAAGTGCCTGAGCAAAAGCCTGACCTAAGCAGATACCTATGTCCTCAACACTATGGTGGTCATCAACGTCGGTATCTCCCTTGCAGCTGATACTCAGGTCAAAGCGACCATGCTTTGCGAAAAGGTCTAACATATGATCTAAAAACCCCACTCCTGTGTCGAGCTTTGATTTGCCGCTCCCCTCAATAATCAGTGAAAGGCTGATATTTGTTTCCTTGGTTTCTCTTTTTATTTCCGCTTTTCTCATCAGATTCTCCTTTTCAGAATTTCTTTTACTGCTTCTAAAAATATGTCCATCTGGTCTCTCGTTCCAATAGTAATTCTATTATACTGGCTAATGGCAGGAATAGTAAAGTGTCTTATCAATATCTTTTTTTCTTTGAGCAGCTGGTATAGCTCTTCGCCGTCTATTTTGTCTGACTTTGCAAATATAAAGTTCGCCTTGGAAGGAATAACTTCAAATCCCAGCTTTTGTAACTCTGTAGAAGTATATTCTCTGTTTTCCATTATCAGCTTTGCGTTTGCCCTATAATACTCATCCTCATCAATCGCCGCACATGCTGCCGCCTGAGTGAGTCTGTTGATGTTGTACGGGTTTGTCGAATACTTTATTTTTGTAAGGTCAGCGATTATCGGCGCCGCTCCAACCGCAAAGCCCAGCCTTGCTCCCGCCATGCTTCTCGACTTTGAAAAGGTTTGAACTACCAACAGGTTTTCGTATTTTTTAGTCAGCTTCACAGCCGATTCTCCGCCAAAATCAACATAGGCCTCGTCTATTACCACAAGGTTGTCCGGATTTGATTTGAGGATTTTTTCTATTTCGTCAAGCCCGATAGCCCTTCCTGTCGGGGCGTTTGGGTTCGCTATAACTACGGTTTTTCCTGCTCCGCAGTAGTCGGCAGGATCTAAAGAAAAATCCTTCTTTAGTGGTACCTTTATATCCTTTACACCGTGCAGCTCCGCATATACCTTGTAAAAGCCGTAGCTGATTTCCGGATAAACGACTCCGTCATCGCAGAATATCATAAAGATAAAATTCAGAATATCGTCTGAGCCGTTCGACAGGAAAATGTTTTCTTGCCCAACACCATAAAGCTTCGCCATCTTTGAAATGAGAACCTTGCAGTCAGGGTCACAATAGAGCCTTAGCTTTTCGGCCTCTGCCCCATTTACCGCTGCAATCACTCCGGGTGACGGCGGAAAGGGTGACTCGTTAGTGTTAAGCTTTACAAATTCGTGCATGTTCTGGGGCTGTTCTCCTGGGGTGTATTCCTCTATAGTCCTGAACCGCTCATTTAAAAATCTACTCATTGTACTTCTCTCTTATTTCCTCTTGAGAACACTTCTTGCGTGAGCCTCAAGACCTTCTTTTCTTGCAAAATATGCGACCTGGTCGGCAATCTTTTCCAGCGCTTCTGGCGTATAATAGCTATATTGTGTCTTTTTTATAAAGTCGTCAACCGAAAGCGGGTTTGAAAACCTTGCCGTACCACCTGTAGGAAGCGTGTGGTTCGGACCTGCCATATAGTCGCCTAATGGCTCCGGACAGTAGTTTCCTAAGAATACCGACCCTGCGTTGTTAATGGAGTCGAGCATTTTGAACGGATCCTTTACGCAGAGCTCTAAGTGCTCCGGTGCAAGCTCGTTTGCAAGGTCTATCGCTTCTGCCATTTCGCAGATGATAATTTTTCCGTTATTATTAATTGACGTTTCCGCTATTTCAGAACGAGGCAGAAGGGCAGCCTGTCTGTCAACCTCCTTTGCAACCGCCTCGGCAAGACTTTCGCTGTCTGTCAACAGCACTGCTGAAGCCATCTTGTCGTGCTCTGCCTGAGAAAGCAGGTCCGCAGCCAGCCATTCAACATTTGCGCTCTCGTCTGCAATTACCATTACTTCACTCGGCCCGGCTATCATATCTATTGAAACTCTGCCAAAAACCTGTCGCTTTGCCTCTGCAACAAAGGCATTTCCCGGACCAACAATCGTGTCTACCTTAGGAATACTTTCTGTACCGTAAGCGAGCGCCGCTACTCCCTGAGCTCCGCCTACCTTGAAAATGTCGGTAACTCCGGCAATATCAGCCGCAACGAGGATTTTGCTGTCAATCTTTCCATCAGCTCCCGGCGGGGTTATTATCTGAATTCTCGAGCAGCCTGCAATCTTAGCAGGAATGCTGTCCATGAGTACAGTTGAAGGGTAACAAGCGGTTCCCCCCGGCACGTATAGACCAACAGCCTCAATAGGGGTGATTTTCTGGCCTAATATTACTCCGTCTTCTCCCTTTATTTCAAAACCCTTTCTCACCTGATTTGAGTGGAATGCTGTGATATTTTTAGCTGCTTTTTTAATTATTTCCAGAAATTCCGGTTCAGTTTCCTTATATGCGGCCTCTATTTCTTCCTTAGTTACTCTAAGCTCAGTCAGCTTGGCCTTGTCAAATTTTTCGTTATAGTAGAATAACGCTTCGTCGCCTCTTTTCCTTACGTCTGCAATTATGTCGAAGACGACCTTTTCTACATCTACTTCGGCAACCGCTCTTGCAAAGATTTCGTCTCTTGAGGCAGTTTCCGCTCTTAATATCTTCATCATTACCTGTTTTCTCCTATTTGTTTTTTAAGCCCCGTCATAACCTGTTCTATCTTCTCTGTCTTGAACTCAAAGGAGGTTTTGTTCGCAATAAGCCTTGCGCTGATAGGCAGAATTTCTTCTATAGGCTCAAGGTTATTGGCTTTGAGTGTGTTTCCGCTTTCAACTATATCAACAATAACGTCTGAAAGACCGAGGATAGGCGCCAGCTCTATAGAGCCGTTGAGCTTGATTATGTCTATATCTCGACCCTTCTGCGCGTAGTATTCTTTTGCAATATTTACAAATTTTGTTGCTACTCTTAAAGTCTTTTCTGCCTGCTCTTTATATCCCTTTTCCGCGGCAACCGCCATTCGGCAAATTCCCACCTTAAGGTCGAGAAGCTCATGAATATCCGGATTATACTCTAATAAAATATCCTTACCGGCAACGCCTATGTCTGCCGCTCCTCTTTCGACATAAATTGCTACATCTGATGGCTTAACCCAGAAGTATCTGATGCCTACTTCCTTGTTTTCAAATATCAGCTTTCTTCCCTTGTCGCGGAAGCCGGGGCACTCAAATCCCGCTTTTTCAAACATCTCGTATACTGAGTCACCGAGTCTGCCCTTTGGAAGCGCCACATTAAGCATTATCTTGTCTGTGTTCCTTACTGCCTCAGGCTCTGGGTCGTCCAGCCTTTCGAGAAGATTAAGATAAACCGCAAAGCCTATACCCGAGCTGGTCTTGCCAAGCTTCTTCATGAGATTGTCGTAGCTTCCGCCTGATAGAACAGAGGTTGGTATTCCCGGGATAAAGCCCTGAAATACAATGCCGCTGTAATAGTTCATGTCGTTGGCAATGGAGAAATCCACATCGATTTTATCGCTGAGACCTTCTGTCTCAAGTACCTTTAATACTGCTTTTATCTCCTCGAGCGCTGCCTTCATCCTTGTTCCGCTGGAAATTTTTTCCAGTTTTGGCAGTACATCTGAGAGCTTTCCGTATGAATTTATTATTATTTCCAGCTTTTTTAACAGATCGTCTGGCAGAGTGTTGAGTGACAGCAAATCGTGACTGTTCTTTTCTCTGATGTAATTAAGTATAGCTTCTATATCCGCATCGCTGAGAATATATTGGTCGAGAAGACCTGAAATCAAGCCCATATGCGACAGATCCAGCTTGTAATCGTCTGCTATTGTTTCGAGGCTCTTTGCAGCGAGCAGGGTTACTTCTGCAATATTTTCTCTGGTAATATCTCCGAAGCATTCTATACCTGTCTGCGAGATTTCACCATAGCTCCCGGTTTTTCTTGTTACACGATATACATTTTCGTTGTAATAAACCTTTTGAACCTCGCCCTTAACCTCTTTGGAGTTTTTGATTATTGAGAGGGTAACGTCCGGCTTTAACGCTAAAAGCTTGCCGTTGGTATCGGTAAAGGTGATGATATTGTCTGATACCAAAAAATCCTTGTTTCTGACATACAAGTCATATTCCTCAAACTTGCTCATCTTATATCTTGAATATCCCTTGCCCTGATAAAGGGAACGTAGTCTGAATATTGCGCTCTCTTCTCGCTTTAAATCTTTTTCATCAATCAGCATGATTATTTCCTTTCGTTTGCATTGGTTTTTTATCAGCAAATAGTCGTGGATTTATCGACAACTATGTAGTATTGATAATTATTATGGCTGATTTTCCCTGAAATTCAGGACTTTTCGTCAGCTTCATTAGTTTATCACTTTAGTGCGATAAAGTCAAGCTTTTTCTTCTTGTTTTTTTCAGCTTATACCCATGCTCAACACAAAGTTAAGGCTATGGCATTTCTGCCATAGCCTTTTCAAATTCACATTTTTATCGAATAGTGATATTTTCGCTTAGTCTTCCTTTACAGCCTTTGCTTTTGCTTCAAGTCTTTCAGCCTTTGTGCTCTTGCCTTCTTCCCTTTCGATGACCATTGCTGTTCCCATGCCGCCTCCGATACAGAGTGTTGCAAGACCGAGCTTGACGTCTCTCTTTATCATTTCGTAAAGGAGAGTACAGAGAATTCTGCCGCCTGATGCACCGATTGGGTGACCAAGTGCGATAGCTCCGCCGTTAACATTTGTTATGCTGCTGTCAAAACCAAGGGTTCTTGAAACTGCTAATGCCTGTGCAGCGAAGGCTTCGTTTGACTCGATGAGGTCAAGGTCGTCAACCTCGAGTTCAGCCTTCTTGAGAACCTTACGGCAAGCTGGGATAGGGCCTGTGCCCATTACTCTCGGGTCTACTCCGCCTGAAGCATAGGCTTTGATTGTGCAGAGAGGCTTAAGACCGAGCTCCTCAGCCTTTTCCTTTGACATTAAGATGAAAGCTGCAGCGCCGTCGTTAATGCCTGAAGCATTGGCAGCTGTTACTGTTCCATCCTTTGTGAATGCAGGCTGAAGCTTTGAAATTTTTTCAATATTTGAGCCTGGCTTTGGATATTCGTCTGTATCAAATACTATTGGATCGCCTTTTTTCTGGAAAACAGCTACAGGAACGATTTCGTTCTTGAACTTGCCTGCCTGAATTGCCGCTGTCGCTCTCTTCTGAGATTCAACTGCGAGTGCGTCCATGTCTTCTCTTGAAATGCCCCATTCTCTTGCTACGTTTTCTGCGGTTACGCCCATGTGGTGACCATAGAAGAAGTCTGAAAGACCATCCTTAATCATAAGGTCAACGTATTTGCCGTCGCCCATTTTCTGTCCCCATCTGCCTGATGGAACGATATATGGTGAGCCTGACATAGATTCTGTACCGCCGCAAACGATGATGTCTGCGTCGCCGGCTTTAATAATCTGTGCAGCGAGGCTGACAGCTCTGAGACCTGATCCGCAAACCTTGTTGATTGTGANNAAGTGTTGCAAGACCCTTCTTAGCTTCAGGTCTTCTCTGCATTTCGTAAAGAAGTGTGATGAGGATACGGCAACCGGATGCTCCGATTGGGTGTCCAAGAGCGATAGCTCCGCCGTTTACGTTTGTCTTCTCTGGGTCAAGACCGAGGTCTTTTCTTACTGCGAGAGACTGTGCTGCGAATGCTTCGTTAGCTTCTACGAGGTCGATGTCAGCAATTGTGAGGTTAGCCTTTGCAAGAGCTTTTCTTGATGCTGGAACTGGTCCAACGCCCATGATCTTAGGATCAACTCCGCCTGATGCGTAGGAAACGATCTTAGCGAGTGGCTTGAGTCCGAGTTCAGCTGCCTTTTCAGCGCTCATAACTACTACCGCTGCGCCGGAGTCATTGATACCGGATGCGTTAGCTGCTGTTACGCTGCCTCCATCTGGCTTGAATGCTGGCTTAAGCTTAGCCATACCTTCAGCTGTAGCGTCGTGCTTAATATATTCATCTTCTTCGAATACGATGTCGCCCTTCTTACCCTTGATAACTACAGGAACGATTTCATCCTTGAACTTGCCAGCCTTCTGTGCTGCGCTTGCTCTCTGCTGTGAAATAAGTGCGAATTCATCCTGCTGTTCACGTGTAATTCCCCACTGTTCATTAACGTTTTCAGCTGTCATACCCATGTGATAGTTGTTGAACTTTTCCCAAAGTCCATCGTTTACCATCATATCGATCATAGGTGTGTTGCCCATTCTAGCTCCATAACGAGCCTTTGGGAATGCATAAGCTGTAGCGCTCATGTTCTCTGCACCACCGGCAACAACGATTTCAGCGTCGCCAGCCTTGATGATCTGTGCTGCGAGTTCTACTGCTCTGAGTCCGGATCCGCAAACCTTGTTGATTGTGAATGCAGGTACATCGATAGGAAGGCCGGCCTTAAGACAAACCTGTCTTGCGATGTTCTGACCTAAACCACCCTGAAGTACGCAGCCAAAAATGAGCTCGTCTACCATTTCAGGCTTAAGGTTTACTCTTTTAATTACTTCTTTTACTGCAATTTCACCCAGTGTAACAGCATGTATGTTTTTCATGCTGCCGCCGAAGCTTCCCACAGGAGTTCTTGCAGCACTTACGATTACTACTTCTCTCATTTTGTTTTCTCCCTTCATATTTGCCGGGTCTTTTTCGATTTGCTTCACGACTTTTATATGATTACCCCGCATTTTTATTTCCGTTTCGATAATAGCTCTGAAATCTTTCCAAAGCTGCATTATCTTATTTTAACACTTTTTCCGCATAATTTCAACAATAAAACCCTCAGGCCTAAATGTCAGACACTTTATTTGGCTTTACTTTACTAACTTTGAAATCTGCTTGAATTCCGCCTCACCTGCACCCCTTAATATCTCAAAAAGGATAGCTTCATAGGTTGTAATAATTGCTCCTGCAGCCTTCATTCTCTCTATTGCAGTGTCCCTGTCAAAGGCTTTTCTTGAGGATACGCAATCAGCCGGAACATATACGTTGCAGCCCTCACCAAGCATATCGAGGACGGTTTGCTCCTCACAGACATGAGTCTCAATGCCCATAACAACTACATTTTTTCTGTTTACCTTTTTAAAAGCTTCAACAAAGCCCTCGTCATCATAGGCTGAAAAGCTTGATTTTGCAAAATATTGTGCGTCTTCAGGGCTGGAGCTCTTGATTTCTTCCACGGTTGTTCCGAGCCCCTTTGGATATTGCTCAGTTACTAAAACAGGCATATTAAATATTTTGAAGCCCTCCATCAGCCTTGAAGAAGCATCTATCAGGCCCTCCTTTTCACACATTGCAGGTACCAGCTTTTCCTGGTAATCGATTGCAACAAGCAGACAGTTTTCCTTGCTTAGTCTGTTTTTCATACATTTCTCCTTTTCATGTCGGTCAGCCGCTCTATTGTTCCTAAAACTTCTCGGCCCGGCACTTTCTTCGCACTTTGTTAAATATCAAACATTCTTTTATAGATTTCCATTCGCTTATAATCCGCAATATCAAAGTGAAGCGGTGTAATGGAAATATAGCCATCTCGAATGGCCTGAATATCGCTCGACGGTACCTGCGGGGTTCTGATTGGGACTCCCTTATACCAATAAAACGGCTGACCTGTGGTTGTCTCGTCGTTTTTAAAGTTTTCTTCGTATCTTATATAGCCTAAGGTTGTTATTCGCTCACCTTTTATTTCTTCTATCGGAAGGTCGGGAATATTTATGTTAAGCATGGTTTCATCGTCCATTCCGTTGTCAAGTATGAGCTTTGTCGCTCTTACAGCAATATTTCTTGCAGCTTCATAGTGCTGCGGCTTTGGGTTGCAAATTGAAACCGCTATGGCAGGCTTTCCGCAAAAGGCCGCTTCCGCAGCAGCGCCGACGGTTCCTGAGTACATAGTGTCGTAGCCTACGTTTGAGCCCATATTTATTCCTGCAACTACTATGTCTATGTCTTTTGTAAACTCTCTGATTCCAAGCTTTACACAGTCTGCCGGAAATCCGTCCACAGCCCAGGCTCTTTTAGCATACGGAAGCGAAACTTCGTTTACAAGCATAGGATGGTGCATGGTTATCGCCTGACCGCAGGCCGACTTTTGACTCCTTGGGGCTACAACATAAACCTCTCCGAGCACCGATAATGCTTCAACAAGGTGGCAAATCCCAGGAGCATTATATCCATCATCATTTGCTACTAATATTTTATACATTGTTCTCCCCCCTTTTATTTTGCTAACTCGTTTGCTATCACAGCATATTCTTCAATAGTCAGCGTTTCTCCTCTCCTTACAGGGTCTATGCCGAGCCCTGAGAGCAGCTCAGAGGTTGCCTCCTTTGACAGCTCTTTATATCCGGTTAAACAGTTTAACAGGGTTTTTCTTCTCTGCCCAAAGGCTGCCTTTATTATTTCAAAGAAAACGGTCTCATCAACAAGGTCTACCGGTTTTTCTTTGCGAATATCAAGTCGTAGTACGGTTGAGTCTACCTTTGGCTTGGGCACAAAGCAGTCTGCAGGTACCTGGACTATTGTTTCAATTGTGCAATAATATTGTACTGCAAGTGTGATAGCTCCATATGCCTTTTTTCCTGCTTCAGCTGTCAGTCTGTCCGCTACCTCCTTCTGCATCATTATGGTAATGCTTTCAGCAGGCAAGTTGGATTCCAAAAGCTTCATTATTATTGGCGTTGTTATGTAGTATGGCAGGTTTCCGATTATTTTTACGTTTTTAAGTCCCGGATTTTTTCCCTTTGCCTCATTTATCAGCTTATTTATGTCGGTTTTCAAAATATCGTCATTGAGTATCTCAACATTTTCGAGCCCGACAAGTGTTTGCTTTAAAATAGGAATGAGTTTCTTATCAATTTCAACTGCTGTAACGAGTCCGGCATATTCCGCGATTTCGGAGGTTAGAACGCCTATTCCCGGGCCAATCTCTATTACATGGTCCGCTTCCGTCACACCTGCGCCGAAAACAATGTCTTCAATTACGCCAAAGTCTGTCAAAAAGTTCTGACCGAGCTTTTTAGAAAAGCCGGCATTATTCATCGACATAATCTGTTTTATCTGTTTTTCGTTAAAGCTTCTGCTCATAGACTGTCTACTGCCTTTCTGAACTCTTCTTCGGTTATTCCGTAATTATTTAATCTGTTTAAAAATGTTTTTGCATTTCCATAGCCAATGCCGAGGATTTCTCCGACCTTATCCCTGCGCTGCGCAGCATTTTCTCCGCTCAAAAGCCCATTCGCGTAGAGGTCTGCTGTGGAAAAGGCTGTTCTTTTTTCTGCGGTTTCTGCATGAACTGCTTTTAGTGCGGCAAGAATGGCCTCAGGTGAAGCGTTTTCGACGCCAATATCATTCTTCTTTGTGCCTGCAGCTTTTGAAATATATGCGTGCTTTGCCTTTGGAAACTTTTCCGAAAGCTTTCTCCTGATATTTGATCCTGCATAGTCAGGGTCAGTAAAAATAATAATGCCGCAACGATTATAGGCTTCTTCGATACGCTTATAAACTGCTGCGGACAATCCGTAACCATGAGTGGTAATGATTTCAGCATTTACTGCTTTTTTTACCGCAGCCTCGTCGTCTTTACCTTCTACTACAATTACTTCGCTGATTATTGTATTATCTGTCATTAATTCTCACCAATCTCAGTTATCAGTATTATTTGATGTGTCTGCCTGGTTGTTTTCACTATCCCTATCTTTAATAATGTAGAGAATTTCACCAGGCATGACCATTTTAAGCATATCTCTGGCGGTCTGTTCTATATAATCTGATGTGTTAATATGTTTAAGCTCTTGTCGCAGGTCGTCCCGTTCCACTTTAAGATCATCATAATTTTTTTCAACTTTGGATTGTTCGGATTTTAAATTCAGAACTGAAACGCTCCCCTTAATCCCTACCAGTAAAAGCAGAATTATAAGTATTATTGTAATCCCTCTGAGTATTCTTCTTTCAGACGCAACTGATTGTGCCTTGCTGACTTTTTCTCTTGAATCACTCATTTGTCTACCTCCGTAAAGGTCATTATAACATAAGTTGGAAAAGTAGTGAAGCGGTTGGAGGAAATAGGCTTGTGTATTTTTGATGAGGGGGAGGGTAATGGACCTATATTGATTATCTACTATATATTAATGTCTATAAAATTAATTAAAATAACCTTTTTACAAGCGGAACCTTAGTTTGAGAACAAGCTATAGCCTGTTTTTTGTTATAACAAAAGCGGTAGAATACCAAGGGTTTATTTACAGGATTCTTTCATGCATCGCCGAAAAAATCAATAAATAATTGACTAAAATATCTTCAATATTTCTGAATATTTTCAAGGCAACTATTCCTTAAATCTATATTCGGGAATTAAGATGCGCTCGCATAATAGACGTATCGTGAAATTGCACAGATTTTTGTAATTTTAAGCAAAAATCTGTGCAGTCATCTGAAAAATCTATGGATTTAAGGAATAGTTGAAGCT